>UQBJ01000020.1 GCA_900539255.1 uncultured Campylobacter sp. | reverse complement strand
CCCCCCCCCATTTGTCAAGTGCAAATCAGCGGAGTTTAGCTTTGAATTTATAGCCATATTTAAAATCGCATTGTTATAATGAGCGTTGAAGCCTTTGCAAAAAATTGCTTTCAAAATTTACCCTTTTTGAATTTAAAAAAAATGACTTTTGAATTTTAGCCTTAGTTAGCTTAAAATTATCTTAAATTTAGCAATAAAAAATTTAATTTTCTTGCAAAATTGTAAAGTAGCAAGAAAAAAAGATTATAATTTAGCATTTTACAAACGAAAGGATAAATTTTGCTTAAATTTTTTCTCTTTTTTTGCCTTATAAGCGTGAATTTATGGGCGTTTGACACCAAAGTGATAACAAGTCGTGTCGCTCAGCTTGATAAGAATTTTATCCTTATCAAAGATGAGCCAAATATTGTCATCGGGGCAAGTGCGATAGTAGTAAAGCAAATCAAAAACGCTACTTCCATCATCTCACGGGCAAGTGTCGTGGCAAAGGACGGCAAATTCGCCAAACTCGAACTCAAACCCTTTACAATGCTCGCTCAAAAAGCCTTGCCAGAACTTGATGTCAAGGTAGAAACGGGCGATGAAGTGCTTGTGAATTTTCTTTATGATAGAGCCTTGCTTATAGCGCCAGATGAAGCGAGCTACAAGCAAGTAGTAGGGGATTTGAGCGAGATTTATTTTATACACCCTGACATTTTGGGCGCGTATATGGTGCGCGAATTCAAGGTAAGCCCCAAAAAAGAAGACTTTCAGCTCTTTTGCGCTAACAATGCGCTTGGTATAGTGGGCTTTGTGCTAAAAAACAAGGTGCAGTTCATCGACTGCCAAGACTTTACGCCGCTTTTTGAAAAGCCGCTCGCCACGACAAGCACTACCCCGCAAACGCCCTTTTACTCAAATATCACAAGCTACCGCAAAAATGTTTTCAATGTCAAGCAAAGCAGGATTAAGGATTATTATGGCTACTACGAAGGGCTACTTGGAGCGAAAAAATGAAAGCTGAATTTGAACGCTTTTTTAAGCAACTCTTAGGCGAAGATAACGCTCATTTTGACGAAGCGCACAGGCGTGCGTATAGCTATGATGCCACGAGAAAGAGCTTTTTGCCCGATGGCGTGCTGTTTCCACGCGATGAAAACGATGTTTGCGAGATTTTGAAATTTTGCAACGCTCATCAAATCATCATTATCCCGCGTGGTTCTGGCTCTGGCTTTACGGGCGGGGCTTTGGCTGTCAATGGCGGGCTGGTGCTTGGCTTTGAAAAATATATGAATAAAATTTTAGAGATTGATTTAGAAAATTTAGTTGCAAGAGTGCAACCGGGCGTGATAAATTCAGCCTTGCAAAAAGAAGTGGCGAAATTTGGGCTTTTTTATCCGCCTGACCCTGCAAGTATGGAGTATTCATCACTTGGGGGCAATGTCAGCGAAAACGCTGGCGGTATGCGTGCGGCAAAGTATGGCATAACAAAAGACTATGTAATGGCACTTCGCGCGGTTTTGCCAAGCGGAGAGCTAATCCGTGCGGGCAAACGCACGATAAAAGATGTCGCAGGCTACAACATAGCGGGCATTCTCATCGCTAGCGAGGGTTCGCTTGCCGTCATCACAGAAATCACGCTCAAACTCATCGCCTTGCCAAAGCTCAAAAAAACGGCTATGGGCGTTTTTGATAGCGTGCAAAGTGCGATGAATGCGGTGTATAAAACGCTCTCAAAAGGCGTAACGCCCGTGTCTATGGAGTTTTTGGATAGATTAAGCATACAAGCTGTGGAGCAAAAATTTCACAAAGGCTTGCCAACGGACGCTGGGGCGATTTTAATCGCTGATGTTGATGGCAATGTCAAAGAGAGCGTAGAAAGCGATTTAGCCGTGCTTAAAGAGAGCTTTGAAGACTGCAACGCGCGTGAATTTCGCGTAGCAAAAGATGAAGCAGAGGCGGCTGACATTTGGTTTGCTAGGCGCAACTGCTCGCAAAGCATTAACATTTACGGCACGCTCAAACTCAACGAGGACATTACCGTGCCGCGCTCCAAGCTGCCTGAGCTTTTAAAGGGTATAGAGCAAATTTCAAGCAAATATGGCTTTAAAGTGCCTTGTTTTGGGCATACGGGGGATGGCAATGTCCATACAAATGTGATGATACCTGATAAAAACGATGAAAAGCAAGTGCAAAAGGGACACGAGGCGATAACGGAGATTTTCAAACTTGCGGTAAATTTGGGCGGAACGCTAAGCGGCGAACACGGCATAGGGCTGAGTAAAGCGCCTTTTATGAAGCTCGCATTTAGCGAGGCTGAGATGAATTTGTTTCGCGCCATAAAAAAAGCCTTTGACCCAAACAACATTTTAAACCCCCATAAAATGGGACTTTGAAAAAAGTTACGCCACGCAATCGTTGGCTTGAAACTAGCGTTTAAATTTATGGCTTTTAACGCTTGCCGTTTTAATTTTAGTTTAACAAAGCAAAACTGAATTTAAAATGTTTTTTAACGCCTCTTAAAGCGATAAATTTAAAAATTTTCGCTATAATCACACAAAATTCACGCCACAACTTTGGCGTGAGAAATTCACACAAAGGGGCTTACAATGAGCAAGAAAAACGAGGTAAAAAAGGTAGTTTTAGCCTACTCTGGCGGACTTGACACGAGTATCATCTTAAAATGGCTACAAGATGAGTATAAATGCGAGGTTATAACCTTTACAGCGGACATAGGGCAAGGCGAAGAGCTTGAACCAGCGAGAAAAAAGGCTCTTGCGCTTGGTATAAAGCCTGAAAACATTTATATCAAGGACTTGAAAGATGAATTTGTGCGCGATTTTGTCTTTCCTATGTTTCGCGCTAACGCACTTTATGAGGGCGAATACCTGCTAGGAACGAGCATTGCGCGCCCTTTAATCGCCAAAGCACAAGCACTCATCGCAAATGAGACAAAAGCAGACGCAGTAAGCCACGGCGCCACAGGCAAGGGCAACGACCAAGTGCGCTTTGAGCTAGGCTATCTCGCCTTTAACCCAGACCTAAAAATCATCGCGCCGTGGAGAGAGTGGGATTTAAACAGCCGCGAAAAGCTGCTTGCCTACGCTGAGCGCAACGGTATTGACATTTCAAAGAAAAAGGGCAAATCGCCTTACTCGATGGACGCGAATTTGCTCCACATTTCTTACGAGGGGCTAGTGCTTGAAGACCCAGCATTAAAGCCAGAAGCGGATATGTGGCGTTGGACAAAGAGCCTTAAAGACGCGCCAAATGAGAGCGAAACCATCGAGTTAGAGTTTAAAAACGGCGATTTAGTGGCTATTGACGGAGCTAAACTCAGTCCAGCTGGACTTTTGGCAAAACTTAACGAGCTTGGCGCAAAGCACGGCATAGGCAGGCTTGATTTGGTAGAAAATCGCTTTGTGGGTATGAAATCACGCGGTTGTTATGAAACGCCCGGCGGCACTATACTGCACAAAGCGCACCGCGCCATAGAGAGCATAACGCTAGACAGGGAAGCTGCGCATTTAAAAGACGAGCTAATGCCCCGATATGCGCATCTTATCTACAATGGCTTTTGGTTTAGCCCCGAGCGTTTAATGCTCCAAGCACTTATCGATGAGAGCCAACGCCACGCAAATGGGCTTGTGAGGCTAGAACTCTACAAGGGCAATGTCAGTGTCATCGGGCGCGAAAGCGCAAAGGACAGCCTATTTAGCGCGGCTTACTGCACCTTTGAAGAAGATGAAGTGTATAACCAAAAAGACGGCGAGGGCTTTATCAAGCTCAACGCCTTGCGTTTCATCATCGCGGGCAAAAACGGACGAAAATTCTAGCACAATAGGCGAAGCAATTCGCCTATTTCTGCTTGTTTTTGCCAAAAAGGGCAAAGGCTAAATTTTTAAAGCGCAAATTACCCTAAACGAAAAATTTGCGTGAAAGCAGATTTAAATTCACCTAGTTTCGCGTTTGCCTTTGTCGTTACGCTTTAATTTACACAAATTTGCAAAAAATTCAAATTTAATCTCGCTTTTAAGATTTTTTTAAGCTCTTTTGCACTATAATCACGCCGTTTTTTAAAAAGCGTTTGTGCGAGTGCGAGCAAAAGGCTTTTAAGCACGAAAAAGTGCTTAAAAGCCTTTTTGAATTTAAAGCAAAATGCCTTAAATTCAAAAACCTTTTTAAGCAAGGCTTTTTTAAAATTAAGCCTTGTAAATTTAGGCTTTCAAAAGGCTCATTAAGCTCAAACGCTCATTTTGACGAAAAGAGAAAAGCTATGCTCATCTTTGTGCCTTTATTTACCATACTTACGCTACTTATGGGCGGTTACGCTGCCAAGCGCATAGGCGTTTTGAGAAACAAACAATCCCGAGCCTTTTTGGACTTTACCATCGTTTTTGCCCTGCCTTGCTTGATTTTCGAGCGCACTTATCATTTGAGTTTTGACTTTTCGCTCATCGTTTTTGTCCTTGTGGGGCTTTTTTCGTGCTTGCTTGCGGGGCTTGTGAGCGTAGGGCTTGGGCGGCTTTTTGGCTTTACGAAAGCCACGCTGGTGAGTATGTTTTTGCTCTCATCTTTTGGAAACACCCTTTTCATCGGCATTCCTATAATCCAAACCCTTTACAAAGATCCGCAGTTCATCAGCGAAGTGATATTTTACGATGCGATTGCCACTGCGCTGCCTATGTCGCTTTTTGCGCCCTTTATCGTGGCGCTTGCGAGCGAACAAAAGGCGAGTTTAGCCCAAAATGTCAAAAAAATGCTTACCTTTCCGCCTTTCATCGCCCTTGCTCTTGGCTTTGCGTTTAAATTCGTGCATTTGCCTGAATTTATCTTTGAGCCTATACGCTTGTTTGGCGGGGCTGCCACGCCTGTGGCACTCTTTGCGATAGGCTTGGGGCTGGGGTTTAACGGCATTAAAGCTAGCTACAAAAGCACTGCTGTGGTGATTGTGTGTAAAATGCTGCTTGCGCCTTTGATTTTTGTGGGCATTTTAAAGCTCACAAACACGACTATAACGCCATCTGCGATAGTGGCTATCTTTGAAAGTGCTATGCCAACGATGGCACTAGCAGCAGCGATGATACTCAAAGCCAAACTAGACACGAATTTAGCCATTAGTTCTATCGCTTTTGGCGTGCTTTTCGCCTTTGTCTCAATGCCACTGCTTGAATGGTTGCTATTTTAGGGCTTTTGTAGCATTTAAGCCTTGCAAATGCTTTTAAAAAGGAATTTTGAGTGCATTTTACTCAAATTTGCTTAAATTTTAAGTTTTAACCCAAAGCCCTCTAATGCCACAAAGTCTTTTTGGCTTTTTTCAAGTAGTTTAACTTCCTCTATGCCTAAGTGGCGTAGGATTTGCGCGCCTATGCCATAGCTTTTAAACTCGATTTTACTGCTCTTTTGGCTTTGCATACAGATTAAAACTCCGCCATTTTGGGACAAAAATGCGATTTGCTCTAAAAGTTCGCTGAATTTTTGGGAGGTTAAAAGCTCAAAATCACTTCCGCTAATGTGAAATTTGACATTTTCACTTCTTTTTAGCGCGCCAAAGACAAAGGCGATATGCTGTGCACCCTTGTGGTCTGTAAAGGCTATTTTACGGGCATTAAAGCCTGCTATGGTGCTTTGAGTGTCGCTGGTTACTTTGATGAGGCTTTCATTTTTCAATCGGTATTCGATGATGTCGCTCACGGCTACCATATTTAGCTCCCATTTGTCGCAAAATTCAAGCAAATCCGCCCTGCGCGCCATATCGCCGTCATCTTTTACTATCTCGCAAATCACGCAAGCTTCTGTAAGCCCTGCCAAGCGGCACAAATCCACCGTGCCTTCTGTGTGTCCTGTGCGTTCTAAAACCCCGCCTTTTTTAGCTATGAGCGGGTTTATATGCCCTGGTCGCACGAAATCATCAGCCTTTGCGCCCTTATCGGCAAAAATGCGTATGGTTTTGTCGCGCTCATAAGCACTAACTCCCGTTAAAGCGTCCTTTGCATCGCAGGTTATGGTAAAAGCCGTCTCGTGAGTGGAGGTGTTTTCGCGCACCATTAAGGGCAGCTCGAAATGACGGGCAATGGCTTCATTTAAAGCCACGCAAAGCACGCCACGAGCGTGTGTTATGGCGAAATTTACCTTATCTTTGCTTGAAAATTGCGCCGCAAAAATCAAATCCCCCTCATTTTCTCTGTCCTCAGCATCAACCATCACGAGCATTTTGCCCTCTTGTAAATCCTTAATCGCTTGTTCTACGCTTACGAACATTTGTTTTATCCTTTCCAAACCTTTGCCTTGTTTTGCTTGCCTTTTAAAAAATAGCAATTATAACTTAAATTTATTGACAATTAAATCAAATTTGACTATAATCACATTTTAAAAATTTTTTGGGGTGTCGCCAAGCGGTAAGGCAACAGGTTTTGGTCCTGTCATTCGGGGGTTCGAATCCCTCCTCCCCATCCAAATTTCTATTTTACAGCGTTTGTTTTGATTTATCTTTTTTGAAATGCCCTTTTTTGTGGCATTTCTAAAATGTCAAATTCAACAAATGTCTTTTTACAGCTTTTTGCGTGGCTTTAAGCCCTCAAAGGCTCATTTCGCAGGGTAGAGCAGTGGTTAGCTCATCGGGCTCATAACCCGGGGGTCGTGGGTTCAAATCCCACCCCTGCAACCAAATTTTCCTATTTTCTCTCAATCCACGCGAATTTTTGCTCAATTCAGCGATTTGGAACTTTTCTTGCTTAACAAATTCGGGGATAGTGCTTTGACAAGTGCTATAAACGCTCTCAAAATGTTTGTAAGGAATGCAAGGCAAAAATGCTTTTTTTTATCAATATGCCCATCATTAGGCACATAGCGTCCTTATACCCTGAGGCGCGTGAGGAAATTTACAGGGATTTGGGCAGAGAAATCCGCGTGCTGTTTTCTGACATAAGCGACACGAGCGATGAAGCCGTCATCGCGCAGATAAAAAAAATCGACCAAAGAATTTTAGAAAATTTACACCAAAAATGCGACACAAACAAGAATTTAAAGGATTTTTCCAAAGAAATTTTGGCAAACATTTACGATGCCTTTCGCCGCAGCCGCGGAAAGTAAGTAAATTTAGGCGTTGAAGCTGAATTTAAGGCTAAATTCTTGCAGAAGAAAAATTTAATTCTTTTAATGTGCTATCTAACACGAGCAAAATTTTGATTTGCTTTCGTAAATCTTTCGCTCGGGCTAAATGGTTTTTTTCGCTTTTGCACTTTGTTTTTACGGCAAACTTTCTCACACCCTTTTGAACTTTCAAGGCAAAAGCCTTGAAATTTAGGCACTTTTTCGTAAAAAGCGTTGCTTGGGTTTTTGTCGCAAATCTCCCGCGGAGCGTGTTTTCGCAAAGGCACACAGCAAGAAGTTGCTTAAATTTTGTCGCTGTAAGATGAGCCGTTTGGCTCATCAGTCTTTAAATTCCAGCAAATAAATCTGTGGAAAGATAGCGTTCGGCTGTGTCGTTGAGTATCGTAACGATGATTTTATCGGGGTTTGCTTTGGCTATCTTGCTGGCTATAAAGACATTTGCTCCGCTTGAAATGCCTACCATTAAGCCATTTTTAAGGGCAAGTTCTCTTGCGGTAGCGATGGCATCTTCGTTGCTGATGGTTTGAATTTCGTCAATCACACTTTGGTTAAGGATTTTGGGGATAAAATTTGCACCTATGCCTTGAATTTTGTGTCCGCCCGCCTTGCCCTCGCTAAGAAGTGGCGATGCGGCTGGCTCTACGGCGATGATTTTAACCTTATCTGCAAATTTTTCTTTCAGCACCTCGCCCACGCCGCTTATCGTGCCGCTTGTGCCAAAGCCCGCGACAAAATAATCAATCTTTCCGTCCAAATCGTTTAAGATTTCCACAGCGGTATTTTCTCTATGGGCGAATTTGTTGGCTAAATTCTCAAACTGACTTGGAATGAATGAGTTTTTTATCTCTTTATGCAAAGCCAAAGCCCGCTCGTAAGCACCTTTCATACCCTCGCTGGCTGGGGTGAGTTCGAGTTTTGCACCAAAAAGTGCCATCATCTTGCGCCGCTCGATACTCATTGACTCTGGCATTGTGAGTATGATTTTAAGCCCCAAAGTAGCGCATATCATCGCTAGCGAAATGCCCATATTGCCGCTAGTGCATTCGATGATAGTGGTTTCCTTGCTGATGTGAGCTTCATCTAACGCCTTTTTTATTATCGCGTAAGCGGCTCTGTCTTTGATAGAATGGCTAGGATTTAAGAACTCGCATTTGCCATACAAATTCTCTCCAAAGCCCTTTAAACGCACAAGTGGCGTCTTGCCGATAATCTCACTAATGCTGTCATAAACTTGCATTTTTTCTCCTTTGTGGATAAATTCTGTATGAAATTATAGGGAAAAAATTTAAACAAAAAACAAAAAAGCGTGAATTTAAAATGAGAAATTTAAAAAAAGCGGAGAAATAAGGCTAGGCAAAACCTAGCCTTAAAAAAGAAAAATTATTTTTTCTTTTTAGTAACCTTGCCTGTGGCAACTGCTTCTTTAAGGTTTTTGCCAACTTTGAATTTAGCAACCTTAGTCGCAGGGACATTGATAGTCTTGCCTGTGCTTGGAACGCGCGCTGTTCTAGCAGCTCTCTTAGCTGTTGAGAATGTGCCAAAGCCGATAAAGCTGATGCTATCGCCTTTTGTGAGAACATCAGTGATAGTAGCAACTACTGCATCGGTAGCAGCTGTGGCGTCCTTCTTTGTAAGCCCTGAACTTTGGGCAACCTTTGAGATAAAATCTGCTTTAGTCATAACGACTCCTTTGTTTGAAATAAAACGGCTTGATTATAGCACATTTTATTTTTGAAATCAAGGGTTTTTCATACTTTTTTGCAAATTTTTTAAAAATTTGCTGAATTTATGGGTAAATTCGGGGCAAAAATTCGCTTGCAACGCCCGCTCATTTCGCTTTTTTGCACCAAAAGCAAGAAATTTGTAAATTTTAGGCGTTTTTGTCCGTTTGTTTTTCAAATTTAACTATAATTTCCCTTAAAAAGGAGCAAAAATGTCTAATGAACGAGCGATTCACAAAGTGCCTATCAAAGATATGGGCGAGCCAAAGCTCAAAACTCTGGCTATGCCAAGCGACACAAATCCCGCTGGCAACATATTTGGCGGTTGGATTATGTCGCAAATCGACCTTGCGGGCAGTATCGCAGCGCGTGAGCTTGCCCCAGAACGCGCTGTAACCGTGGCTATGGATAAGGTAGTGTTTAAAGAGCCTGTGTTTGTGGGCGACATTATATGCTGCTATGCCCAAATTTTAAGCGTTGGCAACACTTCTATGGTGATACAAGTCGAAGTTATCGCCGACAGAGTAAATGATGAGGGCTTGACACTCTGTGTGCCCGTAACTTCGGCTATACTTACCTTTGTCAGTGTCAGCAAAGACGGGCGCAAAAAGCCCATAGATGACGAGCTGAAACGCTTGCACGGATTTTAGAGTATGCAAGAAGCGTTGATAAAGACTATCGCTATGCCAAGCGACATTGACAAAAGCGGGCAAATCCCCGCTGGCTGGGTGCTTAAACAGCTTGACTTAGCCGCAGGCGTGGCGGTAAAGCAGCTCACAGGGCAACGCAGCGTAACCATAGCGATGGACAAAATTTGCTTTCAAAAGCCCATTTTAGTGGGTGATTATGTGCTTTGCTATGCTGAAATTTCGCGGCTTGGCAAGAGTGCTATACATTTAAATTTACGCATAGACATTCAAAGGCTTGGCGAAAAGGGCTTTTCGCTACACAAAGACTTTGTAAAAGCCGAAGCTACCTTTGTGAGCCTTGACAAAGATGGCAAAAAAATCACACTTGACGAGTTTCGCTCGCAAGGCGAGTTAAGATAAGCATTTGCGCCTTGCCTTAATCAAACCCAAATTTAGGCTTGCTTTCGTGGCTCTTTTGGTGCGATTTTAATGGCAAAATATCCCACTAACACATCACAAACCCACAAGTGCTACAAAAGCACTTATAACAGCTACATTTTCCATTAGAGTTTCTCCAAAAACTAGCGACAAAGGCTAAATTCAAGCTTTTTTGTCAAGCTGTTTTACTTGATACAAAGCAAAAAATCCAAAAGCCACGCAAAGCGCAAGTGCGAAGTAAGGCACAATTTCACCCATTTCAAACCCCTTTTTATTTGACAAAGTCAAGGCATTAAAAACAAGTGATTAAAACGCAAATTTCAATCGCTTGCTATCATTTTGACAAATAACAAAGTCGAAACAGCTATCGCACAAATGGCAAGTAAAGATAAAGACATACCTATCATCACAAATCCCTTAATTTCTTTCGTTGCTTATTATAAAGCACCGCACAAATGCACACACAACTAAACAAAAACATTATAATTAAAGCAAGAAAGCCAAATTCATACCAACCAAGTGCCTTGCGCTCAATGAAAGTATAGCTACTTACACCAAACAAAGCTGTTAAAAAAGCTAAAATCAAGGCTCGTAAAGTTTCGATATTTGTTTTGACTTCTTCTTTTTTGCTCATAAATGTTCCGTTTAGTTAAAACAATCAGCTTTATCGGCTTTAAAATCCTTAAAATTACCGACAAGTTTTTCATCAGAATAAATTTTACTGATATTTGAAGCACCATTATCTTTTCGGGTTTGAACTTTTAAAACTTTAAATTCATTATCTATTTTAATAAAGTGATAAGTAGTGTCCAAGAAATCACCTTTTTCAGTAAGGCATTCTTTATCTTTTGTCAATCCAAACTCTTTTTTCGCTTCATCGTAGCTTAAAATTTTAGCGTCAGGGTATTGCTCTTTGACAAATTTTTCAGCCTTGCTTGTGCTATCGCCCCCACAAGCACTCAAAAACAACCCAGCACCAATTAAGGCACTTGCTACGCCTACTTTTGCTACATTTGCAACACTATTTTTGGTAAGATTTTTCATCTTTTGTCCTTTAAAAGTAAATTTCGTGTGATTCTACACTTTTTTGGTTAATGAAAGGCAAAGCCAAAAATTCTTAAATTTTATGCCCAAAAGCCTTGAAATTAGACTTTATGTCTTTAAAAGTGAGAGTGCAAATTTCGCCCATTTTGCAAACGCATTTTGTAAATTTAAAAGCAAACATACATTGATAATTTTAAAAAAGCGACAAACGCTCACACAAACAGTGAATTCACGCTTTCGTTGTGATACACGCGGCGGATAACCTCAGCAAAAATCGGCGCCACGCTTAAAACCTTGACGAATTCGCTTTGCCGTTTGAGCGGTATGGTGTCCGTTACGATGAGTTCGTCCAAAGCCCCACTTTCCACGCGCTCATACGCTGGACCGCTCAGCACAGCGTGCGTGCAGCAAGCGATGACGCAGCTTGCGCCCTTTTGCTTAAACACCTCAGCGGCTTTGACGATGGTGCCAGCGGTATCGACTATGTCATCGACTAATATCACTTCCTTGCCCGCCACATCGCCGATGACATTCATCACTTCGCTTTCGTTTGCCTTTTCGCGCCGCTTATCCACGATGACTATGTCAAGCCCCAGCTTTTTAGCCACGCTTCTAGCCCGCGCGATGCCGCCTATGTCGGGGCTTGCGATGATGGGATTTTTGAAATGCTTGTTTTGTATATAATCGTTAAAAACTATGCTCCCGTAAAGGTTATCCACAGGTATGTCGAAAAAGCCTTGAATTTGCCCAGCGTGCAAATCTATGGTAGCGACTCTGTCGATGCCCGCCGTTTCCATAAGGTTTGCCACGAGTTTAGCGCTTATCGGCACGCGTGGGTTGGCTTTTCTGTCTTGTCTAGCGTAGCCAAAGTATGGCATTATCGCTGTTATGGAGTTTGCGCTGCTACGGCGAAGCGCGTCTGTAAGGATTAAAAGCTCCATTAGGTTGTCATTTGTCGGCGCACAGGTGCTTTGCACTATGAAGACATCTTTACCACGCACGCTTTCATCGATTTGCACGCTGATTTCGCCATCGCTAAACCGCTTAATGCCCGCATTTGAAAGCGGCAGTGAGAGATATTTTGACACCTTTTTGGCAAATTCTAAATTCGCCGAACCCGAAAACACCTTATATCCACGCATTTGCTCCCCTTAAAAGCTAAAATATCCCCAAATTTTACTACAAAAACGCAAATTTAAACTTAAAATTTAACTCAATTTGCCAAAATTTGCCCCAAAAGCTGAATTTAAGCATTTATCAGCAAATCATCTTTGAGCATTTTGTGCGCTGTTTTATTTTATTTTGCTTGAATTTTAAGGCAAATTTTAGCTTTATAAGGCTATAATTTCTTAAATTTAAAAGCAAAAATTCATCAAATTAAAGGCTAAATTCAATGAAAAATCAAATGTGGTCTGGGCGTTTTAGCACCGAAAGTAGCGAGCTTTTAAAGGAATTTAACGCGAGTTTAAATTTCGACAAAATCCTTTACAAGCACGACATACAAGGCTCTATCGCGCACGCAACTATGCTTGAAAAGTGCGGTATCATCACGCAAAGTGAGCTTGACTCGCTTGTAGCTGGCTTAAAAGCGGTGCAAAGCGAGATAGAGCAGGGCAAATTCAGCTTTGACATAAGGGACGAGGACATTCATATGGCTGTGGAACGCCGTTTGAGCGAGCTTGTGGGCGAAGTAGGGGGCAAGCTCCACACCGCACGCAGCCGCAACGACCAAGTGGCGACTGATTTTAAGCTTTATGTCAAAGAGCAGAATTTACTCTTGCAAGACTTGCTTAAAGAGCTTATCGCTACGATAATCGCACACGCAAAGGCTCATCAAAGCACTATTATGCCGAGCTTTACGCATTTGCAGCACGCTCAACCCGTGAGTTTTGCCTTTTACATACTCGCTTATGCCTTTTCTTTCGTGCGCGACATACAAAGACTTCGCGCAAGTTTCGAGAGAGCGGACTTTTCGCCACTTGGTTCGTGCGCTTGCGCTGGCACTAGCTACAAAACGGACAGAGAATTCAGCGCAAAGCTACTAGGCTTCGCAAATGTCGCGCCAAATGCTATGGACGGCGTGAGCGACAGGGACTTTGCGCTTGATTTACTTTATGACATAGCCCTTATTTTCACGCACACTTCGCGGCTTTGTGAGGAGCTGATACTCTTTTCGAGCAGTGAATTTGGCTTTGTAACTATCAGCGATGCTTACAGCACAGGCTCTTCGATAATGCCACAAAAGAAAAACCCCGATGTTTGCGAGCTTATACGCGGTAAAACGGGCAGAGCGTATGGAAATTTGGTGTCGCTTTTAACCACGATGAAAGCCTTGCCCCTTGCCTACAACAAAGATATGCAAGAGGACAAAGAATGTGTCTTTGACAGCGTGCAAAACGCTACGCACAGCCTTATCATCTTAAACGAAATGCTAAAAGAGCTTACTATAAACGCAAAAACTATGCGAAAAGCTTGTGAAAAAGGGCATTTGCTGGCTACTGATTTAGCGGATTTTTTAGTGCGCGAAAGGGGTGTGCCGTTTCGCAAGGCGCATTTCATCGTAGGCAAACTTGTTGCAGAGGCTGAAAAAATGGGCGTTGATATAAGCGAACTGCCAAATTTAAGCCAAATCGAGCCACTTTTTGATGAAAGTGCGCAAAAACTCTTAAATTTAGAAAACTCTTTAAACGCCAAGCAAAGCGAGGGTTCAAGCTCTGTCGCAAGCGTGAAAAAACAAATTCAAATTTTAGAGGAATTTTTAAGGGCATAAAATGCGAGTGGCGGGTTTGGTTTGTGGTTTAAGGCGCTTAAAATTCGTGCATTTGAGTGGGCGTAAAGGTGTTTGCGGTTTTTAAATAAAATTTTTATATAAAATGCTAAATTCTAGCCTAAATTTGGACGACAATTTGAAAAATCCGCTAAATTTTAAAGCCTTTAAATGAAATTTGCAAATTTTTTAAATTTTTCTCAAAATTTGGTAAAAATTCAGCATAAAAAGGCTATAATTTACAAATCAATTTTTAAAGAATTTAAAAAAAGGGTAAATTTTGCAAGAAAATTATGTAAATGCCTTGTGTCGTCTTAATGCAACGCCTTTAAATAAAGCAAAAAATGGGAGCAGTGTTTGGGCGGGGGACTTCTCTCTCTCTCTCTCTCTCTCTCTCTCTCTCGTTACTCACACTTTTTAGCACATTAAATCTTTTAAACACTTTATTTTTAGACTTTTTGCACCTATCATCGCGAGCAGTTTTTGTGAAAATGGCTCGTCTTGTCATTTTGAGCCTTTGCAAAAAGGCGAAAAATCCATACAAATTAAAAGAAAAACTACCCATTCTTGGATTCTCTAATACTCAGTATGGCAAATCAGGCTTTCGCCTAAAAATGACGAGCAAAGAAAATACGCTTTGCTATTTCGAGATGATGACAAATCGCAACGCAAAAACAATGCTAAATTTATGGATTGCCACACTCGCTTTGTTCGCTCGCAATGACGGATATTTTCACTTAAATTGCTTTCAAAAATTTAAACAATCTCAACACAAAGGATAAATAATGCTATCAAATTATAAAGAAAAATGTGAAAATTTGGTAAAAAACCACATAGAACAAAACACAAGGCGTAAATTAACTAGCTTTACTATGGAAGAATACCAAGAATTTATCGTGGATTTTAAAGTAGAAGTAACAAATGAATTAAGCGTTGGTTACGGCAAGACAATAAAAGCAGGCTCTATCAAAGGGAATGAAAAGTATTTTAAAAAAGCAGACTTTAAAAATGCTATACAACACTATATTGATAAAGAATTCAACAAAGAGACAAATTTTCAATATCTCATTGATGAAATTTCAAAAGGTAAGTATGGACAATACGACATAGAATACCCTAATACCCTTTTAAAAGGCAATAATACGATTTTATATGAACATTATTGCCCAGAATGTAAAGGTGAAGGTCAAGAAAGGTGTAGTAGATGCCAAAATGGTCAAGTAAAATGTAAGGCTTATAATTGTAAGAACGGAAGAGTTGAAAAATCAAAACGAGTTAATGGGCAACTAAAAAAATATTATGAGGATTGCAGTAAATGTAGGGGCAAAGGACATATACTTTGCGAAAAATGTGGCGGTAGTGCTGTTATAAAATGCGAAACTTGCGAAACAAAAGGAATTACAACAACAATAACAAGGATACTTATTAACACAGTTCCACATTATAAGGTAATGTTCCTAGACAATACGGATAAAGATATACAAAATGCTATTACACAATGGTCGCTCCCAAAATTACATTTGATTGCAAACCTTAAAAGAGAATCTTTGCAGTATTCCACTTCACAAAAAATAATTACTGAAATTTATATCGCCAAAATTCCATTCGCTAAATTTAATGTGGTGTATAATGGTGAAAAATTTGCTTGGTTTGTGTATGGGACGAATTTACAAATTTTGAAAAGTGGAGACTTACTTAATCGCATATTATCAATCGACATAAATGCCTTGATTAAAGTGGCTAATAGGTCATTTTGGTGTGATACAAAAATACTTAAAAAAAGCCAAAGTGCAGTAGCAACCTTTATGGAGTCTAGCATAAATAAACAAATTATTTGGCTTGAATTAAAATCACAAGAATATGAAACTATTGACGATAGACTTAGAAGAATTGAAGTAAAGATTAAAGAAAATGAAACACTACCAAGCGATTATATAAAGAATGTTTTGCAGTCTTTTGACAAAATGGCTAAAAATTTTTGCGATGGTATGACTCTAAATTATTTTATTGCAGCCTTTGTAATAAGTTTCATTGTGGCGTTTGCTATTCCAAAATATGGCTTTTTAAGCTCAATAGTTGTTTTTCCATTTTTTATTTTCTTATCTGAAAAACACAAAAAATCAGCATTTAAAAGGTGGTGGGGTGATGCTTTAATGTTGTGGGCAGAGAAAAGAAAAATTATCAAAATAGATTCTATTTGGCACACTATAATAGGCGTGGTGGCTGTTTTTGGACTAAGCTATTTTGTGAATTTAGATACGCTCTCTCAACAATTTATCAAAACAGAACAAGAAAAAACAAAAACTCAAACAAAAGAAAAAAGCCCTAACCCTAAACAAATGCAGCAAATTCAAGTAAAAAATAATGTGCCACAAGCCTTTGATTACGAACAAAAATTTGGCAAACGCATTTATCTTGCAACAAAAGATGATTTTGTCAATATGCGAAACGCACCAAGTGGTGAAGTAGTGGCTCAAATTTATAAAAAGGATTTTGAAAGCATTATGTTATATAGTTTTGACACAAATTCAAATGAAAAATGGCTTAAAGTAATGTATTTTCCGCCAAATGTTAAAGACGAGCAAAACGCAATTTTAGGCTATATACATATATCGCAGATTGATAAAAGCAAGTTTTAGGTGGCAAAAATGACAAAAATTTACGCAAAAAGGGATAAAATGAACTATTGGATAGTCATTCGTAGGGATTTTAAGGGAACTTCACATAGTAGTTATGACGAGTATAAACAAAATGAGGCAGAGGAATGGTCGAGATACGACACAAACAAGAAAGGCAAAGAGTATTTGAGATTACGCCATAGTGTTTTTAAGCAAATCCAAAAAAATGATAGAATTTTATGTTATAAATGCGGAAGTGGATTTTGTGCTTTGTTGAGAGCTGGGGATAAGGATAATGATAGTATAGACTTGCATTTTGAAAAAGCCATAAACATACCGCTAGAAACCATACGAGAACACTTTGATGAAATTAAAAAGTGTTTTGATGGTGAGAATTCTATTTTTACAAAATCAAAGAAAAATCCTATATGCAATGGGACATATTTTGCGACTAATGAAAGACAATTTGAGTTTATTTGTGGGCTTGATGTGGGCGAAAATTCTAAAAACATAGATGATTTTAGCCTTGTCAAAAATCCAAAACTCATCACCAAAACCTTTACCAGTCGCCACGACACAGGCGAGAAAGCCGAGCAATTTTTTAGCAAACATTACGCTGAAATACCACTTTTTACTCATAAAAAGCTGTGCGATATGCGAACAAAGGGTTTAGGCTATGATTTTGAGTTGATTGATGAAAATGGCAAAGGCTATTGTGTGGAGATTAAGGGTGTTAAGGACGGCGAATGCGACTCAGTATTATTTACGCAAAAAGAATGGCAAATAGCAAGCAAAAAGGGCGAAGCGTATATTTTGATAATAATAAATCTCACACAAAGCACGATGCAGCTCATTCAAAATCCTAGTCGCGCAAAAAGCGATGAAATTAGAATGCAAATTATAGCTCACAAAATCGACATTCAGCCCTTGCGTGAAAGTAACAATTTATATAAAATTACCTTGTAAAATATCTCATATAAAAAAGCATTACGATTTTATGGCATTATGTTAAATTGTAAAAATGTGTAAAATGGTTTGCAAGATATTGAGATAAAAATGAAAGAAAAGATTTATTTTAAAACCTTTGGTTGTCGCACAAATATCTATGACACCGAGCTTTTAAAGGGCTATGTGAAAGACTATGAGCTGACAAATGACGAGGGCGAGGCGGACATTGTCGTGGTGAATTCTTGCACGGTTA
Organism: uncultured Campylobacter sp.; assembly: GCA_900539255.1. Lineage (GTDB taxonomy): Bacteria > Campylobacterota > Campylobacteria > Campylobacterales > Campylobacteraceae > Campylobacter_D. The sequence continues at coordinate 22,975 of UQBJ01000020.1, read as the reverse complement.
CAAACGGCGCAGATAGTGGCGTGCGGGCGTATGTCAAGGCTTTGCAGGGCAAGAAAATCATACTTACGGGTTGCGCGGCGGCGAGTAAGGGCAAGGATTTGCTTGACAAAGGGGCTATTTTTGGGGTTTTAGGCGCAGGCAATAAGGCTCAAATCAACGCTCTTTTAAGGCAAGGGCGCAAATTTTACGAGGTAAAGCCCCTAGATTTCATCGATACAGACATAGTGAAACGCTTTGAGAACCACACCAAAGCCTTTGTGAAAATCCAAGAGGGCTGTGATTATGCTTGTTCTTATTGTATTATCCCAAGTGTGCGTGGAAAATCCCGCAGTATCAGCGATGAAACGCTTATCAAACAAGTGCAAATCCTTGCAGACAACGGTTACACCGAGTTTGTGCTAACAGGCACAAATATCGGCTCTTATGGACGAAAGGACGGCACGAGTTTGGGGCGACTTTTGCAAAGGCTAGGTGCGGTAAATGGGGTAAAGCGCATTAGGCTTGGCAGTTTAGAGCCCGCTCAAATCGATGAAAGCTTTAAAGAGATTTTAGATGAGCCGTGGTTAGAACGGCATTTACACATAGCCTTGCAGCACACGAGCGAGAAAATGCTAAGGCTGATGAGACGGCGTTCGCACACAAAGGACGATTTAGCTTTGTTTGAGCTTTTGCGTGGCAAGGGCTATGCGCTAGGAACGGATTTCATCGTGGCTCACCCCGGAGAAAGCGTGGAAATTTGGGAAGAAGCATTAAACAATTTCAAAAAATTTGCGCTCACGCATTTGCACGGCTTTGTTTTTTCGCCAAGAAACGGCACGCACTCGGCTACGCTTTTAGCACAAAGCCAGCAAATAAGCGGTTTGCTCGCCAAAGAACGCTTGCAAACGCTCAAAAACATAGTGGCGCAAAACAACCTTGAATTTCGCCGCGAAATTTTACGTGCCAAAACCCCTCTCAATGTCCTTGTGGAGAGCTTTAAAGACGGCTTTTACGAGGGCTATGATGAATTTTATAACAAAATCAAAATCAAAAGTGCGCAAGATTTAAGCAAAAAGTGGCTCAAAATCGACAACTACGAGGTGCGTGAAAATGGAAATTTCGCTCAAATTTAAGAAAATTTGCCCTTTTGTGTCATCAAATCAAGCATTTTTGCAAATTTCAAGCCAAATTCACGCAAATTTAGGGTAAAATACTCAAAAAATTTAAGCAAATTAAGCAAAATGTGTTTTCGCGTAAAATGCTAAATTTCGCTCAAACGCCCAAATTTTGCCGCCGCGAGCATTGAAATTTGCGCAAAAAGGCTTTTTAAAATCTGCCCTTTATTTTTCTTTCTCATCGTCCTTGTATCTCTTGTCATCCTTAAACTCTTCATAGCTTGCGACTTGGGCTTTGTAGGCTTTATAGACATTTAAAATCGCCGCCGCGACACCGACAGCAACACCTATCCAAAAAAGCCAAAAAATGCCCGTGTAGATTTTGAGCAAATATCCAAGCCCCACGCCGATTAAAATCGCTATCACCATCGAAATGCCAAGACTTAGGCTATCAGCAGCTTGTATGGCTTGTCTAAATATCTTTTTTTTCATACCTTGTCCTTTAAAATGTAGTTTTCGCTCGCTAAATTCACGCATTTGCCTTGCAAAAAGCGGCGAAAATTTAAGCCTTTTGTAAATTTTACTCAAATTTTAGCGCCAAATTTACAAAAATTCACATAAATTCAGCGCAAATTTACGCAAACGCCACAAAAGCGCGCCTTACAAACTCTTAAAACTCTCATACGCTGAATTTACGGCTTTGTCGATGATTTTGTCATTCATCTTGTCGCAAATAAAGCCCGTTTCAAACTGCGAACAAGCAAGGTAAATGCCCCGTTTTAGCATAGCCTTGTGAAAGCTCGCAAAAGCCTTTGTGTCGCTTTTTAGGGCTTGTTGGTAGTCTTGCACTTCATTTTCGTTAAAGAAAAACCCAAACATAGAGCCTACACAGCACACTTGCAAAGGCACACCAGCGGTGTTTGCGGCTTCTTTAAAGCCAGCTGTTAGCCTTTGTGCCATTTTGCCGAGCCTTGCGTATAAATTTTTGTCCGCCTTTGCCTTTTTTACACTCGCACAGCCTGCTGCCATCGCCAAAGGGTTGCCGCTGAGCGTTCCTGCTTGATACACGCCGCCAAGTGGGCTTAAAAACTCCATTATCTGTGCCTTTGCCGCAAATGCCGCTGCGGGCAAGCCCCCACCGATGACCTTTCCAAAGGTAACGATGTCCGCCTTTATGCCATTTATCCCAAAGCTACCTTGCAAACTCGCGCGAAAACCGCTCATCACTTCATCAAAGATAAGCAGTGTGCCATTTTCCTTGCAAATTTTTTGCAAATTTACCAAAAATTCTTGCTTTGCAGGCACGAGTCCCATATTGCCCGCGATAGGTTCGATGATGACGCAAGCTATGTCTTTGTGGGCGTTAAAAAGCTCTTTGACGCTTTCAATGTCGTTATAACGGGCGACAAGCGTGTTTTGAGCCACGCTTTGCAACACGCCCAGCGAACTTGGAGTGTTAAAGGTAGTCGCCCCAGAGCCTGCGCTCACAAGCAAAGAATCACTATGTCCGTGATAACAGCCTTCAAATTTAAGGATTTTGTCGCGTTTTGTGTAGCCACGAGCTAGGCGAATCGCGCTCATCGTGGCTTCTGTGCCGCTGCTTACAAAGCGGATTTTGTCAAGGTGGGGAAATTCAGCCAGCACAAGCTTTGCAAGCTCCGTTTCAGCAATGGTTGGCGCACCAAAAGAACTGCCTTTTTTGAGTGCCTTTTTGCACGCCTTTGTTATGTCCTTGTCGCAATGCCCAAAAAGCAAGGGTCCCCAGCTTTGCACGAAGTCTATATAAGCCTTGTTTTCTATGTCCTTGATGAACGCACCCTTGCCGCTTTCGATAAAAAGCGGGGTTGCGCCCACAGCCTTAAACGCTCGCACGGGCGAATTCACGCCCCCAACTATGAATTTACACGCCTCATCAAAGGCGATTTGGTTGGTTTTTTTCATTTTTTATCCTTTTTAAAGTCCTGTATATAGGTAAATAGCGTTTTGATTTCTTGCTTGGTGAGCGAGTATGTGGGCATTATGCTTTTGGCATCTTTGCTTTGCGTCAGCGAACGCTCAAAGTCCGCATACTCCACGCTTTGAATGCTAGGCACGACAAAGGGCGTTTTCTTGCCCTTGTGCGTGAAATACTCCAAAACCTGCTCGCGCCCGTCCTTGCCGTGGCACTGCTTGCAACTAATGCCGCGCGGGTTTTCATAGAGCATTTTCGCATACTCTTTTTGCGTGATAAAATCCGCCGAAAAAGTCGCATTAAACAACAAGCACAGCAACAGCGCGTAAATTTGCCCTTTTTTTCGCATTTTTACCCTTGCTTTTTTGCGTGAAATTATAACATTTATTTTTTGTTTTGTGGCGAAAATTTACGCAAATTCGGCAAAATGAGACAAAACTCAGCGCACTTAAAACAAGCTTTTTTCGCTTTCGTCAATTTTTTTGGATTTTTTGGGTTTTTGGGGCGCGGTTTTAGCTTGGGTGTCAAAAAGACTTTTTTCGTTTTTTTCTTCGCTAAAAGTGGCTTTAAACTCGTTTTCATCGGCTCTTACAAGGCAGTAGCGAAAGGCGCAAACGCCTTTAAGTTCGGCAAGTTCTCTGTAAGCAAAGTCGCAAAAAAGGCTCTCGCAGCTTGCTATCTTAAAGCCCTTTACGCCCGATAAAGCCTCGCCTAAAAAGGCAAAATGCCGCTCATCTTGCACCACAATAAAGGCTCTTTGCGTTTTGCCAAATTCGCGGATAAAATTCGCATTATCTACGAAAAAAACTTGATAAAAATTTAATTTTTTTTCGTTTAAGATATTTTTTTTTCCTTTTAAAGCCATAAAATTCGCAAAGTTTGCAAAAATTTGAGCGTAAGCAAAGCAAAGTTTAAGTTTAAAGATTTTATCATTTTCTAGTTGTATTTGAGAATAAAATAAAGAATTATAAGTGATTTTTGCCTCTTCAAATTCAGCGATTTTATCACACAAGGCGCAAAATTGCAACAAATAATCCTCATCATCAAAGGCAAAAAAGGCTGAATTTTTAGCACTTATGAGCGTGTCAAAGTCCTCTAAAAGCTCGCCACTTAAAACTTTCACGCCAAAAGCCTCACAAAAATCAAGCTCCAAGCCCTTGCAAAGCAAGAATTCTATCTTTTTTTCCTCGCTCAAAAAGCGCAAAAGTTTAGCAATGGATTTTTTCAGGCTCTTTGCTTGCAAGTAAAACACTTCTTTGTCGATGATTTCGCAGTCTTTTTCGCTTACGATGACGAAAGCACCGAGCTTTACAGCCTCTTTGATTTCCTCATCATCGTTTGAAAAAAAGGCGTAGCCGTTTTTAAGCTGTGAGAGTTTGCGCGCAAAGCCTAGCACGCTGGACGGCGAGCCTTCGTTGATGATTTGCGTTTGTAAAAGCTCGTTAAGGCTTGATATATTCATAACCTGCTCGTCCTTACACGCTTTAAAGCCCTATCCTATAAGCGAGCCATTTTCCACAAGCTCACTAGGGCTTATCAGCACGAGTTTCTCGCCACTTTTTGCCGAAAGTATCATACCATCGCTTTCAAGCCCGAAAATTTTGGCTTTTTTAAGATTGCTAATCACGCAAACTTGCTTTCCCACAAGGCTTTGCGGCTCGTAAAATTTAGCAATGCCCGAAAGCACCTGCCTTAACTCGCCATTTTCAAGTTCAAGCTGAAATTTCAGCAACTTCTCACTGCCCTCCACGCGCTCACACGCCTTTACCTCGGCGACTTGGATTTGGATTTTGTGAAAATCATCGATTTTGATTTTAGCACCTTGCGCGTCCTTTGCCGTGGCTGAATTTGCGTTTAAATTTGTGCTTGTTTTTGCGTTTGTTACGCTGTTTGTGCTTAAATTTGCGCCGTTTGCTGAATTTTGAGTAGGTTCTAACAAAGGCTTTTCTACCTTGCAAAACAAAGGCTCGCACGCGCTTTTTGGCGTAAAATCCACAAGCTCATCGCCCAAAATAAGCCTTTTGTAGCTATCTACGCTTATCTTAAAGCCTAAATTCTCGGCGATTTTCTCGCAAGATTTTGGCAAAGCAGGGCTTAAAAGCACAGCCACGCGGACTAAAATGTTTGCACACAAAGCCACAAGGGCTTTTGCCTTTTCATTTTCGCCTTTTTTCACCAAAGCCCAAGGCTCGTATTTGCTAATGCTTAAATTCGCAAGGCTCAAAGCCTTAAAAAGCTCTTCTAAATACCGATTTATCGCCACGCTTTCTATGAAATTTCGCGCATTGTCAAGGTAGAGTTTGCATTCATTTAGTTCGCTAGCAAAAAGCTCACTCACGCGCCCACACTCTAAATGCGAGTAGCCAAATTTCGCGCTCATTCCCACAAGGCGACTTTGCAGGTTGCCAAGCTCGTTGCAAAGCTCGCTATTTATGCGGTTGATGAGAGCATTTTCGCTAAAATCCCCGTCATTTCCAAAAGGCACTTCACGCAAGATAAAGTAGCGAAAGGCTTCTAGCCCGTAAGCATTAGCCACTTCGCGCGGTTTGATGACATTGCCCTTGCTTTTACTCATCTTTTCTCCATCCCTTGTCCACCAGCCGTGAGCGGCGATGAAACGGGGCAGTGGTAAATCCACACTCATCAAAAAGGCAGGAAAATAAATCGCGTGAAATTTCAGTATGTCCTTGCCGACAAGGTGCAAGTGAGCGGGAAAAAAGCGCACATTTTCGCCCCCGCTTGCAAAGTCAAGCGATGAAAGGTAGATGAAAAGGGCATCAAGCCACACATAAATGATATGCTTGTCATCGTTCATTTCTTTTGGCAAGGCTATGCCCCAGTCAAAGCCCGTGCGCGTGATGGACAAATCTTTCAGCCCAGCGTTGATGAAATTTTTAAGCTCGGCGGTTTTGTTTTTAGGCAAAATCGGCTCACACTCATCATACCAGCGCAAAATTTGCTTTTCATAACGGCTTAATCTAAAAAAATAGCTTTCTTCTTTAAGTAAATTCGTGGCTTTGCCACAATCAGGGCAGGCATTTTCGCCTACAAGCTGAGTTTTGGTAAAAAAACTCTCGCAAGAAATGCAGTAATGCCCCTCATACTCGCCCTTGTAAATGTCGCCCTTTTCAAACATTTTGCGAAAAATCATCTGCACGGCTTTGATATGCCGTTCATCTGTGGTGCGCGCATAAATGTCATAACTAATGCTAAACTCGTCCCAAAGGGCTTTGAATTTAGCACTGATTTCATCAGCATACTCTTTTGGCGTGTAGCCGCGGGCTTTGGCGGCTTGTTCGATTTTTTGCCCGTGTTCGTCCGTGCCTGTTAAAAACAGCGTTTCCTCGCCTTGCAAGCGGTAAAAACGCGCCATAGTGTCGGCTATAACCGTGGTGTAAGCGTGTCCTAAATGCGCCTCATCATTGACATAATAAATCGGCGTGGTTAAGTATCTCATCTCTTTCCTTAATGCCTAAAACTCGAAGCCGCCGTCATTTGCGCCCTTTGACATACTCGCATACACGGCTTTGACATACTCGTTTCGCGTAGGGCAATCAAAAATTTTTTCGCAATTATAGCACGAATTTGTGTTTTTTGCGCTTTGGCATTCTTGCAAAATGCGCTTTTTTTCATCAAGGGCGAGTTCAAAGCTGTCTTTTTGGGGAGTTTGGCTCATTTTTTGTCCTTTGAATTTAAACTTGGCAATTTTAAAGCCACAAAATGCGAATTTTGCTTACAAGAATTTAAATTTTTAGCCTTAAAAGCTGAATTTTTAGCGAAAAAAAGTAAATTTTGGCGTAAAAAGTGTGAATTTTTCATCATTTGTCGCCTTTATATGCTGATAAGAGCTTGTTTATCTCGTAGGCTGAGCCAAAAAAGCAAGGCGTAGTAGCGTGCAAGGTGTTAAATTCAAGCTCAAAAAGCGTGTCGTGTGTGCCGTCAGTCGTCTTACCGCCTGCATTTTCCACGATAAAAGCCATAGGCAACACTTCAAAAAAGGCACGAAGCTTGCCTTGTGGGGCTTTTGTCGTGGCTGGATAGCTGAAAAGCCCGCCGCCCTTGCATAAAATTTGATGAATATCACTAACCATAGCCCCGCTGTAACGCAGCCTGTAACCCTCATCAAATAGGCTTTTGATGAAGTTTGCGTGAGTGGGCGACCACTCTTTTTGCGTGCCTCCGCAGGCGTTTATCTTGCCTTTTTCGCCTATTTTTAGCTCTTTGACAAGGACAAATTCGCCGTTTTGATTTAGCCTGTAAAGTTTTGGCGCACTTTTTTGCTCGCAAATGATGAGTTCTAGGCGTGCTGAGTAAATGCTATACACGGCAGCTTTTAAATTCTGTGCGCTTGCTTCGTTTTCATAAATGCCAAATATCGAGCCAACGGCGAAATTTACATCAAATAAAGATGAACCATCAAGCGGGTCGTAAGCTACGACATATTTTGCGCCCGAATTTAGCTCGTAAATGTCGCTTTTTTCCTCGCTGATGAGTGCTTTTATCTCGCTACACTGCCCTAAAATGCGCGTGATAAGCTCATCGCTTTTTATGTCAAAGCCTAGCTGCGTGTCGCCTGTGGCGTTTTGGCTGTTTTGATAGCCTGTGTCTGGGAATTTCATCTCATTTGAAATCGCCAAAACCGCCTTTTTTATGTGCTTTAAAATCTCTTGCATTTGCTGTCCTTTTTGATTTATTTTATCATATTTAGCTTTCATTTTGTGCTTTTATGCGATAAAAAGTTTATTTTCTTTGATGAATTCATAGTTGCTTATGAGTAACTCTTGTCCTTTATTTGCCTTTGTTTGCTTAAAATTATTCATACCGTATTGCAATGTGTATTTTAATTTGTAAAAATCCTTATACAGCTCCCTTATAAACTCGCTATCATCATAAGTAAGCAAAAAATGATGTTTTGTGTTTTTAAGGCGTTCGCACAACTGCTCGTGGTTAAAGCTCGTGTGTAAATCGCCCTTTTTACCATAAAGCTTTGATTTGCTCGCGCTAAAATATGGCGGGTCCAAAAAGATAAAAACTCTTTTTCCATTATTCTGCAAAAGCCTTTCATAGCTTTGGTTGCTGAATGTAAAATTACGCAAAATGCTGTCCATATTTTTAAGCCGTTCAATGCTACTTGGCGTAAAACGGCTTTCATAAGCCTTTTGCGAGTATCCGCCGCAATCCACCACACCAGAAAAAGTAATGCGATTAAGCACGAAAAAATCCACCGCCCTTTGAAAGTCGCTTAAATTCTCACCCCTTCTTGCAAGCAACTTTTCGTAAAGTTCGCGTCCATTAGTATGCGTTTGCCTAGTGCGCTTAATCTCGTCAATCAAGGCTTTGTTTTGCGTTTTTAATGTCTGCCAAAAGCAATACAAATCAGTGTTTAAGTCATTTGCAAAGATTTGCTTTAAGCCAAAATTTTGCGCTAAATAAAGCCCAACACTTCCACCGCCAAAAAATGGTTCTGCCAATTCATCAAAATCTTGCGGAAAAAACGGCATAAGAATTTTTATCGCTCGGCTTTTGCCGCCCGGATAGCGAAGCGGAGATTTTAAAAAATTAGTTTTCATCATTTATCCAAATTTCAAAGTTATTGTTGTTTGCTTCTTTGTTAAGAGAATTTAACATTGTTTGTTGGGCTGATGAAAATTTATGCTGAGTAATAAAGGTATTTAAATTTGAGTTTGGGAGCTTAAAATTAGCTTTTAATGCACTTGAAGTAAGCCTTAAAACTACTTTAAAATGGCTAAAACCTTGAATTTTAGCAAGATTATTATAAAGCATAAGTTTTAAAAGCCCATCTTTTATATCATCACTGCTTGGTAAAAGCGAGCTTTTGCTGTGTTTGCTTTCACACAAATGTAAAATGTCGTTTTTGAGAAATATATCATCAATGGTAAAAAAATACTGCCCGCCCAAGTAGTTTTCTATGATGATTTTGCCCTTTTGTCCTACGCCGATATGCTCTTTTGGCTGCGTAGTAAGGGATTCTGCGTTTTGCGCTCTTTTGGCTTTATCTCTTGAAAATGAGATAAAATCATCTTTATTTTGCGTGATTTTAGTGGCAAATTTATCTATATTTTGTGGATTATGAAGCATTATGTTTAGGGATTTTGAAAGATTTATATAGGCGTTTTTGGCTAAATTTGTGAGATTTGAAAGGTTTTGAGCGCTAAGCTGGTTGAGATTAAAATGCAAGGCTGATTGATGATAATCACAAAGCTTGTTTAGCTGCTCTAAAATGTATTCGTTGTTTAGTTTTTGTTGTGTGATTTTATCTTTATATTTGGGGTGTGGCTGCGCCTCATCGTAAAAAGCGATAATCACATAGACATTAAGCAAACTCATCAAAGAAAGCGTGTCCCATTGCAAATAGTCCATATCCCCACTTGCACCCTCATCTTTGATGAGCGGAATTATCGTTACGACTTTACTTGCTGAGCTTGAAAAAGTGTCATAAACTCGTGCATAAGGGTAACTTCGCGTGCGTTTTGGGCTTACCCACTTGCTTAATGCGAAGTTTTTGCCATTAAAATTCACAAGGCAAATGCTTGGCAAATCGTTAATATCTGTAAAATTCACGCAAGGCAAACTCTGCATCCAGCATTTTTGGTAAGAAAAATTTGTAATTACGCCGTGTAACATTTAACACCTTTTTGCATTTGCCAAAATGTAGCTGTGTTTTAAAATCTCTTGCATTTGTTGTCCTTTAATTTAAAATTTTAAATTTCGCGCTTTGTTTTAGAAAAATGCTATTATAGTCTAAAATGTTTGTAAAACCAAATTCCCAAAGCAAAAATTCCGCGCCGCGTTTTTCAAAAAAGAGTGTAACGACTTCTTTTTGCGTGTGAATTTGCCACTGCCTCATCGGATAATAAAGCTGGCGAATGATGACATTTGTGGTGTGGCTGTTTTTTGCTTCTACAAGCACGATTTTGCTCCGTCCCTCAAAGCCGCTATCTACTTCGGTTTGCACGCTTACCACGCTGATATTTTTGTATAAATTTGTGCTGAATTCAAATTTAGGCGTGTATTTTCGTCCGCGAATGCTTAAAACTAGGCTATCATCTTGTAAAAACGAACGGATAAGCGATGAAGCGTAGGCATAGTCTAAATGTTGCATTTCGCTGTCGCCGATTTGTGCGCTTTTAAGCTCAAAGTCAAGCTTGCTGGTGTAATCCATTGCCTTATCGCAAATAGGCGGAATATCCACATAACCATCGCCCTTGCAGATGATATATTCGCCGTTTTTTACAGGCAAAATAAAAAGCTCGTTGTCGATGAAAATTTGCGGTCTTTCTTCGCGGCTGTCTTGCTTGCAAAGCACACGCACTTCTTTTTGCGAAGTTTTGGTAAAATCCTTAACGCAAAGTTTGATTTGCTCGGCATTTATCGCAAATGGGGCTTTGCTAAAATCGTGCCTTAAAATTTGCAAATCATCAAAGATTTTTTGCCAACTTTGGCTGTTTTTACTCATCATCTCCCCTTATGACAAACTCGCTCACAGCGCCTCTTTTGTCGCCTTTGCAGTTTATCGCGCGTTTTGCTTGAATGGCTTGAATTTGAAAATTTTTGTATAAATTTTTGATAAAATCTGTGCTTGAATTGCTTTGCAAAAGTTTAACGCCGCGCGAATTTAAATCACAAAAAAGCGTGTAAAGTCTCATCTGCTCGTTTTCTAAAAAGTTTTGCGTGTAGCTTGTAAAGCTAGAAGTTGAATTTAGCGGAAAATATGGCGGATCAAAATATACAAAATCGCCCTTTTTAGCTAAATCTCGCACAAATTCAAAGTCCTCGTTCAAAATGACGGTATCTTGCAAAGCATAATGAGCGTTTAAAATGAGTGTTTCATCGTAAATTTTTGGGTTTTTGTAAGCTCCAAAAGGCGTGTTAAATTGCCCTTTGGCGTTATATCTGCAAAGTCCGTTAAAGCAAGTTTTGTTAAGGTAAATGAAACGAGCGGCGCGAAAAATAGGGCTTAGCGTGCTAAATTTCACTTCTCTATCAAGGGCGCGAATGCCGTAAAAATGCTCTTTGCTGTGGGCTTTTTGCATTGAATTTAGCTCATTTAAGAGTTTTTGCGGCTCTTTTTGTATGGCAAGATAAGCGTTGATAAGTTCGGCGTTTTTGTCGTTTAAATACACCTTTTTGCCCTGCAAAAGCCCCTTGTTTGCAAGCTCAAAAAACAAAGCCCCTCCGCCTAAAAACGGCTCAAAATAAGCATTAAAATTTTGTGGCAAAGACACGCATAAGATTTCAAGCAAAGCCCGCTTGCCCCCAGCCCACTTGACAAAGGGTTTTGCGTGGTGTTTAGCGTTTGTGCTGATTTGCGGCGCGCTCATCACTCGCACCTTTTAGCATTTGCCAAAATGTAGGCGCAAATGCCTTGTATGTCGTCTAAATGTAGCCATTTTAGGTTTGGAGTATTGATTTTTTCGTAGCTTGCTATGGCTTGTGAGTAGGCAAAGTAGTTCTCATCGAGCTTATCATAAAACACACTAATGCGCGGTAGCGGCAAATGCTTCAAACCCTCCACTAAAAAAATGTCAAAGTCCCCAGCAAGCGCGATACACTCATCGATTGCAAGGCTTTCGTGCGAAAAAAATGTCGTTCTTGTCGGGCTTTGCACGATGACGCTTGCGCCTGTTTGGTAGAATTTAAAGCTATCTTTGCCCGCCGTGTCAAAACTCGCCTTGTCCTTTGGGTCGTGTTTCAGCACAACCACTTTCAAACCTTGCTCTATAAAGGCTTTGGCAAGTTTGGTGATGAGTGTAGTTTTGCCCGAATTTGAAGGACCGCTAAAAGCCATTGCGAGTTTTTTCATCGTTTTTCCTTGTGCTGCAAGTCTTTGCTGAATTTCGCGCTCATTTTTGCTATTTTTGCTTTGGTGCTGAATTTTTGCAAATTTTTCATAAAAATTCCAAATTTTTTCATCAATTATAATACAAATGGGTTAAAATATCTTTACAATTTCGCGGATAAAACGGCGAAATTCACGCAACAAAAGGCAAAGGGCGATGAAATGGCTTTGAAATCATCTTTTTTTACGGGCTTTGTGGCTTTGTTTATGGGCTTTTGTGCGCTAAATTTAGCCGCTTGTAGCGCAAAAAGCCAGCAAGAAATTGACACTGAGCTTAAAAAACAAGTGCTGATGTATGCGCAAAAGGTTAAATTCACGCAAGACACCAACGAAAACGGCGTTTTAATGCTCTCATACCTTAATGTCGTGCTTGCTGATGAAGAAGAAAGCGACATTTTCGCCCTTGCTATCTCGCCCAAAGACACAGATACAAGTGAGTTAAAAGCCTTTATGGACGACAAAGAAGCGCAAATTTCGCCGCTTGATGATGAGCTGAAAAAACTCGTCATCACAAGTGAGTATGCGAATTTTTATAAGCTCACATTTCCTTTTAAGGACGACTCGCTCATTTCGGTGCGGCTGTGTTTGGGGGCGGAGTGCTTTGAATTAAGTTTTCAAAAATACTCGAAATCTTTATTTTATCGTTCAGCAGATGTCGATACACAATATAATTAGCCAGCACCTTTTTAGCGTAAATGCGGCTTTCCGTGTAAGTAACCAGCTCCATCGACAAAAAAGGCTCGTATTTGCCAGCCTTAAAAAGCCCTTTGTCAAGCATTCTGTTGGTGAAAGTAATGCCGCCGTTGTAGGCGTAGGCGATGAGAACGGGCGAGCTAAGCTTTTCTTCAAGGTAGTTTAAGTGGTGATTAGCGAAAAAATAAGCCGTCTTTGGCTCAAACATATCATCTTGCTCGAATTTGTCGAGTTTTAGCTCATTGCGGGCTATGTTGTTTGCCACAAAGGGCATAAACTGCATCATTCCAAGCGCGTAAGAAGTGCTGATAGCTGTGGGTATGAAACGGCTTTCTTGTCTAGCGATAGCTAAAATAAGGGCTTGTCGCGCCTTGTCGTAGTCTTTGATATGCTCGTAATAAGGCATTATAAAGAAATTCTTTTTGAAATTATACCTACGCTCCATTATGAAAGCATAAATAGGCAAGGTGTTTGTGGCGTTAAAGTCCTTTGAAAGCTGTTCTAGCTGTGCTTTGTCGGCGTTTTGGATTTGCTTTTGTGTCGCTTGCCACAAAAATGGGTCTTTCATATCAAATTCATACTTGCCTTGCCTTGCTTTGAGTGTGGCAAATTGTGTTAAAGGCTTGTTTTCAAGCTCCCTTGCGTAAATGCTGTAAATGTTGAGCGAGTCGCTTTTGGCAAGGGTTTGCAAATGTTCTTTTTTCTTGCTGATTTGATATACCCAAAACAGCGCATTGTCCTTGTCAGCCTGCTTTTCATAGCTTTTATAAGCCCTATCAAAAAAGAGCAAAGCCCTTGCTTCTTGCTTAAAGAGTAGGGCGTTGATGCCTAGATAAAACGCCCCTTCGCCGCTAGCGAGCTTAGCATTTGCGTTGAGAAAGGACAAGCGTAGCTTGGGGTGAGTGTTTTTGATGACGGCATTGCGCACAAAAGTCGTAAATTCACGCTTGCTTACGATTTTGTCTAAATACTCTTTTTTGATGAGCAAATCAGGGTTATCCAAATGCTGCCACACGCTGAAAAATAGCTTGGTGTTGTTGTTGTCGATGATATATTTGAGTGGGTTTTGTTGGTTAAAGGCGTTGAGAACAAAAACGGCGTCATTGTTTGAATTTTTAAGGTTTTGAGCGAGCTTTGTGCGCGTGGGCGTGTCGAGTTTTGAGACGAAATAAAGCGAAAAATTCACGCGGTAGGCTTGACAAGTGGCGTCTGCTTTGAGTATGCTTTGCGTGGTGTAGTTAAAGCAGTGAGCGTAGGTTGGGTTGAGCTTGGGTTTGCGCGGGGCAAGGGCTTCAAGGGCTTTTTTGATTTTGCCTTGATAGCGCCAAATGTGCGTGTTTAGGCTTTGTGCTTCTTTTTTTGTGAGCTTGTTTTGCTCTAAAAGTTTGTGTATGTAGTAGTCTTTGGCGATTGAATTTTCCTTTTTTTTAAGCGTATCCAAATCATACAAAGCCCCATTACAAAGGCACACGCACAGCAAACACAGCGCAAAAACTCTCATACAAACCTCGCTAGGTTGCCGATGAGTATGCTGAGAAATTGCAGCAAGATGATGATGACAAGCGGGGCTAAATCCACGCTACCTATGCGCGTAGGGATAAAGCTAATCAGCCTGTAAGCTGGTGCGGCGAGCTTATAAAGCAACTGCACTATTGGGTTATAAGGGTCTGGCTGCACCCACGAGATGAGTGCGGCGATGATGATTATCCACATATACGCGTTGATGATGATTTGCGCGACTTGTATCACCGACAACAACAACGAATTTCCAAGTATTTCCATACTAATCCTTTCTCACAATGTCCTTGATAAAGGGCTTTAAAAGCCCATAAAGCTCACTTAACTCTGGTCCGTGCGCTGAATTTGTCAGCACCAAACGCAACGGCATAAAGAAACTTTTGCCCTTTAAGCCACTTTTTTGCATAAGCTCGTTTTTAAAGCTCTCATAGTCCTTTGCTAGCTCAAATTCGGGCGAATTTAAAATGCCTTTTATTTTCTCGCATTCATCTTTAAATTCGCCAAAATTTTTCGCCCCAAAAATCGCATTTAACTTCTCTTTAAGCTCATTTATAGTGCTTGCTTCTTGCGTGTAAAAGCGAGCTAAATTTGCTAAATTTTTGCCCTTAAAGCCCAAAATTTCGTTGAGCTTTTCATCGTCTAAAAGTCTTATATGCTCGCGGTTTATCTGCAAAAGCTTTTTCATATCAAAGCGGGCAGGGGACTTTGAGACATTTTTTATGTCGAAAAACTCCACAGCCTCATCAAGCGTAAAAATTTCGCGCGGAGTTTTGTTGCCAAGCAAGATGAGATAGTTTGTCACAGCACACGGCAAAATGCCTTGTTCTAAAAGCCATTTCACGCTAGAATGCGCCTCTCTCTTGCTCATCTTTTGCCCCTCATCGTTTAAGATAATGGGCAAATGCGCGTAAATCATCTGCATTTCATAGCCTAAACTTGCTCTAATATGCTCTTGTTTAGGCGTATTTGAAGTGTGGTCTTCTCCGCGGATAATGCAGCTAACGCCCTCCAACATATCATCAACCGCACAAGCAAAGTTATAAGTAGGCGTTTTATCCGCTCTCATTATCACAAAACTATCGATATTTTCAGGCTCAAAGTGGAGTTTGCCCTTGATTAAATCCGTAAATTCCATAGCTTTTTGCGGTTTTTTTAGGCGAATCACAAAGGGCTTGTCATTTTCCAGCACTTCGCTGTCTTTTAAATGCTCGCACGCCCCATCATAGCGATAAGCCTTGCCCGCTTTTTTGGCTGCTTCTTTTTTTTGCTCTAAAATTTCGCTCGTGCAAAAGCAAGCAAAAGCCTTTTTATCAGCCACTAGCTTTAAAGCCATTTGTCGGTGCTGCCTTAAATTCTTACTTTGCACATAAAAATGCTGCCACGAAATCCCAAACGCTCGCAAAATTTCTTTGATTTCATCGTCCTTACCCGCTATATTTCGCGCTGTGTCCGTGTCCTCGATACGCAAGATAAAGTCCTGCCTGCTCTTTTTAGCACAAAGATAGTTGAAAATCGCCGCGCGCAAGTTGCCTATGTGCATATCACCCGTTGGAGATGGCGCAAATCTATACATTTGCCTTGTCCTTTTTTAAATTTAAGCCTTTTTAAACTGCGTTTCAAAGCTCAATTTAGCCTTAAATTTGCAAATTTATTTAAATTTCAAGGCTAAATTCACTTAGTTAGCGCAAAATTTCACGCCATTGTAACATTTTTTTTTAAACATTTCACAGCTATTGAGCCTAAAATTCAAGCTATGCTTGCAAGTGCTTAAATTTTCATCTCATCAAGCGGGTATTTGGCAAGTTTTTCAAGCAATTCTACGCTTAAAACGCTCATTTGTATCACGCTTAAAAGCAAAGCTAGGGCGTATTTACCGCCTTTTAAACCCTTTAAAGCGCCGTTTTCGCATTCGTATAAATTCGGGTCGTTGATTAAGCCGCTATCCTTGTCCGTTTTTACTTGATAACGCTCCATTATCCACTCAATGCCACTTCGCCCATTTACCACATACTCATAAGCCTTTAAAGGCACATTGACAACGGCGATTTTATCATTAAAGATTATCGTATCTTTCTTGCCCTTTACCACAAAACGCATTTTATTAAACATAAAGTCATTTTCGTTTAAATTTTCTAACAAAGCCTTTGCTTCGTTTTTATCAGCAAAAAGATTATCATTAGAAAAGTCTTTTATCTTATCCTTTGGCACGGCTAGGGCTGTGCTTTTGTCCGCAAAATTTTCATAATCTAAATGCAAATTTGCTAACTCTCGCCCTAACCTTGCAAATTCTTTACAAAAGGAATGCGTGGGAGCATTTTGCTTAAATTGTCTTTATATTTTTCTTTATAGCCTTTGTGATTTAAAAGCGCGTAAATATAATAAAAAATATCCTCTTTGCTGATATTCTCATCTTTATAAATTTTTTGCACTTCTTTTAAGGCTTCATCTCTTATGGCGTCTTTTCGGCGGTAAGTGCTTGTATTGTCGTTTTGGGTTACTTTTGTGTTGTCGTTTTGAGTTTTTTCTATGTTGTCATTATGAGAAAGCGAAGCGACCGAAGAATCTCTGTCATTATTTTTGGATACTTCGCTTCGCTCAGTATGACACAAAGAGTGTTTGGTATGACAAGACAAATCGGTATGATAAATTTAGGCAAAATCCTAAATTTGATAGTTTGCCACGCTTTGGTTTTATCAAAGCTCGCAATGATGGAAAAAAGGGCAAGTTTTGGTGTGGAATTTATGAATTTTTATGTGAATTTGGAAAAAAATTTAAGAAATTTAAAGAATTTAAAAGAAATAAAGAGATTAAAGGATTCAAAAAGAATAAAAGAAAATAATGAAACTAAAAAAAATGTAAAAAGAACAAAGAAAATAAGAAAGTTAAAAAACGAACAAGGATAAAGAAATTTGAAGCAAATGAAAAATTTAAAGAATTCAAAGAATTTGCAAATTTTTTTAAAAAAATTTTATTAGAGGTGCAAAAACGACATTATGTGTCGCAGGGCTGTGTTACAATGAGATTGTTTAAACGAAAATTTGCGCTTTAAAAGCGTGAAAAGTAGCTAAAAGCGTTGCGAAAGTGCGCTAACAAAGCTAAAAGTGGGATTAGACGGCTAGAAAAGCTCGCTGAAAGCCATATTTAGCTAGCTTAAAAGGTGTGGGATTACCAAAATCGCACCTTAAAGCCGAGCAAAAAGCGCTTATAGGGCTTAACACAAAAGCGTGATTAGCTAGTTTAAAAGCCATAAAAGCGTGATAACTAGCTTAAAAGCGTTTAAAGCTACTTTAAACAGCCTTTTAAAGCTGAATTTTCGTTTGAGACAAAAATTTTATAAAGGAGAGAAAGACAAAAGTTTCGTTTAGGCAAGAGTAAGCGTTGGTTGAGGGCTTTGCGATGCGTGAGTTTAAATTCTTTAAATTTAAAGCAAAAAGCAAAGTCTAAATTCAACCCAAAACCCTAAATTTCGCCATAAATTTAGTGGAAATTTGGCAGTAAATTTGGTTTGGCTGGATTTATAAGGTGTTTGCGTGGCGAGCAAATTCAAAGCGCAAGTGTTTGTGTAAAAAAGCGAAGTTAAAGTGCAAGCAAAGCGCACAAAAGCGTGAGCTAGGCACTTAAAACGCAAGCAAGCACAAAAGCGTGAGCTAAAAGCACAAGCACACACAAAAGCAAAATTCAGCAAAGCTAAATTTCACCAAAGATAAATTTGCGAAAGGCAAAGAAAGGACAAAAAATGGCAAAGCAAAATGAAAATTTGCAAAAAGACCAAAATGAGTTGCTCGCCTTTGTAGAAAAAAGCGACTTAGGCGAGCGAGAAAAAGAGCAAATGAAGCAAAATTTGCTTGAAATTTTTAAGTTTGAGGACGGGCTTGATGAAAACCTTGCAAGCCTTAAAGCCAGCACACAGAGTTTGCAAGAGTTTTTGGCAAACCTAAACGCTACGCTATCAAGCGTTCGCCATCAAAATGAGTATAAAGCCATAGAAACTCGTATGGCGCAAAGAGACAAGGAATTTGAGGCTTTGCATAATCCAAGAAAGGAGAAACAAGATGAGTATTTAAAGGCGAATTTAGCGGACTTAAAGGCGTTGAGCAAGGCAGGATTAGAGAGTGCAAAAGCTAAGCTAGAAGCCACGCGCAAGAAGATTGAAACGAAATTTGCAGGCAAAGAAAACGAGGCGTTAGAGTTTTCGCCAAAGTTCAAAGAGCAGATAAAATCGTTGTTTAACAACCCTAATGAAGGAGGCAAAAATGTCAAGTGAAAACACACAAGTAGTTGATTTCGTGCAAGTAGCCGATGAGGCACTGAAAAAGGCTCAGCAAATGTCCCAAGAGACAAGCGATGGTTTTAATATCTTTGTCGTGGGCAAGTCAGGCGTGGGTAAATCCACGCTCATCAACGCCGTCTTTGGCGAAAAGCTCGCTAAAACAGGCTCTGGAAGCCCCAAAACCCAAAATATCAAAGAATACAAAAGCAAGGATTTTAGTATCTTTGACACAAAGGGGCTTGAATTAGAGGATTATGACTCGACAAAGGCGCAGATTGCTGAATTTTTAGCCCAAAAACAGACAGGAAATGAGGACGAGCAAATCCATATCGCTTGGCTTTGTATCGCCGAGTCTGGCAGGCGGATAGAAAGGGCGGATATAGAGTTGTGGGAGCTGTTGCAAAAAAACCACATTCCCTCTATACTTGTCATCACAAAAGCCGAGCAGGACAAAGACGAAAACGGCGAGCTGTTTTCGCAACTCGTCAAAAAGGAATTCAAAACAGAAGAGGTGCAAAGGGTGCGGGCTTTGCAGATTGAAGACGATGAGGGCAATCTCAAAAAAGTAAAAGGCATCGATATGCTTGTGAGTAAGACTTATTTTCTAGCCCCGCAAGCTAAGCGAAACGCCTTTGGGCGAAAGCAAATTTATGACAAGGCTATGCAAAGGCAGGAGCGCAAAAAACGGGCTGATTCTATCATCAACCGCTACACAGCAGCAGCTAGCACAGTGGCGGCAAGCCCTATACCTTTTAGCGATATAGCCATTTTGCTGCCTACACAAGCGGCGATGATAGTGCATATAAGCTCTATTTATGATTTAGAGCTTTCGCTAGAAAGTGCTAAAAAGCTTTCATTAGCCTTTGGTGCGGTCGTGGGCGTGGGCTTTGCGGCAAGGGCTGTGGCGGCAAATTTGGTTAAATTTATACCGGTTGTTGGCTCTGTGGCTGGCGGTGTTATCAACGCAGGTGTAGCAGGGACGATAACCAAACTAATGGGCGAAGCCTACATAGCCTACCTTGATGACAATGCTGAAAATCTCAGCGAAGCCGTGCAAAAGCTCAGCAAGGACATAATCGAGCTTTATATCGATAAGGTGAAAAAGTAGGATTAAATTCAAAAAGTGCCTTAAAGGTTAAATTTAAGGCACTTTTAAAAAGTGATGATTGAGAATTTATCGTATAAATTCTTAACAATTACTTTAAAAGGAGGCTGTTATGGCTTATAGATTTGATGAGGACTTGGAGTTTCTTCGCTCAATGAAAAGCGAGGATTTAAATGCCCTTGTAGAGATACTTACGGGCAAAGAGGGCGAAACGCGTTTTACTGAGGAGCTGACGACTAATCCGCTTTACAAGAGGTTTTACCCTGAGCATCAGGTGCGGCGTATAGAGTAACCACGCCAGCAGTGATACAAGTGGCTTTTTTAAGGCAACTTAAAGCACAAAGAGACAATCATCAGTAAAGAAAGGAAATGAGATGGCAAACGAAAACACGCAAAGTATAGGTTTGGATGCACTATACAATTCTTGGAACGAGAATACCATCAAGACATTGAATGGCTTGGCAAGCATAACTACACCTTTAACAAAGACCGAAAACCTTGATGGGTGGGATGGCGAGCTTATCTTAAATGAAGTTGTAATCCAAAATTTAGATGAACTACGAAATAATTTCGTTGGATATAAATTGTTGGATTATTTCATTAGCGGTAAGCTTGAAAAATGGCTTGAAAACAAAGGTTATGTCGATAAAGCTCAGTTTTTTAACCACATAATACTAGCACAAGATAGCACAAGAGTGTCTATGACACTATTTTTGTATAGCTATTTGGTTGAAAATAAAATTTCAAAGCCAATTCTATATAGTTTAGTTTCTGCTGATATATGGAATTTACTTGAAAGAGAAAGAGTAAAATACCTTGACCCGCGGATTGCTGTTTATGATATACTCATTACAATGTTTGCTGATTTGAGTGAGAATGAGCGTGCAAATTTAGAGGCTTTAAATAAGCGTTGGAATTTAGAAACCGAGAAATTAGATTTGGCACAGAAAGACATTTATCAATCAATGTCAAAATATACCGACAATGACGATGAACTTTCCCAGTTTGTTTCACGCCAATTTCCACAATATCTTTTAAAAAAAGAATGTGTTTTAATGGGCAGAGTAGGAGAGTATTTCAATCTTTGTATTCCACCCGCAAAAATAGCAGAAACCGAAGAAAGAATAAGAAAGCTTATGCAAAAAGCCGACGAACTTGCTAATAAGTCTTACTGCTGAGTTTTTTGGGTATTAAAAAAATAAATACTCATTCAATCCCCTTGAATTTGAGCCATAGCTTCAAGGGGATTGTCCGCAAAGATACTAGGCTAGAATTATTCTCAAAGGAGCAAAAATGGCTATCATAGGCGCGATACTTTTTATCGCAGGGGCGGTTGTCGTGGCGGCACTTTATGCTGTGGGTTTTGCTGTGCTGGGCTTTGGATTAGCGACTTTGGCGGTGTTTTACTATCTTGGCGCATTTTGGGGCGTGGCGTGGCTGGTGTTTTGCGTGTTTTTGTTATCTTATCTTAACAAAAACGACACAAAAAACGGATAAAATAAACTATAAAAGGAGCGAAAATGGAACTTATAAAGTGGTTTAATCGCACAAGGGCAAAGGTAAATGTGTGGGGCTTTGGGGCTGGTTTGCTTTTGAGCAATTTTGGGATTTTAAAGGACATTTTCAAAGAGCTTTCATCGCTTGATGAGCGCGTGGCAAAGCTCGATGAAAACGGTGCAAAGCAAGAAAAAATCGACACATTTTTTAGGGTTGTTGAGCGCATAGTGCGCTACAAAAACGAAAAGCCACAAAAGTTTGAAGAGCTTTTTGCCGACTTAAACGCCCTGTGTCAAAAGCGCAAAAACAACGCCGAGATTGATGAGTATTTAAAGGAAAAGTTTTTTGACTAATGTGCTATAATGTCTCGCAAAAAAAGGCAAAACGATGAAAGATTTACTCATCTTATACAACCCTTACTATCAAAGCAATGTCATCGAGGAGCATTTGGCGGTGCTGAAAACGCACGGGCAAGTGGCTTTTGGTAAGGTGCGCTCAAAACTTAAAGATAAATTTGGGAATTTGGGTGTGCAAAATGCGAATTTTAGCTTAAATTTAGGCACAAATTCAAAGCAAAATTTAAATTTATCGGGCGAAAATTTAAACGAAAATTCAAATGGAAGTTTAAATTTGCAAGGCGAGAATTTAAATTTATCAAGCGAAAATTCGGCTTTGGCGAGTGAAAATTTAAATGCGCCTCAAACTCCACTTTCTCACCCGCAAAACAACTCTTTTCAAGCCTTGCAAAGCCTGCTTGAACGCTCAAATTCGCCTTTTTTACAGCTTTTTCTTACCGACTATGCGAGCTTGTATGTGGCAAAGGTTGTAAAGATTGCCGAAAATGCCGATGAGAGCATAATCCCAAGCTATTACAAGGACAAAAAACTAAGCGTGGAGGGCTTTTTCATCATCGAGGATTTGCGCGAGCTTGTGCGTGATGACTTTGTGAGCGTGCGAGATGAGTATTTGGCGAATTTCACCACGCCTGATTATGACAACCACACCTACGCGCTTTATGGCAACGCTTATGTGTATCCGCTCATCATCGAGCAAAAGCAGCATTTAGCATACTTTGAGAGCGATGAGAGGCATTTTTTGCAACTCTTTAAAAGTGCTGAATTTTTGCACCAAACAAGTGCTGGCTGATTACACCTTTGGCGAACGCTATCTTTACGCTATGAACCCCGATAGTTTCGACAATCTCATCTATGCCGAGCTTGAATTTCACGCTTGTAAGGGCGATAGGCTTTATGATTTTAGCTCTGTGGTGCTGCGCTACGCTAAATGCTTTGAAAGCGAGTGTTATTTGCTTATAAAAAAGCTTATAAGCGTGCTTTCGCAAAGGGACGAGAGCGTTTTAAGCCTCACTTTCACGCAAATGGGAAAGAGCTTTGAGGTGCGAAGTTTGCTCACAAACAAAGCAATGCTCGGTGCTTACAACCATCTCATCGACAGCTTGCTCAAAGCGCACATTAAAGAGCATTTGAGTGATGAATTTGTCAATGTTTGCAGGAAACTCACCAAACAAATCGCCTTTATTCAAAGGGTGCGAAACCCCGCCGCACACACAGAATGCACCTCTTTCGAGCAGGCAAACAACCTGCGCGCGCGACTTGTGGGCGTGGCGACACAAAGCGTGCTTGTGATGATGATAAAAGCAAGAACACAGCTTTTGAAAGAGTGATTTAGGAGCTTTTTGCCTTGTTTAATGTGCTTTGAAAAGCTAAATTTAGGGATTTGTCTTGATTTTACTATTAAAAAAAGTGATTTAGGACTTTTTTGCTTGTTTAGTGTGATTTGGAAGATTGAAATTTAGGAATTTTTGTTAGCTTAATATGCTTTACAAGGTTAAATTTATGGCTTTTTATCTTACTATACCGAGCTTTTTCCTTGTCATACTGAGCGTAGCGAAGTATCCATAAAATCAAAGCGTGTCTTAAATTCTGTGGATATTTCGCTAACGCTCAATATGACAATATGGATTTTT
>UQBJ01000019.1 GCA_900539255.1 uncultured Campylobacter sp. | reverse complement strand
CAAAATTCTAGCTGATTTCAGCAAAAAAGTCCTGTGCATTTGCTACATAATATCGAATATCCGCCTTTTAAAGCCAGCCTTTGTTATACACGGCGATGATTGGAAAAATGGAGTGCAGGTTAAAACGCGCCAAAATGTGCTTGACACACTTGCCGAGCTAGGTTGTGGAGAGCTTATCGAGCCGCACTACACGCAAGGCATTAGCTCCACGCAGTTAAACGAAAATGCCCGCGCTATCGGCATTAGCACTAATGCTAGACTCTCACTCTTGCGCCGTCTCATCAGTGCTAAAACCCCTTTGCGCTTTATAGAAACACACTCTGCACTTTCAGCACTTATAGCCCAAAACGCCTTTGTCAATCGCAATGGCACAAAGATTGAATTTGACGGCTTTTGGAGCAGTTCTTTGACGGATTCGACAAGTCGTGGTAAGCCAGACATAGAGGCTGTGGAGCTACAAAGCAGGCTAAATACCATAAATGAAATCTTTGAAGTAACCTCCAAGCCACTTATTTACGATGCTGACACAGGCGGGAAAATCGAGCATTTTGCCTTTGCGGTGCGTAGTTTGGAGCGCACGGGGGTGAGTGCTTGTATCATTGAGGATAAAACGGGCTTAAAGAAAAATTCACTTTTAGGCAATGAAGTGGCGCAAACCCAAGATGATATAAAGGATTTTTGCGACAAAATCCGCGCAGGAAAAGACGCGCAAATCACGCAAGATTTTATGATTATAGCAAGGATTGAGAGTTTGATTTTAGACAAGGGAATGGAGGACGCGCTAAATCGGGCGTTTGCCTATGTCGATGCGGGGGCTGATGGGATAATGATACATTCTCGCCACAAAAGCCCAAATGAAATTTTAGAATTTATCCGTAAATTTCGAGCTAAAAATTCACTAACGCCCATCGTAGTTGTGCCGACAAGTTTTAATGAAATCACAGCGCAAGAACTTGGCGAGGCTGGGGCAAATATCATCATCTATGCCAACCACTTGCTTAGAGCTGGCTTTGTGGCGATGAAAGAAGTAGCGCAAGGGATTTTAGAAAATGATAGAAGCGCGGAAATAGAGTCTAAATGTATGAGCGTAAAAGAGATTTTATCTTTAATCCCGGGGACAATATAAATTTAAGGAAAAAAATGCAAACAAAGGATTTTGGTGCGAGGTTAAAGGGGCTAGGATTTAGCGATTTTATCGGCGTGCCGTGTAGTTATCTTGCGCCGTTGATAAATTGGGCGATAAACGAAAACGCTTTTATAATGGCAAACAACGAAGGCGAAGCAGTGGCAATGGCTAGCGGGATTAGTTTAAGCTCACTTTGTGATAAAACGCGCCGTTATGGCGTGGTGCTTATGCAAAATAGCGGGCTTTCAAACGCACTTTCGCCCTTAACAAGCCTAAATCATACCTTTGAAATTCCTATACTTGGTTTTGTTTCTTTGCGTGGCGAGCCAAACGAGCAAGGGCAAAACACCGATGAGCCACAGCACGAACTGCTTGGGCGTATCACAGACAAGCTACTTAAAATTTGCGAAATAGAATGCGCCTTTTTAGACTCTCAATTTGAAGTGGCATGCGAGCAACTAACAAAGGCTAAAAAGGTGCTTGAATCAAACAAAAGTTTTTTCTTTATCGTGCGTAATAATTGCTTTGAAAAAGTAGCACTTACAAACAATCCGCTGAATTTAAATTTGAAAAATCCATCATCACAAGAATTTGTATCAGTGGATTTTTTTGAGCGCGAGCAAGAGAGCCAAAAACCCACGCGCTTACAAGCTTTACAAATTATCCAAAATCTTAGCAGAGATTGTGCTATTTTTGCTACCACAGGCAAATGCGGGCGTGAGCTTTATGAGCTAGGCGACAAAGAAAATCAGCTTTATATGGTAGGTTCTATGGGTTGTGTGAGTGCTTTGGGGCTTGGTGTCGCGCTTAAATCAAGCAAAAAAATCATCGCCATTGATGGTGATAGTGCCTTGCTTATGCGACTTGGTGCGTTAAGTGGCAACGGCTATTATACAAAGGTTTCTAATAAGGGAAATTTTTGCCATATTTTGCTTGACAATCAAAGCCACGACAGCACGGGCGGGCAGTTTAATCTTGCCCCATTTGTGAATTTCGCGCAAGTGGCTAAGGCGTGTGAATATAGCACAATCAAAGTTGCACGAAATTTAAGCGAATTTGCTGCGTTTTTGCAAGAATTTTTAAAGGCAAAAAATGGCGGTGCGTGGTTTATTTACCTACAAATCGCAAAGGGCAGCAAAAAGAATTTAGGACGCCCTAAAAGTGCGCCAAAACAAGTAGCACTGCGTTTTAGCGCGTGGCTTAATGAAAGCATTGTTAATTTCTTTTTCTTTACTATTTTTTAAATTTATAGGATAATAAATAAATTGAGTTAATGATTTTTTACCAACATTCATATAACCCCCACTCATAGCATTATATTTGTTAAAAGATTTAAATATCAAGTCATATAGCGTTGAATTCAACAAGGCAAGTATATATTTCAAGTTGTATAAATTATCTTTTTTATTTGATATTGTTAATGTAGATTTGCCGCTTAATATATCAGCAGAGTTATCATAACAAAATTCAAGTCTTTTTACCATTCCAGCTACGATAATTTTTTCTTTTAGAGCTTGATCATATCTTTGTGGAAACTTTTGGCGAATAATTTCTTTCTTAATGACAGGATATTTGTATTTCTCATTTATATATTGAGTTTCACATACACCCCACAAAATACTATACCTATCTATTGTCCCCGTATTGACAAATTTAAATGAATTTTTTGTATTATTGTCATTCGTTATATATTCTTTTATCTCATATGCCTCCGCTACTGCTGCTGAATTTTCTATAACAAAGTCATCGCCTAATTTTTTTGATTTTTTTATTATTTTATTTATAAGCTTTACCATTTTGTCAAATTTAGTAGCCCAATCAAAAGTATTGTTTATAATAAAATCTTGCGTATATTCTATATCATTTTCAGCTGCCATTTTGTCATAAGTTCCCTTATTTGGTGCGGTTTTATTTAAAACAATAATGATAGGATAAACATTTATTTTTTTACTTTTTTCTTTTTTTCTTATAAAAACAGCTACGGAAGAATAATCCCTTATATTTTTTATATGCCACTGAGAAAAAAATAATCTCAAATGTTCTCCATAAGGTAGTGATAAAAATTTATTTGGGATAATAAAGCTAAAAAATCCGCCGTTTTTCAACAATGAAATTCCTTTATAAGAAAAAATGCAATACATATCCCAATTACCTTTGGCGACTTCTTTATAATTTGATGCACAATATTCTCTTACCAAAGGACTGCTTTTAACCATTTCCTCAGAATCAACATAAGGCGGATTGCCTATCACTATATCAAAGCCACCATTCTTAAAAATCTCGCTAAATTCCTTTTTCCAATCAAAGCAATTTATTTTAAACTGCGTTTCTAAATCCAAATTCAGTGTATCGGCTTGATAAAAATCACTCCCTATCAAAGAATTTCCGCATTTGATATTATCATCAAGCGAAGGTAAAGCGCGTTCGTTGAAAAGACTTTGATTATCAGCTATTGAAGCTGGGGTTTCATTTTCCATACACTTTAAAAGCAAAGATAGTTTTGTAACTTCTACGGCGTTATTATCTATATCTACACCAAAGATATTGTTTTGTAAAATGCGCTTTTTTATCCAAAGGGTTAATTCTCCATTTTCGTTAAGCACTTTTTCTTTTGAGCCTTTGAATTTACTTTTAGAATGCTTATTGTAATACTCTTTGTGATAGTTTAAAAGAAATTTATAAGCACCAAGCAAAAAGCTCCCACTTCCACACGCAGGGTCAAGAATCTTTATCTTTGCTATATCTTCTGGCTTTTTGCCTTTGATTTTTTCGCCAAGAGTATTTGCGACAATGTAATCCACAATGTATTCGGGCGTATAATACACGCCGCCAGCTTTTCGCACTTCTGGTTTTAGCTCTATCTTTGCTTTGTGTCCTGCACCTATGGTTATAGTTTTACCTAAAAACTGCTCATAGGCGTTGCCGATAATTTCGATAGAAATAACCGAAAATTCATAAGGGCTTTTTGGATAATACAAATCGTTAATAAGCTCTTTGAATATTTTGTTTTCTATTTTGATATTTGGAGTGATTTTATCTTTTGTAAAATCAAAAATGCCTGAGTTATATTTGCCATCGGCTTTCTTAAAGATTTCAACGATATTTTTGTAAAATTCGCCACCACTGCAAGCGTTTCGTAATACACCATAATCCTCTATGCCCCTATCCTCAGCTACTCGCAAAAAGATGATTCTATCGATGATATGCTGAACGGCAAAATTCAAATCTCGCACTGATAAATTAGTGTTGAGTCTGCTTATGTTAGAAGCAAGTTTCGTGCGTAAATCATCAAGCGAATCTAAAAAATCATCATCTACACTTTGCGTGCCTTTTTTGCCTTTGGTGTCGGCGTTGTATTTTTCTAACGAGCCACGAATGACATTTTCTTTGGCAAAGGTATCGTAAATAAAGTCAAATTTATCCAAATAATTTTCATAGCTTATATATTCAACCCTTGCAGTAGAAGCTTTGTCGTTTGATGAAGGCTTTTTAGAGCAATCATAAATGGCAAATTCCTCAAAATTTGTCAAAATACTTATGCCGAGTTTGCCACTCCACGAATAGCGTCTGATTTGATATGCAGCATTGGCGTTATCTTTTAATTTCACGCTTGGCTTTTTTGCCTCGACAAAAAATAACCTAGTCCCACCAAAACGAAAGGCATAATCTGGTGCTTTGGTCTCCTTGCCGACTTTGACTTTGTCCTCAACGACAACTTCTCTATAAGTTTGTGATAAACCTTGCTTGTTTGCAATATCCCAGCCCAAACGCTCAAAAAAATGGTTGATAAAATCCTCTCTTGTTCACGCTTCGTTGTAATCGTTGTTGTGGAATTGCTGGTAATTATTTTTAAATTTTTCGACAAGTTCTTTAATGCCTTGTTTTGCTTTGTCTTTTGGTGCTATGCTGTCAGTTTTCATTTACTTTGCCTTTTAACTCGCAAAATTTAGAACATATCATAACACAAATTTATAAATTTATCGCCTATTATAAGCTAAAAATTTATTACAATCTCACTAAAATTTATCATTAAGATTTAAGGAAAACAAATGCGAATTTAGTTCAATTAACCAAATTTATCAGCAAAATAACTTTGATAATTACCTTATTTTGTCAGCACACAAAGCATTTGGACTGCCGATTTACAAAGAACTCAAGCCATTCAAAGCACCACAAACCCATAAGATATTCAAAGACAAAATGCTCATACTACGCAAGGCATTGACAGCAAGGAAATAGAAGTCTTATACATTCAAAGGGTGTAAAAAATCCCGCACACGCCGTGCAGGCACAAATTTTGTCCACAAGATAAAGAGGAATTTAAAGCCCTTATGCGTGATGAGAGAGTGCATTTGGGCGATATTGACACAAGTGCTATTGCCGATATGAGTGTATTATTTTAGATGAGATAGGCACAAACAATAAAGCGATTGAAATCCACACAAACTGCAAGGGTATAGAGTTTTAAAAGACTTTAAATGCCCACAATATATCGCTTATGTTTGCTTATGTTAGCTCATTTAACGAGCCTATCGGGCGCTAGAATGCCGCAAGTTTCATCACTATGCGCGGTATATTTTGCTACGCCAAAGCCTTTGATCAGCCTTTGGATAAATGGAATGTCCACAACGCCTTTCAAATGGGGACTATGTTTGAGGGCGCAAAGGCTTTTAATCAATCCTTAAACAAATGGCAAGTGCCTAGCACAAGGGCATAGGTGCGGATATATTTGTGGCTTCGCCTTTGGAGTTTAAGCTGTCAAAATGGTATAGAGAAAAAGTGCGCTAGGAAAATATAAATTTGTCAAATTGAGTGGCTTTTGCTCGTCATTGTGAGCCGTTTTTTAAAAATGTCGTGGCAAGCTATAAATTCAAATAAAACTCTAAATTTCGCCAAACCAAGCACAAACAAAGTATCCCAAAAGCTAAATTCAAGGCAAAATGCCTTGAATTTAAAGTGCTTTATTTCACAGCGGTGCGGGTTTTGCTAAGCTCTGTCGTTTTAGCCCAAGCGACAACATAAAAGCCAAGTGCGATGAGCGAGAGAATTGTGCTCACGAAAGGCAGGGGCAAAAGCCCAACCGTGCCAAAATAAAGCACAAAATTAAAATACCGCTGTTGCGTGATAGAAACAAGTTCGCGCGTATAAGCTCGCAAAATAAAAAATGTCGGTATGATGAGTATGATGGCGATGATTCGCAACGCTTATTCTAAACCCGCCACTCCAAGCAAAAACGCTAAAAGCGCACCACCAAGCACACTTAACAAAATAGTCTTTTTCATTTTCTCTCCTTTAAAAGTCTTAATCTCACACATTCACACCCGCAAAAAGCGGGCGTGAGATAAATTTAAGCGATTGCGCTGTATGATTTGCGGATTTCTTTGACACGAAACCAAGCAATAGCCTCCACAACCAAGTCTGCCAAGAGAAATAATCCACCAATAAAGTTTATAAACGGAATGATACTTAAAAAAGAACCAATCAACCTACATACAAAGGCGTAAAAGAACAATCTATCGTTTGTTATGTAGGTTAGTTCTTTATAATAACGATACATAAATACCCAACAACTGAGTATTACGATTATGCCGACAATAATACCGATAATCCCAACACCACCAAAAACGGCATTCATAACCCCTATTTCGCCTGTTTTAAGTAATGCAAAAGCGTTTCCAGCCATACTTATTGCTGTAACTATGGCTATAATGATACCGCCAACAAAAGGTATGATTATAGACAAGATAAAGTTTTTAAGCAAAGTTGTGCTTTGTGAGCCTTTTTTAACGCTTACTACAACCAAGAATAACAATACTATGGTAAGCAATAAAAACACTATGCCAACAAAAGGTATAAGGGCAAGCAAACAACACCCAGCCGCCGCATAAACCTTAAATTTGACACTTTGCAAATCACCATCAAATAGCCTATGTTGCAAATCAAAAGCTTGTTTAGTGATATAAATCTCACTCGCCTTGCCGTCTTTGCCCACAAAATCAACCTCGCTACCGATAATAGCGTTGATACTCTTGCCCTGAGCGTTTTTTAAATCGCTCGCCGTGTAGGTGTAACGATTGCCATCGTTTCCGCCGATAAGTCCGTCTGCTAGGATTTTTCCTTGCATTTTTGCTCCTTGTAAAAAAAATTTCAAAGCAAATATAGCAAAAAAAAAAAAAAAACGAAAAGTAAATGATGCAAAAAAATATAAAAAATTTTTATAAATTTATAAATTTAAGGTTCTTTTATAAATTTAAGACTCTTTTTTTTAAAAATGCCTTCTTTGTCATACCGATAAATTTGCCATACTTTTATGTGCGTAAAGTATTTATAAACAGCGAAAATGTTTAAATTTTTATCATACTAGCTTTATTTGCTGACATACTGACTTTGAATAAAAGAAAACATCTTAAATTTTGTCATACTGAACACTCTTTTTGTCATACCGACTTGTCTTGTTATACTTGATTATTTTCCCCTATCATAATGGCTTATTTTTTGCCATACTGAGCGTAGCGAAGTATCCAAAAATTCAAAGTGTGGATTTGCATAGTTAAAGTGTGGATTTTTCGCTTTGCGCTAACGCACTCCGCTCAAAATGATAAAATCCGCCGTCTTTGTAGGTGAATTTTTCGCTTTCTGTCAAAATCTCAAAATGACAAAATTTTATAGAAGTATTGAAACGAAATTTGTAAAAAATTAAAAAAAAAAAAAATCACAAGTTTTCATATAAAATTCAGTATTTTTGCAAAAAATTTAAAAAATTTGCGAATTTTTTCAAAAATTTTTTGTTAGAGTTGTAAAAACGACATTATATGTCGCAGTGCTGTGTTACAATAAATTTGTTTGAACGAAAATTTGCGTTTAAAAAGCGTGATTGAAGGGAGCGAAAATGGCCATCATAGGCGCGATACTTTTTATCGCAGGGGCGATTGTCGTGGCGGCGATTTATGCTGTGGGTTTTGCTGTGCTGAGCTTTGGATTAGCGACTTTGGCGGTGTTTTACTATCTTGGCGCATTTTGGGGCGTGGCGTGGCTGGCGTTTTGGGTAGCGGTGTTTTTTTTGGGGCGTAGGCTCAAAAAACGAACAAAACTAGCACTTTCAAGCAATCATTGCTCGCGGTAAAGGCGCAAAAAGACTGGAAATTTCGGCAAGCCCTTTTTGGTGTAGCCGTTAAATTTGTAAGTGATGATTGAATTTATGGGCGGTGGGTTGTCGCGCTCTTTGTCCGTGAAACCGCTGCCGATTTTGAAACGCCTTGTTTGCGGGTAGTCTGCAAAAACCTGTTCGCAGGTAATAGAGCCGAGTTTGTGAGCGAATTTGCCCTTGCCTTCGTGGTGAGCGATTACTTTGCACTCGCTATCATCGTAGGCTTTGAGTTTCATCGCATTGCGAGTGCGAAAAGGCTCGTAAGGTGCGGCATTTTTACGCACTACTAAGCCCTCTCCGCCTGATTTGATAACCTCTTGCAAGGCTTTGTCAAGCTCTTTTTGGCTATAAATGGGCTTTTGCTCTATGATGATGAGCGGGTAAGTGTCTTTTCGCGCCTTTTTGCGAGCGTTTAGGTAGCTTTTGGGCGTTTCAAGCCTTTGCATAAGCGTGCCTGTGGCGTTTGGCGCGTCAAAGACTTGATAACTCACGCTTTGCCACGCCTCACAATCAGCATTTGCGCTATTTATCACGCTTAAAAGCTCCTCAAACCTGCCACGAGCGATGAAAAGCTCGCCATCTAGCGCAAAGGGTGGCAAATTTTGCGTGAAACACTTTGGAGCGGCGATTGGCTTGTCAGAGCGTGATTTTAGCGCAGCCCCGTCCCACAAAGCCCGCACGCCGTCAAGTTTTTCGCTCATCACATAGCCATCAAGCGAGCCATTTTCAAGCAAATTTTTATCGTATTTCATCAGGGCAAAGACTTGATTTTTGGGGTTTGTTTTTGAATTTGTTGAATTTTCGGACGAATTTGTGCTTAAATTTGACAAATTTTGAGCTAAATTTAAACTTAAAATCGTCATTATACTCAAAAAAATTTTTTTCATTTTTTACCTTAAAATTTACTGAATTTTATCGCAAAATACTTTTTTACAAGCGCAAATTTATGAAATTTCACTTACAAAAAAGTTATTTCAATCCTTAAAAATACCTTAAAAACTTTACAAAAGCCAAAAAAAGCATAGCGATAAGCCGAGTTCTGTCGTGAATGCTCATTTATCTAGCTTTGTTTTCGCAAACAAAATCAAGCGAAGGGTTAAAACAAAGACACCAACCACCCCTTCTTGCTGCGGATTGGGTTTGCAGAGCCGAATTTGTTGCCAAAATCGCTGGTGGGCTTTTACCCCGCCGTTTCACCTTTGCCGCAAGCTCGCACTCACGGCAGTTTGCTTTCTGTTGCACTTTCCCTTAGGTCGCCCTAGTCATCTGTTAGATGAAATCCCTGTCTTTTGCAGCTCGGACTTTCCTCTTCGTTTAAGAAGCGAGCATTTGCTATGCTTTGGGGCAATTATACACAAAAATTTTTACAAATTTTCACATTTTCATTAAATTTTAAAACATTTTTTGCTAGAATTTGCGCTGAAATTTACAAAATTTTTGCGAAAAGGACGAAAAATGGCGACTTATGCTATGGGAGATTTGAAAAAGGGGCTTAAAATCGAGCTTGACGGCGTGCCGTTTAAGATTGTGGAGTATCAGCACGTAAAACCGGGCAAGGGTCCAGCCTTTGTGCGTATCAAAATCAAGTCGTTTTTGGACGGCAAGGTGCTTGAAAAGACGATTCACGCTGGGGACAAGTGCGAAGCACCGAATTTAGAGGACAAGCAAATGCAATACCTTTACGATGACGGCGAGAACTGCCAGTTTATGGACACGGCAACTTACGAGCAAGTAGCCATCAGCGATGATGATGTTGGAGATGCCAAAAAATGGATGCTTGATGGAATGATGGTTGATGTGATGTTTCACAACGGCAAGGCTATCGGCGTGGAAGTGCCGCAAGTCGTGGAGCTTAAAATAGTAGAAACAGCACCAAATTTCAAGGGCGACACGCAAGGCTCAAACAAAAAGCCAGCCACGCTTGAAACGGGCGCGGTGGTGCAAATCCCTTTTCACATTTTAGAGGGCGAGGTGATTCGCGTGGATACTGTGCGCGGCGAGTATATAGAAAAGGCAAATAAATAATATCTCACTTTTTGCAGTAATACACAAAGGCAGGCGGGATATTTTGCCACACTATTTTAGAAGTTTTTACTTCGCCAAATAAAGCAAAAAGCTTTTTTCTAAATCTAGCCCTTGCTCGTGTTGGTAAAATGTAGGCAAAAGTGGTAAAATATCCTCCCTCATCTAAACACTCATAAATGCTATATAAAAGCTGTTCTTGTTCTTTTTCTTTCAATAAAGCCCAAGGAATCGAAGAGATGACAATATCAAGCTTGTTGATTTTTCTTTTAGATAAAATTTTTCTCAAATTTAAGGCTGAGTTTATTTCTATATCTAAATTTTCAAATTTATGTGAGAGTTTATTTGCCATTTTTTTGTTAATTTCCACAGCGAAAAAATTTGCATCCTCATCTTTTTTTGATAAGATGTGTCTTGTAAATGCACCCGTTCCAGCACCTATTTCAGCGATATTGCGAGCTTTTTGAAAATCTATATTTTCTGTCATTGCCGCTGCTAGTTTAGATGAGCTAGCACACAAAGCTCCTGTTTGCTTTGGACTTGTAAAATATTGAATGATAAACATTTTTTAACCTTGTTTTAAAATCAATGTGAAATATTACAGTAAAAATGTGAAGTGAGTGTGAATTTTGTGATAAAAACATTTATGCCTTTGAGCCGACAAAGGAAAATTTCGCCCTTTTAGAGCAAACTTTAAAACTCAACAACTCAAAGCGCATAAAGCCCGTAAATAAGGGACTTGGCGCGAAAGCTGGCAAGCTAGAAATTCATTATAGAGTTGATAACATCGGCGGTTCAAGCGCTATTTTTAGCGATGAAAGCACGCTAGCTGAAACCACACAGATAACGACACTTGATGAATTCGTGCGAGAAAATAAAATCGAAGTAGGCTTTATAAAAGTCGATATAGAGGGCTTTGAAATGGAATTCTTAAAAGGCGCAAAAGAAACTATATGCACGCAAAAGCCTGCTATGCTTTTAAGCATTTATCATCAAGCAAGCGATTATTTTGGCATAAAGCCCTTGATAGAAAGTTGGAATTTAGGCTATAAATTCAAAATTCACAAGGGCGTGGATTTAAGCATAGTAGGCGAAACAGCACTTTTTTGCGAGGTTTTGGAGTAAGATTTACTCATCGGCTTTATTTTAAATGTTGATTTATAAGCCTTTGGCTAAATCATCATTGCGAACAAGTTAAGATGAATTTAAGTTTGCAAAATTTTGATTTAAATGCAAAAAGTTGGCAAATTTTGCTATACTTTACTTTTTGCAATGTGAGAAATTTAGGGCGAAATTTGTTTTACTGCTTAAATAAAA
This sequence comes from uncultured Campylobacter sp., assembly GCA_900539255.1. Lineage (GTDB taxonomy): Bacteria > Campylobacterota > Campylobacteria > Campylobacterales > Campylobacteraceae > Campylobacter_D. The sequence continues at coordinate 28,902 of UQBJ01000019.1, read as the reverse complement.
CAAAATTTTTGCAAAATTTACTCACAATTTAAGCCTATACAAAGAGTTAAAAATGAAATTCACCTTTGTCAGTATCTTTCCAAAGCTTATTTCACCTTATTTTGCGGACTCCATACTTGCGCGGGCAAAGGAAAAAGGCTTGTTTGAGGTTGATTTTATCGACCCGCGAGAATTCAGCACCGACAAACACAAAAAGGTAGATGACTACCAAATAAGCGGCGGTGCAGGGCTTTTAATGCTTGCTCAACCCCTTTTTGACACGCTTTTACACATAAAAGAGCTTGATAATGCCGTAAAATTCATCTTTTTAAGCCCTGTGGCAAAGCCCTTTGTCCAAAAAGACGCCAAACGCTTAGCCAAAGAAAGCCATTTGTGCTTTGTGTGTGGGCGTTACGAGGGCATTGATGAAAGAGTGATTGAAATTTTTGCTGATGAAATTTTTTGCGTTGGAGACTTTGTGCTGACAGGCGGAGAACTACCTGCGCTAATGCTTTGCGATGCTATCTCGCGCAACATTAAAGGTGTGCTGGGAAACTCAGCAAGTTTAAATGATGAGAGCTTTGAAAATACGCTTTTAGAAGCCCCTGCTTTTAGCAAGCCTTTTGAATTTGAAAAAAAAATGCAAAAATTTAGTGCCGTTTCAGCTTTTTTAAACGGAAATCACGCTATAATTAGCGATTTAAAACACAAATTTTCTGTGTGTAAGACGAAATTTTTTCGTCCAACTTTGGCTTTAAAAGCCTATTTAAAGGACAAGCAATGAGAAACAAATTCATCGAGCAGTTTGAAAACAAGCAAATTGCAGACAAAAAAGTGCCGCAGTTTCGCGCTGGCGATACTTTGCGCCTTGCCATTCGCATACGCGAGGGAGATAAAAGCCGCATTCAGCATTTTGAGGGCATTTGCATAGCAAGGCGTGGCACGGGCGTTGGCGAAACCTTTATCGTCCGCAAAATCGGCGCGAACAATGTCGGCGTGGAGCGCATTTTCCCCATTTACAGCGAGAGCTTGGAGGAAATTGCCGTGCTTCGCAGGGGGCGCGTGCGCCGTGCAAGGCTTTACTACCTACGCAACAGGCGCGGAAAAGCCGCTCGTATCAAAGAGCTAAAAAACTAAATGGCATTTGAGTGCCATTTATAAGGCGTTTTGATGACTTGGACTAAGGATTCGTGGAAAAATTTTCCCATCAAGCAGCAGCCCATTTACCCCGATGAAAACGAGCTAAACGCTACCTTGCAAAAGCTTGAAAAGCTACCGCCCCTTATTTTCGCGGGCGAGGTGCGAAATTTAAAGTCAAAGCTCGCACTCGTGGCACAAAAAGAGGCTTTTTTGTTGCAAGGTGGCGACTGTGCTGAGAGTTTTGAGAATTTTGGTGCGGTAAATATCCGTGATATGTTTAAACTTATGCTTCAAATGGCGATAGTGCTTACCTTTGCGGGCGGTTGCCCTGTGGTAAAGGTTGCGCGCGTGGCGGGGCAGTTTGCAAAGCCTAGAAGTAGCGATTACGAAGAAGTAAATGGCGTGAAACTCCCTAGCTACCGAGGCGACATTATCAACGGCTTTGAATTTAACGAGCAGGCAAGAATTCCGCAACCAAAACGAATGTTAGAAGCGTATTATCAAAGCGCGACAACACTAAATTTGCTCCGTGCCTTTGCGCGTGGAGGTTTAGCGGATTTGCACGGAGTGCATAATTGGAATTTAGGCTTTTTGAAAAAGGCTGAGCTTGGCAGTCGCTATGAGGCGCTCAGCGAGCAGATTTCGCAGGCTTTGGCTTTTATGGAGGCGTGCGGTATCAGCTCAAAAAATGTGCCAAATTTACGCGAGACGAGCATTTACACTTCACACGAAGCCTTGCTGCTGCCTTACGAGCAGGCTCTTACGCGCGTAGATAGCACGAGCGGAGACATTTATGACTGCTCGGCGCATTTGCTGTGGGTAGGCGAGCGCACGCGTGGCTTAGATGAGGCGCACGCGCACTTTTTAAGCGGCGTGAAAAATCCTTTGGGCGTGAAAATCGGCGCAAGCGCAAAGGCTGACGAGATAAAAGCCCTTGCAAATGTCCTAAACCCCGACAACGAAGCAGGACGACTTAATATCATCATAAGAATGGGTGCTGATAAAATCGGCTCTTGCTTGCCGCAAATCTTTAAAGAGCTGAAAAAAGAAGGGCTAAATCTCATTTACAGCATAGACCCGATGCACGGCAACACGACTAAGGCGGGCAATTTCAAAACGCGAGAATTCGGCAAGATAATGGACGAAGTGCGAGCCTTTTTTGAGATAGCGCACGCGGAGGGCGTTTATGCGGGCGGCGTGCATTTGGAGATGACGGGGCAAGATGTAACCGAGTGTGTGGGCGGTAGCGTTACGCAAGAAAGCCTGCAAAACCGCTACGAAACGCAGTGCGACCCGCGCTTAAATGCCGACCAAGCACTTGAACTTGCCTTTTTAATCGCTGATTTTGTGAAAAAGGCTAGACAATAAGGCTTTTGCGCCTTTAACAAAGCGTGAATTTTAGGCTTTTAAAGGCTAAAAATTAAGCAAAATTTAGCCTTTGACGAAAACTTGACACATTAAAGGAAAAAAATGAAACTTTATGGCATAAAAAACTGCAACGCCGTGAAAAAAGGCTGTGAATTTGTCGAAAATTTAAGCTTAAAATATGAATTTTGCGACATTAAAAAACTTGATGAAAGCACCTTGAATGCGTGGCTAGCGCAAAAAAGTTTTAACGAGATTATCAACACGGCTGGGCTGAGTGCGAAAAAAATCAAACTCACAAAAGAAAAAGTGCTGAATTTAAGCCAAAACGAAAGCGGACAAAGCGAGCTTAAAACGCTCATCTTGCAAAGCCCAACCCTCATCAAACGCCCTGTTATCGAGCATAAAGGGCAAATTTATGTTGGGAAAGAGTATGAGAATTTAAAATAACTTGTTTTTGACAAGAAAATTTAAAACTCCACAAGCTCAAAACGCGAATTGATTTTAGTGAGCAAAAATGTGTAAATTTAGCTAAAATTTAGTCAAAGTGAAAATGGGCGTTTGTGCCGATTTTTGTGCCTTTTTGGGCTGTTTTAAATTCTAAAAATTCACTTGCTAAATGTAGTGCGAAATTTTTAAATTTTTGCACCAAATTCGCCTTTTTAGCTTAAATTTGCAAGGAATTTACAAGGCAATGTTGCTTGTGGCAAAAGTTGACATTTTCAAGGCTAAATGCGATAAAAACTAGCCCCAAACAAAGCAGGGACTAGCATTATCAAAAAGGAGATATTCTAGAAGTTCATTCTAGACAGAATGGAGAACTCCTCGAAGACTTTGGGTTAAAGCCCTCGTTAAAAACCCTATTTTAGGGACTTTGACAAGGACTTTCCACTGCCGTTTTGCCCTAGTATCGTCATTTTAGGATAAAACTTTAACGATTTTTGCGCTTTTTAGGCAAATTTGTTGCATTTTTGCGAAACGCTTGCTTTGTTGCCCTTGCAAATGCCCTTTATATCATCATTTTGAAAATGCGTGGTTATCACAAAACGGAATTTGCTTGTCAAAGTTTGCGGTGATGGGCGATTTATTGTTTTGAATAAAGTGCGTTAATGTAAAACGACTAAACGGCTTGCAAGGTGCGGATAAATTTGTGGATTGTCGCACTCGCAAAGCTATCTAATGCTTGTTTGCTCACAATGACGGCGGTTTTATCATTTTGAGCCTTTTGAAAAAGGCAATCCATTGGGTTGTAAAGTGCAAACCACAGCAAAAAAATCTCAAACATTTGTCATTTTGAGTCTTTTGCAAAAAGGCGAAAAATCCACAGATTTTAAAACACGCTTTAAATTTATGGATACTTCGCTTTCTTACGAAAGCTCAGTATGATAAAATGTAGGGTTTTACGCCTTATTTTGTGGTAAATTTGCTTTCTTGTGGCTTGCCACGCTTGTGCATTTGCACTTGCTTGCGATGGTTATATTTTGGGATATCTAGCTGTTTGTTTTATACTTCTTTTGAATTTTCATTGCGCCAAAGTTTGCTTTTAAATCTATGTCGAAAGAAAATTGCAATCATTTTGATTTACAAAGCTTAAAAATAAACCCAAAAACTCTCTTTCGCCAAAATACAAAATCAACGCCTCAAAAAGCCTATAAATCGCCTTTCAAGTGCTTTCAACCTGCTTTTTAGTCTTGCATTTAGGGCATTCTAAAAAAGTGCCTTTTTTCAGCTCTTTGATGACTAAATAGGCGTTTGAGCATTCTTCGCATTTTTCATCAACGAGTTTGTAGTTGCTGATGAATTTACATTTTGGGTAGTTGCCACAGCCGTAGAATTTCCCACGCCTTGACATTCTTTCAACTATCTCACCACCACACTCAGGGCATTTTACGCCCTCCACTACCTTGCGTTCTTTTTGTCCGCCTAAGGATTTGGCGTTTTTGCATTTTGGATAGCCGCTACACGCTAAAAACGCGCCGTTTCGCCCAAATTTTTGCACCATAGGCTTGCCGCATTTTTCGCAAACGCTATTTTCGCCACTTAGCTCAGTGTCCTTAAATTCAGCATTTTGCGCGCTTTCTTCGCGTTTAATGTATTTGCATTTTGGATAGCCGCTGCACCCTACAAACTCGCCAAAGCGGCTCTTGCGTTTTACCAGCTCTTTGCCGCACTCAGGGCAGTTTTCGCCTGTGGGTATGCTTTGTTTTAAGGAATTTATGTTTTTTTTGCCCTCATCAATCTTTCTCATAAAGGGAAAGTAAAATTCACGCAAAACGCCTTGCCAGTCGGCTTTTTCATCGGCTATGCTGTCAAGTTTGTCTTCTAATTTTGAAGTAAATTCAGCATCAACTATGTCGCCAAAGTGCTTTTCAAGCACCTCTACCACGCTAAAAGCTACCTCTGTGGGGACAAGTTGTTTTTTTTCGGTTTTGACATAATCGCGACTTGTGAGTATGGAAATAGTGGGCGCATAAGTGCTAGGACGCCCTATACCAAGGCTTTCAAGCTTTTTGACAAGTCCAGCTTCTGAGTAACGGCTTGGCGGCTCAGTGAAATGTGAATTCATCTGCAAATCCTGCACTTTAAGCACTTGCTTTGCTTTTAAATCAGGCAAGATTTTGTCCTTGTCCATATCGCCATAGACTTTGTAAAAGCCGTCAAATAGGATTTTGCGCCCACTTATCTTAAACAAAGCCTTATCCCCTCGCACGAAAACGCTTTGAGTTTGAGAAAGTGCCGCACTCATTTGGCAGGCTAAAAAGCGGTTGTAGATGAGCGTGTAGAGTTTTAGTTCGTCTTTTTCTAAAAATTTAGTGGCGATTTGGGGCGTAAAACTTAAATTTGTAGGGCGAATCGCCTCGTGCGCTTCTTGTGCGCCCTTGCTCTTTGTCGCATACACACAAGGCTTTGCGGGCAAGTATTTGTCGCCAAAGTTCGCCTTGATGTGTTCTCTTGCGTTTTCTAGGGCTTCTTTTGCTAAATTTAGGCTGTCCGTTCGCATATAAGTAATAACGCCCATCGTGCCTTGATGAGTTTTAACGCCCTCATAAAGCTTTTGAGCGAGCATCATTGTTTTTTTAGGGTTAAAGCCAAGCGCGTTGCTTGCACTTTGCTGCAAGGTAGAAGTCATAAAAGGCGGCTGTGGGGCTATTTTGCGCTCTTTGCTCTCTATGCTTTCTACGCTAAATTCAGCCTTTTGACACGCATTTAAGATGAGCTTTGCCCTGTCTTTGTTGGTAAGGCTTAATTTTTCAAGTTTTTTGCCCTCAAATTCCACAAGCTCGGCGTTTAAATCCTTGCTGAAAATCATATCTATACTAAAATACTCTATCGGCACAAAAGCCTTTATCTCGCGCTCCCTATCTACCACGATTTTAAGCGCAGCACTTTGCACGCGCCCAGCGGACAAGCCTTTTTGAATCTTGCTTGCTAAAAGCGGACTGAGCTTGTAGCCGACTATGCGGTCAAGCAAACGGCGGGCTTGCTGGGCATTTACGCTGTTCATATCAAGTTTGCGTGGGTTTTTGAGCGCATTTTCAATCGCACTTTGCGTGATTTCGTGAAAAACTATGCGGGGCAAGGCGTTTTCGTCCTTGTCAATAGCCTTAGCTATGTGATAAGCGATAGCCTCGCCCTCTCTGTCCTCATCGGTAGCTAGATAGACTTGTTTAGCGGACTTTGCCTTGCTTTTAAGCTCTTTAACTATGGTAGAATGGTCGCTTGACACTCTATACTCTGGCACAAAGTTTTCATCATCAATTTTTATGCCAAAGCTTGATTTTGGCAAGTCGCGAATGTGTCCTTTTGACGCCATCACTTCATAATCTTTGCCTAAAAAATTGCCTATGGTTTTGGCTTTTGCTGGGGATTCGACTATGATTAGATTTTTCATTTTTGCCCTTAAAATTTGGTTTGATAAATGTCGCCATTTCTAAATGTGAGATTTTACTAAAAACTTGGTAAATTTTGCTTGAAATTTAAGCAAAATTCAAACGATATTGCAAAATCCGTGAATTTTTAGGCTTTGAAAGCCACGCAACTCCGCTTAATCAGCCTTTTTTCGCGCTTTGCTTTGTATTTTAATGTAAATTTGCAGTATATCAAGGGCGGCTGGGGTTATGCCGCTTATCCTGCTTGCCGCATAAAGCGTTGGCGGGCGGATTTGAGTGAGCTTTTCCACCACTTCATTGCTAAGCCCTGAAACGCTTTTAAAGTCAAAATTTTTAGGGATTTCAAGCTCGCTTAATGCCCTCATCTTTTGAATTTGCTCCTTTTGCTGGGCTATGTAGTGATGATACTTCGCCTCGTTCATAATCTCACTCAAACAATACTCGCTCAAAGGCGCAAATCTCTCATCAAGCTCGCGTAACTTTTGCGCTGTAAAGCTAGGGCGGGCAACTATCTTTTGCAAGGACACAACAGAGCTTATTTTTTCTTCATTAAGCTGCTCTAAAAAGGCGTTGTTAGCCGAATTTGGCGTCCATTGAGTGTTCAGCAAAAACTCTAAACCCTCACTCACCGCACTTTTAGCCTCATTTATAAAGGCAAATTCAGCATTATCAAGCAAGCCAAACTCATAGCCATATTTGCCAAGCCGTAAAATCGCATTTTCCTCACGCAAAAGCAAGCGATACTCAGCCCGCGAAGTAAAAATTCTGTAAGGTTCTTTCGTGCCTTTAATCACCAAATCATCAATCATCACGCCTATATAAGCCTCATCGCGCCCCAAAACAAAGGGCTTCTTGCCCTCAATGGCAAGGGCAGCATTCACACCAGCCATAAAGCCCTGCGCTGCTGCTTCTTCATAGCCTGTCGTGCCGTTGATTTGCCCCGCACAATAAAGATTTTTCACGCTTTTTGTCTCCAAAGTGTGCTTTAACTGCGTTGGCTCGACATAATCATACTCAATAGCATAACCAAAGCGCGTTATAATAGCATTTTCAAAGCCTTGTATGCTGTGAAGTGCCGATAATTGCACCTCATAAGGCAAAGAAGTCGAAAAGCCGTTGATATAATACTCCATAGCATCTTGTGTCTGCGGCTCGATGAAAAGATGATGGCTTTCTTTGTCTGCAAAGCGGTTGATTTTGTCCTCAATGGACGGGCAATACCTCGGTCCCACACCCTCAATCTGCCCTGTAAAAAGGGGCGCGCGGTAAAAATTTGCACGGATTAGCTCGTGTGTAGTTAAATTTGTGCGAGCGATAAAGCAAGGAAGCTGATTTGGGGCGAAATTTTTAGTGCGAAAGCTAAATGGTTTAGGGTTTTCATCGCCGTTTTGAAGTTCAAGCACGCTAAAATCAATACTCTTTGCATCAACTCTTGGGCAAGTGCCTGTTTTAAGCCGTCCCACTCGCAAGGGCAAACTTTGAAGTGAGCTTGAAAGCTCATAAGATGGCATTTCGCCCACGCGCCCAGCCTTGATTTGCCGCTTGCCGATATGTATCAGCCCGCTTAAAAAAGTGCCTGTGGTGAGAATGATTTTTTTGGCAAGGTATTCGTTGTGTAAATTTGTGCGAACGCCCTTTATCTCGTCATTTTCAGCGATAAATTCAACAGCTTGTTCTTGTGAAATTTGTAAATTTTTTAAGGCAAAAAGAGCGTTTCTAGCGTTGATTTTATAGGCGTCCATATCGATTTGAGCGCGTGAGCCACGCACGGCAACGCCCTTGCTTTCGTTAAGCACGCGAAACTGAATGCCAGATTTATCCGTGATAAGCCCCATAAATCCACCCATAGCATCAAGCTCTTTCACCAAATGCCCTTTGGCTAAGCCGCCTATGGCAGGGTTGCACGAAGCAGCCCCTATTTGCTCGATGAGCGTGGTTAAAAGTAGGGTTTTTTTGCCCATTCTAGCAGCCACAGCGCAAGCTTCGATGCCTGCGTGTCCGCCGCCGATTACGATAATGTCAAACATTTTTTATCTCACCTTTTTAACGGCTTGTCTTTTGGGCGCAAATCGTGCAGTGTTCGCATAGCACTGCGGTTACATACGCCAAAGTATGCGCCCTTGTGCTACGCTCCACAAACACGATTTTCACTCCAAAATCCTTCGCCTTTGTCCCCTTAAATTCTTGCAAATTCGCTTGTTTAAAAAACAGCGTGGCATTTAAATGCGCTTTATTTTGCCATTTTGTCCTAAATTTTTGCTTTTTATTTTAAATTTACTCAAATAAAACTCAAATTATATATTAAATTTTCGCAAATCTTTCTTTTTTCACGCAATTTTTGGGTAAAATTCAGCAAAAAAGGATAAGCAATGTTTAACGGGCTTGTGCGTGAAATCGCGCGTGTAAAATCCTACCAAAACAACACTTTAAGCCTTATCGCAAGGCACAAACCAAGTTTAGGCGATAGCATAGCGGTAAATGGCGCTTGTCTTACTGTAACGCAAGTCTTTGCAAACGGCTTTGCGGTAGAGCTTTCAAGGGAAACGCGCACGCACATAGCCACTGAAAACCTGCGTGATAAGGTGCATATCGAGCCAGCTTTGCGCTATGGCGAGCGAATCGATGGGCATTTGCTACAAGGACACATTGACGGAGTGGGCGAAATTTCACGCATAGAGCGCAACGAAAATGGAGTGGATTTTTTTGTGAAAATTCCGCCAAATTTAGCTCAATTTATGGCTCAAAAAGGCTCTGTGGCGATTGATGGGATAAGTTTAACCATAAATGAAGTCTATCAAAACAGCATTCGCCTTACTTTAATCCCGCTCACGCTCAAAGAAAGCTTGTTTGGTAGCTATCAAGTAGGGCGTAGAGTAAATGTAGAAAGCGATTTGCTCGCTCGCTACACCGCACGCATAATCAAAATGCAAGGCTTTAATAGCCAAAATTCTCAATCAAACCCGACACAAGCGCATTTTGTAGCGCAAAATGATGAGTTTGAAAAGGCAAATTTAGAGCAAAAAGGGCTTTCGTGGCAGGACATAGAGAAAATTTCTTATCTTTATTAGATAATGAATTTTGCACGGCTTTTTGTGCTTTTGGGCGCGATTTTATGGGCTTTCGTGGGCTTATAGTTGAGAAACAAATTTTTAACTTGCCCTTCATCAAAAAAGCCGTTTTTATGGAGCAAATTCACTCAAATTTGGTTGAATTTTACGAGCCAAAGCGCGAAAAATACGAGTGCGATGGGCTGATGAGTGATAAAGTGGGCGTTGGGCTTTGCGTTTTGAGTGCTGATTGTTTGCCCTTGCTTTTGTGGCACAAAAAGGGCTTTGTGGCGGCTTTGCATTCAGGGCGCAAGGGCTGTTTTGAAAATATCCTTGAAAAAGCGGTTTTAGCGATGAAAGCGCGTGAAAAAAGCCTTAAAAGCGAGGACTTTACGCTTATCATTGCACCAAGCATTTGCGGGGCAAATTACGAGCTGGACGGAGAAATTTTAGCTTATGCAAAAGCAAATTTTAGCGAATTTGTAAGCGACAACCGCCTTGATTTAAAGGCTCTTGTGAAAAATCAAGCCTTAAAACTTGGCATAAGCGACATAAAAGACTGCGGAATTTGTAGCTTTGATGATGAACGCTTTTTTTCTTACAGGAAAAATGCGACAGCGCAAAGATTTGCTAGTGTCATCGTGCTGAAAGATAAAGCAAAAGCCTAAATTTAAGGACAAACACAATGCAAAAAGATTTAAGAGTGCTTAAAATCCTGCAAAAAGCAAGAGAATTTAACGACAGCGATTTACTGAATGAAGACTTGCTCAACAACCTTATAAACGCTGAATTTAAGGGCATTTCGCAAGGGCAAAAAGAGCAAATTGCTGAATTTTTAAACGAGCTTATCAAAAGCAAGGACAAGGCAACTTTAAGCTGAATTTAAAGCCGAATTTTAGCTCTAAATTTAAAGCTAAATTTAGGGTTGAATTTAGAGCTAAATTTAGAACTGAATTTTTAATCTTAAAAATTTAAAGCTAAAAATTTAAAATTGAATTTACAGCTAGATTCTATCCTAAATTTTAAGCTCAATTTCGCTCATTTTCTGCGTGAAAATTCGTTGAATTTTTTGAGTTTGCTTTGATTTTATGGATACTTCGCATTCGCTCAGTATGACAAGGTTGATTTGTCATTTTGAGCCTTTTGCAAAAAGCAACCTAACTTGTCATATTGAGCGAATGCGAAGTATCCACAAAGAAAGTTAAGACAAACTTTTTAAATTTATAGATACTTCGCTGCGCTCAGTATGACAAGAAAATAGCCCAGTATGACAAAAATTTACCAGTATGATAAAACAAATCGGTATGACAAGCCAAGTCAATATGGCAAGAGAAAATAATTCATCAAAAAAACTTAATTCAGTCCAAATTCAAAGGCACATAGCTTATCGAAACGATTTCAAACTCGCTCTCACCCTTTGGCAAACGCACCTTAAATTCATCGCCTACTTTTTTGCCAAGCATAGCGCGCGCCAAAGGCGAATTTGTCGAAATGTAGCCCTTGTCTAAATTCGCCTCAGCCACGCCCACTATGGTGTAGCGGCTTTCTTTTTCCGTGTCAATGTCCTGTATAACAACAGATGAGCCAAATTTAACGCTGTTATGCTCGTAGCTTGCGGGGTCGATGATTTGCGCTCGCCCTAGCAAGTCCCCAAGCTCCACGATTCTCCCCTCGATAAAGGCTTGTTTTTCGCGCGCGGCGTGATACTCGGCATTTTCTTTCAAATCCCCGTGCGAACGCGCCACATCGATTTCCTCCACTACACGCGGTCGCTCAACGCTCTTTAAATTTTCAAGCTCGCTTGCTAGTTTTTCATAGCCCATTTTACTCATCGGTTCGCTTTGCATTGTCTATCCTTTGTTTGCTAGCATTTTGGCGACATTTTTCGCGCTGCCAAAACGCAGATAATTTTTTAAAAACGATACTTTATCAAAAAATTCTTTAAAATCAAATTTGCGATAAGCCTCAAAAAGATTTTTTGCGCTCACTTCATTTTGCAAAAATTCAGGGTTTAGCTCGCTTTTGCCAGCAAAATCGCACATTATATTCGCCAGCCCTATGTGCTTTAAGCGCACAAAAAGCCGCGCGATAAACACATCTATGGCTTTTGCCTTGTATGCAAGTATGAACGGAGTGCCTATGAGTGCGGCTTCAAGCGTGGCTGTGCCGCTGCAAATAAAGGCAAAATCGCTTTTTTTAAGGGCTTGTGGCGTGTTGGTAACGACTTTAAAGCCCTTTGTGTCGCCATAAAGCTCATCAAGGCGCGCGAGATTGAAGGGCGGCACGCAAAGGATTTTTTCGCCCTTAAAATTCAAAGCAAGCTCCCTAAAAACAGGCATTAGACGCTTTATTTCGCTACGCCTTGAACCGGGCAAAAAAGAAAGAGTTTTTTTGCTCTCTTCCTTGCTTAAAATCGTCTCAAAATCGCTCTCATCTTTGAATTCTTTTAGCTCATCAAGCAACGGGTGTCCTACAAAGGTGCTTTTGCTGAAAAACTGCCCATCAAAAGGCAAAATGCTAGCAAGCTCATCAAAATTCGCTTCGATAATGGGAATTCGCCCTTTTTTCCACGCCCAAACCTGAGGCAAGATATAATAAATCTTTTTAGCGCGCACCCCAGCCGCATTTAAAGCCTTAGCAAAAGGTATGTTAAAGGCTGGACTATCGATGCAAAGGACGGCGTCAAAGGGCTTTTGTGCATTTTGTCTTTCAAGTGCAAGGCTTGTAAGCTCTTTGATAGCGCGTTTTGCCTTAAAGATGAGTGGCAAAACCTCCACAAAGCCCATAGCCGAAAACTCGTGCGAGCTGTAAAGGGGCTTGTTGATTTTTACGCCTTTTGAATTTGGCGTATCGCCTAAATTTAAAGGCTCTTGCGGATTTGGCGGGCTATTTAAATTTAAAGTTTCTTGTGAATTTTCGCTGAAATTTTCTTTTGATTTTTGCTTTAAATTTGCCTCAAATTCAGCGCATAAATTCTCATCATAAATCCCGCTCAACTCAAACTCGCCATATTCAGCCCAAAAAGCCTTTAACACTTCTTTTAAATGCAAATTCGCACTCGGTTCAAGCGCGGTAACTAAAATCCTCATCACAATCCCTTATCGCTCACAAGCTCCCACAAAAACGCCATTTGCCGTCCATTTGCTGCTTGAATTTTATTTGGTATTGTAGCGAAATTTAGCTAATTTTGTCATCTCATTTAAATTTTTGCCCTTAAATTTTAGCAAGCAATTTCGCTCAAACAAAACAATTTACCAAATTTCACTACAATTTCACTTTAAAGGTTGGCTGTGAGAGAACTGATTTTTACGCAAGATAAGCAAGGCTATCGCTACAATATCGACACTTTCTTGCTCTTTGACTTTGCAAGTGGCGCGAAATTCAAGGGTAGAGTGCTTGATGTAGGCTGTGGCTGTGGCATTGTCGGCATTTTACTCAAAGAAAACTTCCCAAATATCGAGCTGAGCTTGCTTGACATTATGCAACAAAACTGCGATTTAAGCAAGCGAAATTTAGCCCAAAACGCCTTGCAAGCAAGGGTGATTTGTGCGGATTTTGCGGATTTTAAAAGCGATGAAAAATTTGACTTCATCATCTCAAACCCGCCTTTTTACAGGCAGGGAGCTTTGCAGAGTGAAAACGAGCTTGTCAAAGCTGGCAAATCATCGCATTCTTTGAGTTTATCAAGCTTTATAAATGCGAGCAATGCGCTCTTAAAGCCAAATGGCACGCTTTGCTTTTGCTATGAAGTGGGCGCTTTGCAAGAACTTTGCACGCTTTTAAGTGGCGCAAAACTCAAACTCACTAGGCTTAAATTCGTGCATACAAACGCTAGACAAAGGGCAAGGCTTGTTTTAGTCGAAACCAAAAAAGGCTCAAAAAGCCCTTGCGAGCTACAAAATCCGCTTTTTGTGTATGAAAATGACGAGTTGAGTGCGAAAATGCAAGAAATTTATACTACAATTAAGGTAAAAAGTGTTGATTTGTGAAAAGGGCTTTGAATTTAGCTTTGATGAAAGTGCTTGCGAGCGTTGCGGGGGCAAGTGCTGCACGGGTGAGAGTGGCAATGTCTTTGCAAACAACGATGAAATCACACTTTTAGTCGCGCATTTTGGCTTGAAATTTGACGAATTTGCGCAAATTTACCTGAAAAAAGTGCGCTGGAAATGGAGATTTAAAGAAGTAGAATTTGAAAACGGCTTTGCCTGCGTGTTTTTTGACACGCAAAGGCGGTGTTGCGGTATTTACGAGCTTCGCCCACGGCAATGTCGTTCTTTTCCCTTTTGGGAGTATTTTAAGACACATAAAGAGGAGTTGAAACAAGAATGTATCGGTGTTTGTTTTTAATCATCGCCGTCTTTGCGCTCAACGGCTGCGTTATCGGAGAGCAAAGTGCCTATGAAACGCGCTGGGTTGTGCCTGAGGGCAACAGAGCCTTTGACACAAAGGTTATGCAAGCCTTAAACTACGAAAAAGCGGGCGAAAGCAAGCAAGCAAGGGACGCTTTTTTGCAAATTTACAAGGATTATCAAAGCGAGCAAGCCCTTGAAAACGCCTTTATGCTAACCTTGTTTAACAATTTAGACAAGGGCGATGAGCTAAACGAGCTTGCCAAGTCGCATTTAGACAAAAACGCCGCATTAGCAAGGTTTAGCGCTGTGTATCATCTGCAAAATGGCGAGCTACAAGCGGCGCAAAGCGTGCTAAAAAGGCTTGTGAAATGGGACAAGGATTTTAGAAACTACGAGCTTTTGGGCGATGTCGCTGCTGGCAAGCGGAATTTCAAGCAAGCATTAGCGCACTACAAGCAAAGCAAGGCGCATTTAAGCGAGGACACAAAGCCAAATGAAGTCATAACGCTCAAAATCGCCGAAAGCGAGCTGCTTTTGGGGCAGAGCAAAAACGCCCAAAAAGAGCTTGAAAGTTTTGTCGATGAGCTTGATTGCACCGCGCGTGTGTGCTTGCTGCTTGCTAAAATTTACAACGACAAGGGCGAAAACGCCAAGCTTGAAGCGACTTATCTCAGGCTTTATGAGCTAACAAGAGACGAGAGCTTTGTGCGCGTGCTTTTAGAGAGAATGATGTTTGAAGAAAAATACGACAAAGCCCTAGAAATAGCCCTAAAATATGAATTTGATGATGATTTGACTTTGTTTTTGTATCAAAGGCTTGATAAATTCCGCGAAGCCTACGAGCTGGCGCTTAAACGCTACGAGCAAAGCAAGGACAAAAAATACCTTTTAATCGCCGCTGTGATGGAGTTTGAAGAGGCGACAAACAAAAAGAAAATCAACCAAAGCCTTTTAAGCTCGGTATCAAAAAAATTCGAGCAAGGACTAGACGAGCATAGCGGGGCTTTGTATCTTAACTACTATGGATATTTGTTGATTGATTATGATTTAGATGTGCCAAAGGGCATAGATTTGGTGAAGCAAGCACTCAAAAGAGAGCCGCATAACCTTTTTTACTTGGATTCACTCTCGTGGGGCTACTACAAGCAAGGACAATGCGGCGAAGCGTGGAATGTAATGCTGCAAACTATGCACGACAAGGAATTCAGCAACTCACAAGAGTCCAAAGAGCATATCAAAGCCATTCAGCAGTGTTTGAGTAAAGGACAAAGATGATTTTGGACGAAATTTTTGCACGCAGCAAAGAAGAACTAGGCATTAAAAAGAAAAGAGTAAGTCAAAATGCCCTTGAAAAAAAGGCTGAGCGAATTTTAGCGAGTAAAAATCCCCCACAGCCCGAAAAAGTCTTGCAGGCTTTGCGTAAAAATGCCGATAAATTCAACATTATCGCTGAGGTTAAAAAGGCAAGCCCCAGCAAGGGCATTATAAGAAGCAAATTTTTTCCTACACGCATAGCGCAAAACTACGAGCTTGGCGGTGCGGCGGCGATTTCGGTGCTGACTGAGCTGCATTATTTTTTGGGAAATTTGACTTATTTAGAAGAAATCGCTCAAAATGCGAAAGTGCCGCTTTTACGAAAGGATTTTATCTTTGACAAATATCAAATTTTGCAAAGCCTTACGAGCAAGGCGGACTTTATTTTGCTGATTGCGCGGGCTTTAAGCAAGGACGAGTTAAAGGATTTAGCGCAGTTTGCGCGTAGTTTAAAGCTAGAAGTGCTGTTTGAAATCCACAACGAAGCGGATTTGGACAAAGCCTTGTTTGCAGGGGCAAGCATTATTGGCATAAATCACCGAAATTTAGAGAATTTTACCCTTGATATGGCACTTTGCGAAAAACTTATGAGTAAAATTCCGCAAGATAAAATCATCGTAGCCGAAAGTGGGCTTGACAAAAAGGACATTTTGCGGAATTTAGACGCTTTGGGTGTCGATGCTTTCTTAATCGGCGAGTATTTTGTGCGCCAGATTAACGAGAGCAAGGCTCTTAAAGACTTTGTTAAAAGGACATAAATGCAGCACCTTTACGCCCCGTGGCGGGCTAAGTATTTTAGCGAAAAAACGCACGAATGCCCCTTTTGCATAGCAAGCGCAAACGCCGACAGAGACGGCGAACTAGGCGTGATTTTTAGGGCGCAATTTTGCTTTGGGATTATGAATTTATACCCCTACTCGCCCGGACACTTTATGGTAGTGCCTTACGCGCACAAAGAGCAAATTCAAGCCTTGAAAATCGAGGCTTGGCAAGAAATGAGCTTTTTCGTGCGCGAGGGCGTGGGGATTTTGCAAAAGGCACTTGGTGCAAAGGGCGTAAATGTCGGTATGAATTTAGGCGAGCAAGCTGGTGCTGGCATAGCGGAGCATTGTCATTATCATTTAGTGCCACGCTGGGCTGGGGATACGAATTTCATCACCACTATCGCAGACACACGCGTGTGCGGCAGGGACTTGGGCGAGCTTTATGAAAGGCTTTGTGCTGAATTTAAGGGCATTTGTGATAAAACAAAAAAGGACACGAAATGAAAAGCATTTTAATCACAGGCGGGGCGGGCTTCATCGGCAGTAACTTTGTGGAGCATTTTTTAAGGCACAATGAGGATTTTTTCGTGCTGAATTTAGACTTGCTGACTTATGCGGGGAATTTGGCAAATTTAAGCGAAGTTACAGCGGACAAAGAGCTTGCAAAGCGTTATGAATTCGTGCGTGGCGACATTTGCAACGGCGAGTTGCTTGACTATCTTTTTGCGCGCTTTGACATAAAGGGCGTGATTCACTTTGCGGCTGAATCGCATGTGGATAATTCTATCGCAAACCCTGCTATTTTCACGCGCACCAACGCACTTGGCACGCAAACCTTGCTTGAAGCGGCGAAAAAAGCGTGGCTAAATGCCCCAAATGAGCCAAAAAAGGGCTATGAAAACGCGCGCTTTCATCACATAAGCACGGACGAAGTTTATGGCACGCTTGGGGCAACGGGACTTTTTAGCGAGCAAACGCCTTATGCGCCAAACTCGCCCTACTCGGCAAGCAAAGCCGCGAGCGATTTCACCGTGCGCGCCTACCACGAAACCTTTGGGCTAGACACCATCATCACAAACTGCTCAAACAACTACGGACCAAAGCAACACGCCGAAAAGCTCATACCTACCATAATCCGCTCGTGTTTAAATGGCGCGAAAATCCCTATTTATGGAGATGGGCAAAATGTGCGCGACTGGCTTTTTGTGAATGACCACTGCACGGGCATTGAGCTAGCCTTTTTTAAGGGAAAAAGCGGTGAGTGCTACAACATAGGCGGGCGAAATGAGCGCACGAATTTACACATAGCGAGCAAAATTTGCGAGATTTTAGACGAGCTAAAACCACGCGCAAATGGTGAAAAATACGGCGATTTGATAAGTTTTGTTAAAGATAGGGCTGGACACGACAAACGCTACGCCATAGACGCGAGCAAAATCGAAAGCGAGTTAGGCTGGAAAGCAAAAGAAAACTTTGAAAGCGGGATTGTAAAGACTATTGAGTGGTATTTAGCGTGTTTGTAGTGGTTTTGTGGCGCGGAATTTATCTTTTCAAAATGCCATTTTGCGCCTTGCATATAAGCGTAAGGCAAGGGCGCATTTTTAACTCTCATCACAAATGTATTATCGGCTTTTGCTTGTCGTTGTGGGTTTTAACATTTTTAAATACTTCGCCAAAGGCTCGGTATGGCAAATTTAATTTTTCGTTTGAATTTTGAGTAGATTGCCACGCTTTGCTTTTTGGCAATTTGACAAGGAAATTATCGTTTGCAAATCAACGCTTTAAACAAAAAAGCCCTTTAAAAAGGTTTAAATTATTCATTACAAGTAAATTTTCAAAGTAGAATGACAATTTTTGTTAAATTTACCGCAAGCAAATTTAAAAGCAAATTGACAAATTCTCGTCAAATTCCACAAGCAAATTCAAAAGCAGATAGTCAAATTTTCGTTGAATTTATCGCAAGCGAATTTAAAAAATTAAATTTTAACAAGTAAATTCAAATAAAATGAGCCAAATTCAAGGCGAATTTGGCTCAAAGTGGCATTTGTGAGACTATTTCTTGTCCATTACAGAGTAGTTGTAAGGACGAGTGTTTTTGTCAAATTCAAGCAAATGCGCTGGCGGGTTGCCGTTAATGTTGTCGTGTTCATAGTATCGTTCGCCCGCTTTGTGTGTGCCTGCGCCGTCTCGCTTGTTAATCTCTTTTGAGTAGCGAATGTCGCCCGCTGGCACGCCACCGATAGCACCTAGCTTTTGTCCGTCTTTTTGCAAGTCCTCATAGCCGATATTTGAAGCGGTGTAGGCTATGCCGTTTGCCGCTGCGATTTCAGCAAGTTTGATTTGCCCTTGACGCGCAAGCTCGACAGCTTGTAAGAGCATTCTTGATGCCTCGCGTGGGTTGTGGAAACCTGTGGAGTTTTCAGCACCTACAAAGTCGCCTCTCATTTGAGCGCGGCGATGGAGTTCTAACACTTCTTTAAGTGCTGCTGAAATTTTCTTATCATCTGCCTTGCCATCGCTTTGGAATTCAGCCTTTGCGCCAAGTTTTTCGCGCATATCTTTAATGTCAAGGATAAGGCTCACGCTCGCATACTCAGCACTTCTTAAATCATAACCCACAGACTTTTGTATGTCAAGGATTTGCGCTTTAAGATAGCTTTCACTTTGTGTGTGGCAGCTCTTGCACGCCGCGTTTATATCTTGCAAAGGCGAAGTAATGTTGTGTTGAGTCATCTTTGCTGCGCCTTTTCGCACATAAGGCATATGACAATCCGCGCAGCTTACGCCATTTGCCGCGTGCACACCGCCGCTGTAAAGC
Organism: uncultured Campylobacter sp.; assembly: GCA_900539255.1. Lineage (GTDB taxonomy): Bacteria > Campylobacterota > Campylobacteria > Campylobacterales > Campylobacteraceae > Campylobacter_D. The sequence continues at coordinate 10,233 of UQBJ01000019.1, read as the reverse complement.
TCTGTTTCAGGGTGCTGAATTTTAAGCATAGGGGCTTTGGTGAGTTTATGCGCCCAATCTTGTGCGAAAACATCGCGCACCTTGTCATAGTGAGCTTCAAACATTTCTATCCTAAACGGCTGTCCTTTTTTCCACTCGCTCCAAGGGAAAACTAGCTCTTGTCCAGCCACTTCGATTTGAGTAGGTTGGTTGCCATCTCTCCACGAGTCAAACTCATCGTAGTCTTTTTGCTTGCCGTTAAACCACTTTTTGCTTGGGTCTTTGGCAATGCTCTCGCCCATTACTTGCACCTTTGTGCCTGTTGGTTTGAAGTAGTATTCGACATGGCACTGAGCGCATACTAGGGTTCTCATCTCTTCGCGTGGGGCTTTGATGCCTGTAACGGCGTCTTTTACATAACCCCTATCAACCAAAGCGTTGATAGCTGATGGACGAGTTACGCGAAGCTGCATATCCACAGGGTTGTGGCAGTCAGCACAAGTCGCGCCCATTCTCTTGCCGCCGTGTGGTCCGCTGTGTTGAGCGATTTGCTCTTTTGTAAGATTTGCAAATTCAGGCTTGTTGAAATCCACGCTCTCGCCAACTGAACCATCAGCATTTACCACAGGGACATTTTTTATCATCGTCCAGTATTTAGTTGAGCTAAATACCGCCCAATCGCCTTTTGCGACATTATCAAGTAGCCATTTTGTCCAGCCACTATGACAAGCCATACAAGCAGCAGGCTGTCCGCCAAAGGCTGCAAAGCCGTTTGAATTCAAAAAGTCCTTGTTGTTGCGCGCTGTGTCCATTTGATCAACTTGTATCCAAAAGTGTCCGCGCTCTTCATTAGCGTCTATGGAGAAAGGATACCCAGCCCAAAGGATTTTCAGCTGCGGATACCGAGTGAGCTTTGAGTAAGCTAAACTTCCGCCGTATTCAGTAGCAAAGGGCGGATTTTTCTCAGCCGCTGTGTGCATATCCAAATGCTCGGGGAAATTCTTGCCCCAGTGTTCAAAAGATGGGTTCATATCACTCATCTCAACTGCGCCTGTTGATTTGATTTGGGTGTTTTGTCCTGCTGCGGCTCTTTCATTAACGCTTCCGTTAAACCAAAGCACAGCGCCGATAACGACAATCAGCACGACAATCAAGCCAATCGTTACATTTTTGTTCATTTTCACTCCTTAGTGTGTTAAAAATCTCGTTTATGCCCGACACTTTGATGACAGGAGACGCATTTAAGCGCACTATCTTTGTGCGGGTCAAGTGTGGCATTTACAGCTGCTGCTGCCATATCGCTATGACAACGAATGCAGTTGTTTTGCACCCAGCCTTTTGTTCTTTGTGTAGCTGTGAGATTTGTAGGCAAATCATCAAGCTTAAAGGTAAAGGCATACGCGTGTGAAATTCCGCTTTGCGCTTTGGCTATCCACTTGTGAGCAAAGCCATCGGGTATGTGGCAATCGCTACAAGTAGCAAGTGGCTTACCATCGACTACTTTTGAATGCGGCGACTTGGTGTAATCATAATACACCTCGTTCATAACATGGCAGTTGTTACAGGCGGCGCTGTCATTAGAAAAGTAGGAAAAGCCTTTCGCGTTGTAAAAGGTGTAAAAACCTACCGCGAAAAAAACAAAGAGCAAAACAAGAAAGAGACTAAAAAGATTGTTCTTAGCTTGTTGCAAGATACCTCCTTCATTTGTGTAGTGGCACAAGAAACTTTGTGCGGAGTTGATTATACTTAAAAAATCTTAAACGAATCTTAAAGACTAAATTTATCTAAAAGTAGGCTCAAAGCAAGCTGGGGGGGGGGGATTTTAAGGATTTTCATCGCTTTGGAGCGAAAAATTTTTTGAAAAAATTATGCAAAAATTTCAAATTTTTTTGATACAAGGCATTCTTTTTTTTATAAATTCACACTTACTTCACATTTTTAGGCTATACTTTGCCTAAATTTTTTTGACAAAAAGGACAAAAATGAAATTAGACAGCTTAAAAACGAGCTTCAAAGGCGCATTTGACAAACTTAAAACAAAAAAGCCAAGCAAAAAAACTCTTATTATTGTGATTGTGTTGTGCGTGGGCGCAGTGGCTTTGTATGTGGGCTTTTTTAAAAAAGATGACAAAGCTCAGCTTGCCACGCAGAGTATCACGCGCATAAACATAGACCAAAGCATAGAAGCTGTGGGCGAAGTGTATGCCAAAGAGCAAGTTGATGTCGGCGCACAGGTAAGCGGGCAAATCACCAAACTTTATGTGCAAATCGGCGACAAGGTAAAGGCTGGGGATTTAATCGCGCAGATTGACAAAGACAAGCAGCAAAATGATTTAGACATTACCAAAGCGCAGCTAGCAAGCACTAAGGCAAATTTAGAGAGCAAAAAAGTCGCGCTTGAAATCGCTAGTTCGCAGTATCAAAGGGAGCAAAAACTTTACAGCAACAAAGCCACGAGTTTGGAGAATTTAGAAACGCTGAAAAACAACTTTTACGGCTTAAAAGCAAGCGTGGCGGATTTAAACGCCCAAGTCGTGCAGCTTGAAATCACGCTCAAAAACGCCGAGAAAGATTTAGGCTACACCACCATAACAGCACCTATGGACGGCATTATCATCAATGTAGCCGTTGATGAGGGGCAAACGGTTAATGCAAACCAAAGCACGCCCACTATCGTAAAAATCGCAAATTTAGACGAAATGGAAATTCGTATGGAAATCGCAGAAGCTGATGTGAGCAAAATCAAAGTCGGCACAGCCGTGAAATTTAGCATTTTAAACGACCCAGAGAAAAAATACGAAGCCAAAATTTCAAGCATAGACCCAGCAAACACCACAACAAGCGATGCGAAATCAAATTCATCAAGCAGCAGCACGAGCAGTTCAAGCACGAGCGCGATTTACTACTACGCCAAGGTTTTTGTGAAAAACAAGGACAATTTCTTACGCATAGGAATGAGCGTGGAAAACTCCATAGTGATAAAAAGCGCGCCAAACGCCCTAGCCGTGCCAACTTACGCGATAAAAAACGACAAGGGCGGTTATTTTGTCGAGCTTTTGCGCGGAGGGCAAATCATCAAAAGCTATGTGAAAATCGGCATTAAAGACAGCATAAACACGCAGATTTTAGACGGGGTAAGCGAAAATGATTTGCTTGTGCTTTCAAGCAGTGCAAAGACGGGCAAATCAAGCGGTATGAGACCGCCTATGCACTGATAAAGGGCAAAGAGTATGAATTTCAAAGCCAAAAGGCTGAATTTGGGCGCATTTTGGTGTAAATTTGGGACAAAAAGGCTGAATTTACGCCAAAATTTAGGCGCGAATTTAAGGGCAAGATGATGATAAGGCTTACAAATATACGCAAGAGTATCGGGCAAACGCAGATTTTAAGGGGCATAAATTTGCACATCAAAAAAGGCGAATTTGTGGCTATCATCGGGCAAAGCGGGAGCGGTAAAACCACGCTTTTAAACATTATCGGCACTTTGGACGAGCCAAGTAGCGGTTCTTATGTCTTTGCAAGCTATGAAGTAACCAAGCTCAACAGCGATGAAAAGTCTCGTTTAAGGCGCGAAAAAATCGGCTTTATCTTTCAACGCTACAACCTTTTAAGCCTGATGAGCGCGAAAGAAAATGTGGCTTTGCCTGCTGTTTATGCGGGCGTTAGCTCACAAAAGCGAGACGAGCGAGCAAAAGAACTTTTAGCAAATTTAGAGCTTGCGGATAAATTTAACTCAAAGCCAAATGAGCTAAGCGGCGGGCAGCAGCAGCGCGTGAGTATCGCAAGGGCTTTGATGAACGGTGGGGATTTGATTTTAGCCGATGAGCCAACGGGCGCACTTGACAGCAAAAGCGGCGTGATGGTGCTTGACATTTTACAAAGGCTAAATTCACAAGGACATACCATAGTTTTAGTTACTCACGACCCGACAATAGCCGCAAAAGCTGGGCGTATCATAGAGATAAAAGACGGCGAAATCATCAAAGATAGCCTAAATTTAAACCCTTGTCATTCTGAGCATAGCGAAGAATCCACTTCTAATAAAGAGAATTTAAAATCAAGCGTGGATTCTTCGCTTTCTGCGAAAGCTCAGAATGACAAAAACGGCGAAAATTCAATGGATTACCACGCTTCGCCTAAGGGCTTGCTCGCAATGACAAACGGCACAAATTCCGCTCAAAAGGTGCAAATTCCACTCACGGCAATGCCACAAGAAATCAAAACCTACCATTTACTGAAAAACCAAATCATAGAATGCCTTAAAATCGCTTATTCATCGATATTAGCGCACAAACTTCGCTCGCTTTTAACTATGCTAGGCATAATCATCGGCATAGCATCGGTTGTAAGTGTCGTAGCACTCGGGCTTGGCTCGCAAAAGCAGATTTTAGAAAGCATTTCAAGGCTTGGGACAAACACCATTGAAGTGCGTGGCGGTAGGGGCTTTGGCGACATTCGCTCGGGCAAGGTAAAACTTGCTTTAAGCGATTTGTATGCCCTTAAAAGCTTGCCACAACTAGAATCAGTCGAAGCACAAGACGGCACAAGCAGCATTGCCACCTATGGCAACATATCTTTAAGCGCGAAAATGGAGGGCGGCGGAGTAAGCATTTTTAGCATAAAGGGCTTAAATTTAGGCACAGGACGCTTTTTTAACGAAAGCGAAGTCAGCAACGCCGACAATGTAGCAGTCATTGATGATAATGGGCGCAAACGGCTATTTGATGGCTTTTTGCCCGAACAAATCATCGGCAAAACCATCATTTGCAACAAACAGCCCTTTAAAATCATCGGCATTTTAGAAAAGGACAGCCGCCGCCCAGACACGGACATAACCGTGCGCATTTACACGCCCTACACCACGCTACGCAACAAAATCACAGGCTCGCGCGTAGTCGAGCAAATCATCGCCAAAGTGCGAGATGACGCTAGTCCTGCCCTTGCTGAGGAAGCTATGGTTAGGACACTTGAAATCAAACGCGGCAAAAAGGACTTTTTCACCATAAATTCAGACTCTATTAGACAATCAATCGAAGAAAATATGGCGACAATGACGCTTTTAATCACCTGCATAGCCGTCATCGCCCTAGTAGTAGGCGGTATAGGCGTGATGAATATAATGATAGTTTCAGTGAGCGAGCGCACACGCGAAATCGGCATAAGAATGGCAATCGGGGCGCGAAAAGAGGACATTTTGTTTCAGTTTCTCATCGAAGCGGTGATGATTTGTATGATGGGAGCGGTGCTTGGCGTGGGGCTTTGCGCCCTTATCGTCTTTGCCTTTAACTCCGTAAGCACGGACTTTTTGATGATAGTTTCAAGCGGTTCTGTGGTGCTTGGACTTGCTAGCTCTGTGCTTATCGGCTTAATTTTTGGGTTTTTTCCTGCAAAAAATGCGGCGAATTTAAATCCTATCAATGCTTTGTCAAAGGAATAAAATGAAAAAACTTGTTTTTTACGCACTTTGCGCCTTGCTTTTAAGCGGGTGCGCCGATAAATTTGATGATTACACAAGGGCAAATTCTCAAACCCTACACAGCGAAAATGTTTTGGAGGGCAAGGCGTGGTGGAAGGCTTATCAAAACAACGCTTTAAACATACTTGTAGCGCAAATGCTCGAACACAACGCCGACATAGCAGCGGCGCGGTATAGCTTTTTAAGTGCGGTGTCGCGCTACAAGCTCATCAACTTTGATATGTATCCAAATTTAAGCGCAAATTTAGCCGCGAATTTAGCAAGAGATTTGCGGCTTGGGGTGCGAAGTAATAGCTTTTCAAACGCCTTAAATTTAAGCTATGAGCTTGATATTTACGGCAAGGTAAAAGACTCATTAAGTGCGAGTGAGTTTAGCGCCAAAGCAAGCCTTTATGACTTAGAAAGCCTAAAATTAAGCCTTGTAAATTCCACTATCAACAACGCCTTTGAGCTGCTGTATTTCAACGATGTAGAAAAACTTTTAAAAGAATACATTAAAAATTTAGAAGAAAGCAAAAACATTTACTCGCTCAAATACCGCTACGGGCGCGTTGAAGAGCTTGATTTGCTCAACATAGAACAAAGCCTTTTAAGCGCAAGGCAAAATTTACTCACAAACTCTCAAAACAAAGAACTTATCGTCAAAAATTTAAAGGATTTGCTGGGTAAAAAAGAGAATTTTGCGAGCATTGAAAGGCTGGCGTCTTTATCTTTGAGCGATTTTAAAGAGCTTGGAGTGGATTTTAATGTTTCAACCGACATTTTTGCCAAACGCCCCGATGTGCGCTCAAAGGCAAATTCCTTAAATGCGGCGTTTAAGGATTATAAAATAATGCAAAAGTCTATGTATCCAAGCGTTTCTTTGGGCGCAAGTTTAAGCGGCAGCGATAAGGATTTGGGCGAGAGCTTTAAACTGCTGAATTTAGGCGGAAGCTTGCAGATTTCTTTGCCTTTTTTGGATTATGGGCGCATAAAGCAAAATATCCAAATTTCGCGCTTTTCGTATGAGAGCTTGAAAGCAAGCTACGAGCAGGCTTTGCAAGGTGCTTTAAACGAATTTTATGCTTGCTATAAAGACTATGAATTTAACACAAAACTTTACGAAAATATCAAAATCATCAACACCAAAAGAGAGCAAATCGCCAAAGCCTACTTGCAAAAGTATGAATTTGGGCGCGCTGAGATGAAAGATTATTTAGACGCGCGCAACAGCTTTATAGGCAGCTCACAAGAAATCTTGCGTTCTCGTTTAAATTTGCTCAAAACCATAAATTCTTATTATCAAATCACCACTATCAGCGATGAAAGAGAGTAAAAAAGTGTGAAAAGCGCGAAAACAAGGCGTTTGGGTAAATTTAGCACAAAAAAAGCAAAAAAGTCAAAATTTAAGGAATTTTTAAGGCTTTTTTGTTTATCATATAAAAATTTAATTTTTGTTTAAAAATTCACACCGAAAAGGGAAATAATGCAAATACAAGAGTTTGAAGCTCGTTTAAACGAGCTAGAAAAGTTGCCTGCGCTGAATTCCAAGCGTTCGATTAAGCAGGCTTTGAGTGAAGCGGGCTTTTCGCGCCGTGATTTTATGAAATGGGCTGGGGCGATGACGGCTTTTATGGCTTTGCCTGCGAGCTTTGTGCCTGTGGTAGCGCGTGCGGCTGAGCTAGCAGACCGCGCCCCTGTGATTTGGCTACATATGGCAGAATGCACAGGGTGCAGTGAGAGCTTGCTTCGTAGCGAAACGCCGACTATTGACAGCTTGATTTTCGAGCATATCTCACTAGAATACCACGAAACTGTGATGGCAGCTTCTGGCTGGCAAGCTGAGCAAACCCTTGAAAATTCAATGAAAAAGCACAAGGGCAACTACATTTTAATGGTAGAAGGCGGCATTCCCACAGGCAGCACTGAAAGCTATCTCACACTTGGCGCGCACGGCAAAACGGGCTTTCAAATCGCAAAAGAAGCCTGTGAGAACGCTAAGGCGATTTTGGCTATCGGCACCTGTTCAAGCTTTGGCGGAATTCAAGCGGCTAACCCAAACCCAAGCAACTCTAAACCCTTACACAAGGTAACAAACAAAGCTATTATCAATGTCCCGGGCTGTCCGCCAAGCGAGAAAAACATAGTCGGCAATGTCTTGCAGTTTTTACTCTTTAAAGAAGCCCCAGCACTTGATGTTTATAACCGCCCAAAATGGGCTTATGGGCTACGCATACACGATTTGTGCGAAAGGCGCGGGCGTTTTGATGCGGGCGAATTTGTCGAGCATTTTGGCGATGAGGGCGCGAAAAAGGGCTATTGCCTTTACAAGGTAGGCTGTAAGGGACCTTACACCTTTAACAACTGCTCGCGCGAACGCTTTAACTCTCACACAAGCTGGCCTATCCAAGCAGGACACGGCTGTATCGGCTGCTCTGAGCCAGATTTTTGGGACACAATGCAGCCCTTTGAAGAGCCTATGGCATCAAGGCAGTTTGACACCGTCTTTGGTAGCGGTGCGGACGCGACAGCCGATAAAATCGGCATAGGCGTGCTTTGTTTAACAGGCGTTGCCATCGCCGCACACGCGGCTATCGCTTCGGCGAAAAAAGATAAGGAGTAAAAAATGTCAAAAATCATAGTTGATCCTATCACACGGATAGAAGGACACTTGCGCGTTGAAGTTGTCGTTGATGATAACAATGTAGTCAAAGAAGCCTACGCTGGCTCTACGCTGTGGCGTGGCATAGAAACTATCGTTAAAGGGCGCGACCCGCGAGATGTGGGCTTTATGACTCAACGCATTTGCGGGGTTTGCACCTTTTCGCACTACAAGGCTGGCATAGTGGCTGTGGAAAACGCACTTGGTATCACTCCGCCGCTCAATGCGCTTTTAACACGCACCTTGATGAACGCCGCACTTTTCTTACACGACCACACCGTGCATTTTTACCAACTCCACGGGCTTGACTGGGTAGATATAGTGAGTGCTTTAAGTGCTGATGTCAAAAGGGCAAGCGATGAAGCCTTTAAATACACTGACGCACCTATTTGCACGGGTGCTGACAAGCTTTTAGAAGTGCAAAAAAAAGTAAAAACCTTTGTAGATAAAGGAAATTTAGGACCCTTTGCGAACGCTTACTTTGGGCATCCAACCTACCGCTTAACGCCTGAACAAAATTTAATCGCTCTTTCGCATTATTTGGAGTGCTTGCGCGTGCAAAGGGTTGTGGCTCAGGCTATGGCTATACTTGGTTCAAAGCAACCGCACCCACAAAGTTTGACCGTGGGCGGCGTTACTTGCGTAATGGACTTGTTAAGCCCCGCAAGAATGGGCGAATTCGCCGAAAAGATGAAAGAAGTAGCGGACTTTGTCAATCGCGCCTACTATCCAGACTTACTAATGGCAGGCAAGGCTTACGCAAAAGAAGCAAGTGTGCTTAATGATGTAGGCGTGCCGAATTTACTTACTTTCAAAGAATTTCAGCTTGGAGCAAATGAGTGGCTTTTTGAAAGTGGCTTTATCAGAAACGGCGACATTTCGCAAGTGTATGAAGTCGATGAATCAGCCATCACAGAAGAAGCCACACACTCTTGGTATAAAGACAATGAGCCTTTGCACCCTTATGACGGCAAGACAGAGCCAAACTACACGGGCTTAAAAGACGGCAAAAGCGTAGGTATCGATGGCGGCGAAGTGGCGAGCAAGGTATTTGACACAGCAGGCAAATACAGCTGGATAAAAGCCCCACGCTATGGCGGCGAACCCGCACAAGTAGGACCTTTGGCAAATATCGTGGTAAATTACGCAAAAGGCAACGCGGCTGTGGTAAAGGTAGTGGATAAATTCTTAAAAGACTCTGGCTTGCCGCTAGAAGCTGTGTTTAGCACGCTTGGGCGCACCGCAACTCGCTGCATAGAAGCCAAAGTCATATCGGACAACATTTTCACGGCTTTTGACAACCTAATCGAAAATTTAAAAGTCGATGAAAGCACCTGCGCGCCTTATGTCATCGACAGCAAAAAAGAATACAAAGGACGCTACATAGGCAATGTCCCACGCGGAATGCTCAGCCACTGGTGTCGCATAAAGGACGGTGTTATAGAGAATTGGCAAGCTGTCGTGCCTAGCACTTGGAACGCTTCGCCAAAAGACGCCAAAGGCGTTGGCGGCAGCTACGAGCAATGCTTAATCGGGCTTAAAATCGCCGATGTAACCCAACCGCTTGAAATCATTCGCAAAATTCACAGCTACGACCCTTGCATAGCTTGTGCTGTGCATATTATGGACACTAAGGGCAACAATTTGAGCGAATACAAAGTAAATGTGTAAGGGGGCGAGTATGCAAGATGCAGTTTTAAACAAACGCAAAGCGGTGTATGAATTCAGCATAGGCGTGCGCGCTACGCACTGGTTGCGAGCTGTGAGTATAGTTTTGCTTGTAGGAACGGGCTTTTATCTGTCTTATGTCTTTCAAAGCCCTATTTCTACGGGCGAGCCTGTGAATTTTATGCAAGCAAAATACCGCTTCGCACACGAAGTAGCGGGCTTTGTGCTGATAGCCTGTGTGGTTTTTAAAACCTATCTTTTTTTCACGGACAAGCACAGCAAAAAAGAGTTAGCGAGCATTAGCGATGTGTTAAGCCCTAAAATTTGGATAGAGCAGATTAAATTCTACCTTTTTCTAGGCAAACACCCTAAAATCAAAGGCGTGTATAACCCTTTGCAGTTTGCAAGCTATGCGCTTTTTTATCTTGTCATCGCTGGTATCATACTCACGGGGCTGATTTTATACACA
>UQBJ01000018.1 GCA_900539255.1 uncultured Campylobacter sp. | reverse complement strand
CATCGGCATTTGCGCTTGCATTTTCGCTTTTTAAAGCGTCTTTTTCGGCATTTGCGCCTTTGTCTTTGTCTGCTTGCGCTGCTGCTGCTTCATCTATACGCATTAGGGCGATTAAATCCGTTGGTAAAAAGGGCTTATGCAGGACTTGCCTGCTCTCTTCGTTCGCACTTGCGCCACTGCTGATATAAATGAGCTTTTTGCACTTGCCTTGAAGCACCTTTAAATCAGCGCTTATGCCATCATCAACGATGATGACATCGTAGCTATCTATGTCGCTAGCGTAGTTTAAACGCTCTTCAAATTCATACTCCATCTTTTGAGCGCTCATTCTAACGAGCTTTGAGATGATAGGGTTTTTGTTGAAAAGTAAAGTTTTCATAGCCTTCCTTTAAATTCCTAGCGTTATTTTACGATAAATTTGATTATTTTGCGCTTATGTGAAAAACAAAACTCGCATATTTGTAAAAACTTTTTCAATAAGCGTCCAAAAATACTCCATCATTATAACCAAAATTGAGATTAAAACCACAAAAGCAAGGGCGATTTTCATAGGATAGCCCACGACAAGCAAGTTAAACTGCGGCATAGTTTTCATCAAAAGCCCAAAAATCAAATCCGCAAGCAAATTGATAGCAAGCACAGGAAAAGCCATAGTAAAGCCGATGAGAAAGACATTTACCATAGAAATGTTTATAAAACGCAAGAAATTTTCTTTCAAATAAAACTCTCCAAGCGGGATATAGCCAAGCGAGTTGCTCAAAAACACAAGGCACAAGTGATGCCCGTCCAAAGCCAAAAACACAAGCAAGGCGATAAGGCTTAAAATTTGAGAAGTTATCGGCACGCTCGCGCCCGTGCTAGGGTCCATCACGCTAGCCATAGTAAAGCCCATAGTAAAAGCCATTTGCTCGCCCGCAAACTGGATAATCGTAAAAATCAGCGTCATCATAAGCCCTGCTATCATACCAAAAAGCACTTCGCTTAAAATCTGCAAAATAAAAAAAGTGTTGATTTGCGGGGTTTGAAAAGTCGATAAGGGCAAAAGAAACATAGTGAGAAACAAAGCCAAAGTCGCCTTTATCACCTGCGGGATATTTGTATGCGAAAAAAAAGGAAAAAACACAAAAAGCCCGCCAACCCGAGCAAACAAAAGCATAAATTTAGCGACATTTTCATCGCCTAGGTAGTTAATGAATTCCACTTGCGCCCCTTTCTTTGCTCTTGTGCTGGCTTTGATTGATAGGCTTTTGCCTTTAAATTTGCTTTTTGCTGTGAATTTTAGCGTAAATTTTAAGATAAATTTGTGAATTTTTTAAAAAATTCATCGAATTTTTGCTTGTTTTGCAAATGGCACGAAAAATTCATAAAATTTCACAACTTTTTAGGCAAATAATTTGTGGCAATGTAATTTTTCTTCTATCACGCTCTTGTAATGCTCATAAATTTCATAGCCCACAAAGTTTCGTTTCAGCTCTTTGGCAACCTTTAAAGTCGTCCCGCTGCCCGCAAAAGGGTCAAGCACCAAATCGCCCACGAAAGAAAACATTTTGATTAAACGATATGGAATTTGTTCTGGCATTAGGGCTGAATGCTTGCCAAATGCGCTGTCGCTTTTGTTTGGCACGGGTATATCCCAAATTTGCTTGGTGAAATTTACCCATTCATCTTGGCTTAATTTGCTTTCTTCTTTGATTTCTTGTGAAATGTCGTTTCGTGGCTTGCCATCTTTAACAAAAATAGTTATAAATTCGGTGGTGTTTTGGGCGTAAAAATTGCGTGGGTAAGGGTAAGAGCCAAACATTAGCTTTTTGGTAGAATTTGTCCTATTCCAAATATACATATCAAGCAAAAAAAGCTTTGTGCGCTCTAAAATGCTGTGCTGAATGTCGCTTTGCAAATCAAAAATGTGGCGGTTATAATGCGTGTTAAAATCCTTTTTTAGCATAGGCATTAGCGGGACATTTATGCAAAGTTTAGCGTTTGGCTTTAACACGCGCTCACACTCACGCCACACCTTTAAAAGCTCGCTAATATAGCTTTCATAATCATTCAGCGCACCCAAATCGCCCTTAATGCTCTTTGAATGCGTGGCGTTTTGATAGCCATTTTTGGCGTAATCTTTTATGTTAAAATAAGGCGGACTTGTGATAATCAAATCCACGCTATTTTCATTCAACTCGCTCATAGCGGTGCTTGAATGGTAAAATACCACATTTAAATTCATAGCAATTTCTCGTTATATTCTTTCATCACGCCTTGTAAATTTGGCTGATACTTGGCATTTTGCTCAAATTTTAAACACAAAGAAAAACCCATAAAATCATCTAAAATCACATCTTCACCCTTAAAATTCAGCCTTATGGCATTTCGCCCACTTTTATGCGTTAAGCGTTTATGCGAATTTGCGTCAATATAAATGAGATTTTGCCACGCATCAATGATTTTAAGCGTATCAATATCTTTGGCAAAATAAAAAGGCACTATATGATGAAGCTCGAAAATTTCGTCCTTTTTTACGCCGTGATTACTAAAATACTCTTGTTTTATAGCATTACTTCTTTTAAAGATGATTTTTTCGCCCTCTATCTGCGTGCGTAAAAAGAGCCTTTTGCTTGTTCTATCAAATTCAAAAAGCGACATTAAAGCAAGGCTATCAAACAAGCTTTGTGCCTCATTTTTCCAATTATGCAAGTCCCTTTTATCTGTCTTTGTGCCACCAAAATTTTTAGGATTGCAAAAATCGCTAATGAGCTTTGTAACCACCTTTTGCCTTGCGTTAAGCTGCCTAAATTCAAGGATAAATTCCACAATTTTATCTTTATTTAAAATTTCGCCATTATAATTTTTCCCTAAATAACTCACAAAAAAGGTCATCTCATCAATGCTTAAATACCTTTGTTTTTCATCAAAATAAGTCAAAATATCCAAAATATCTTGCACCAAGCCCTCAAAAATAAAATCAAGTGCAAGCCCTAAAATCCTTTGTTCTGCGAAAAGCGAAGTGGCGTTTAAAAAGTCAAGTCCGCTTTGTGTGAGTTTAACAAAGCGATAATTGCGGTAAGTCTTGCCAAGCTCGCAAAGCTCTTTGTCTTTTGTGTAGCGATTGATAAAACCCATTCTTTGCAAATTCACAAAGATGATTTTACGCATACCCATATCAGTAACGCTACCTTCATTTGCATTTTGCAAATCAAAGTTTAAAGCCCGCAAAAATTTAGCAAAATCTACCTCATCGCTTGCATAAACATAATCTTCATAAATATCGCCTCTTGTGTGATACAAAAAGCCGTCTTTATCACTAAATTTATGCAAATTTTTAAGCACAAGTTTTATGTATTTTGCGCTCCACCGATAATGTTGCAGCTTGTGCGTGCCACGATAATCATCACGCAAAATTCTATGGTAGAGAAATGCTAAACATTCTAGGGCGGGATACGCCCGTTAGTTTGTCTAAAAACTCTTTATTGTCCATTTTTGTCCCTTACAACTTCTAATCCACAATCCAAATACTCCACATTCGCCTCGCAGCCGATAAATTTTCGTCCTAATTCACTCGCCACAAGGCTAGTAATGCCCGTGCCACTAAATAAATCAAGCACCAAATCGCCTTGTTTGCTTGAAGCCTTTATCATTCTTTCTATCATCTCACGGGGCTTTGGCGTGGGGTGGTTTTGCTTAACAACCTTACCTGCAACCTTGTTTGTATGTCGCACACTTGCAAACTCCCATACATCAGGGCAGAGCTTACCATTTGGGTTTGGAAACCACCTTTTGCCATTTTTCAAAATGCCCTTTTTGCTGGCGTGTTCTATGCGTTTGGCTGAATCATAAGGCACACGAATACTTTCATAATCAAAATAGTAATTTTTCGCATTCATTGTATAAAATAAAATGCTTTCTTGATTACCATTATACCGCCTTTTGTTAGCACTCATTCCGTCCTTTTTGTGCCAGCAAATGAAATTTTGAAAATGCGCCTTACCTTGTAAATAACACAAAAATAAAGCGCAATTATAGGGCGTGTTAAAAATGTAAAAACTAGCCGTTTCTTTGAGTTTTAATAACATTAAATCAATCCACGCATAACTGAAATCCAAAAATTCACGCTCATTTTTAAAGCTGTCCCATTTCGCAACTTTGAGATTATAAGGTGGGTCGATTATCGCTAAATCCACGCTTTCATTAGGCAAACCTTTCAAAAAATCAAAGACATCTAAAATGTGAATTTTGTTTTTGATAAGTCCTTGCTCCACGCCTTTTCCTTGCTTTTGCTATTTTGAATTTGCTTTATGTAAGTGTAACAAAAGAGAGTTAAGGATTATTAAATTTAGCAAATTTCTACAAGTATTAAAACAAAGCAAATTTTACTCTAAATTCAGCCCATTTTGCGTGATTTTATAAGCCCTGTCGCACATGCGTGCAAGCGTGTTGTCGTGCGTTACGAAAAGTAGCGCGGCGTCATTTTCTTTGACATAGCTTTTCAAAATGTGTATGACATTTTGAGCGTTGTCAAAGTCCAAATTTCCTGTGGCTTCATCGGCAAAGATGATTTTAGGCTTTTTGCAAAGCACGCGCGCGATACTCACTCGCTGCTGCTGTCCGCCGCTTAACTTGCCGATTTTCATTCCCAAAAGCTCATCTATGCCAAGCCGTTCAAGCAAATCCTCATCGATGTCTTGCTTGCTTAAAACGCTTGCAAGCTCGATATTTTCAAGTGCCGAAAAGCCCTTAAACAAATAGTGCATTTGAAAGATAATGCCAAAAAAATGTCGTCTGATTTTAAGGCGGGCGTTTTCGCTCAATGCGTATAAGTCCTTATCTCTCACAAAAACCTTGCCTTTTTTGGGCTTTAAAAGGCTTGATAAAATGTGTAGCAAGGTGGATTTGCCGCACCCGCTGCTGCCTTGAATGGCTATGCACTCGCGCTCGCAAAGCTCTAAATTTAAATTTTCAAAAAGCGGATAATCAAAGCTGTGGCTTAAATTCTCCGCTCTTAAAAGTGCCATTTTATCTCATTTGCGCAGCCACTTCTGCTGCAAAATCTTCGTTTTTCTTTTCCAAGCCCTCGCCCACTTCAAAGCGTATGAACTGCACTATCTCAAAGTGTCCGCCGAATTCTTTTTGCTTTTCAGCGATAACCTGCTCGATAGTCTTTTTATCGTCCATCACAAAAAACTGCCCCAAAAGTGTCAGCTTGCTGTCAAGCTGTGAATTTTCAGCGATAAAAGAGTTGATTTTGCCCGGAATTATCTTGTCCCAAATCTGCTCTGGCTTGTTTTGCGCTTTAAGCTCAGCCTTGATTTCATCTTCGCTAGCCTTGATAATCTCAGCCGTAAGCTGCTTGCGGCTGGCGTATTTTGGGATTTTATGCTCTGGCTTGTTTGGGTCTTTCAGGCGTCTGCGCTCTTCGTTGTCCTTTTCAAGCTCGGCGACAAGGGCTTTATACTCAGCCTTGATGAACTCATCATCCAAATCCTTGTAAGATAAAAAGCTAGGCTTCATCGCCGCTATGTGCATACAAAGCTGCTTTAAGAAATTCAGGCTTTTTTGGGCGATTTGCTCATTTTGCGCAGTAGCAGCGATGATGACGCCCACGCGCCCATTTGTGTGGATATAGCCATTTAAAATGCCGTTTGTCCCAGCCTTTAAGGTAGCAAATCTTCGCACGACAAGGTTTTCGCCGATGGTTGCGATTTGAGAATTCAAATACTCTTCAAATTTCACGCCGTTTATCGTGCTGCTTAACAACTCTTCGTTCGTTACAAAGCCCTTGCTTTGAATGTGCGCTGTGGTGTCTTGCGTGAGCTTGATGAAATTTTCGTTTTTGGCGACAAAGTCTGTTTCTGAGTTGATTTCAGTGAGCGTTGCGCTTTTAAAATCATCGCTGATTTTCACGCTTACCAAGCCCTCAGCGGCGAGTCTGTCGGCTTTTTTAGCAGCCTTGCCTAGCCCTTTTTCGCGCAGGTGTTGGACGGCTTTTTCAAAGTCGCCGTTGCACTCAGCAAGGGCGTTTTTGCAGTCAAGCATTCCAGCACCAGTGCTTTCTCGTAGTTCTTTAACCATTTGTGCGGTGATTTCAGCCATTGTTTTCGTCCTCTTTTTCAAATTCTTGTCTAAATTCAGCATCTTCTTCGCTCAACGCCTCATCTAAAATCTCGCGTTTTTCTTCCTCGCTCACGCGCACTTGCTCGTCATTTTCTATCAAGTCCGCATCTTGCTCGCGCAAATTCTTGCCCTCATTTATAGCCTCCGCCATTTCTTGGCAAAAAAGCTGCACGGAGCGAATGGCATCGTCATTTCCGGGGATAGGATAAGCCACTAAATCAGGGTCGCAGTTCGTATCAAGCGGCGCGATGACGGGGATTTTAAGGCGGTTTGCCTCCGCAACGGCGATTTTTTCTTTTACCGTGTCGATGACAAAAATCATATCAGGCTGAGTTTTTAGGTAGCGCACGCCGCCTAAATAATCAAGCAATTTTTCCTTTTTGCGAGTAAGCATTAGGGCTTCTTTTTTGGTTAAAAGCTTGATAGAGCCGTCTTCTTCCATTTTTTCGATGATTTCAAGCTTGCGCACGGATTGTTTAATCGTGCCAAAATTCGTCATCATACCGCCAAGCCAGCGGTGGCTCACATAAGGCATACCGCACTTTTCCGCATACTCTTTGATGGCAGCACTTGCTTGCTTTTTTGTGCCGACAAAGAGTATCGTTTTGCCCTCAGCAGCAGCATCTCGCACTATGTTGTAAGTGTAGCGAAAGTAGCGCAAAGTCTTTTGCAAGTCGATGACATAAATGCCTTTTCGTTCGCCAAAGATAAATTTTTTCATCTTTGGATTCCAGCGTCTGGTTTGATGCCCAAAATGCACGCCGCATTCGAGCAAATCTCTCATTGTTACCATTTTTTCTCCTTGTGGTTTAGCTTTTTCCTCCGCACTCGTTGTTTAAGCAAGCTAAAAGGACTAGTGCGTGTGAAATTCACTCAAAACACGCTAAATTCACGCTTTGTGGTGGCAAATTTAACAAATTTTGAGTTTTAAAGATGAGATTATAGCAAATTTAAACTTGATTTTAGCTTAAAAGAAACTTAAATTTATCATTTAGCTTTTTGCCTTGCTTGTGCTTGTTGGGCGAAAATTGCTATTTTTGATGAATTTTTATGCTTAAAAAGCGCAAATTTTTGCTAAAAAAGATAAATCACTATGACAAATCATCTTTTAAATTTTTTGTATAATTGCAATGCGGATAAGCATTACAAGCAATGAATTTTCCGTATTTTCCATTTTTAACACGCAAAAAATCCCCGCAATCAGGGCAACTTAAATTCCACTTCACTTGCTCAATGTCAAAAACCGCATAATCACAATAAGGATAATTTTCACAACCATAAAATGAATTTGCTGTATCGGCGTTTCGTAACACCAACTCACCCTTGCAACGCGGGCAATTTGGCGAAGTAAAATCTTTGGCAGTGGCGTTTATTTTGCTATCAATTTCTTTTACAAAGATTGAAGGGTTGGCTTGATTGCATAGGATATAGACGGTATTTCGCGTGCGTGTTAGGGCAACATAAAACAAACGCCTTTCTTCTGCGTGCGGATATTCATTTTTTGCGCCCAAGACTAATTCTAAAAGCTTATCGTCCTCTATGGTGTTGGGAAAGCCGTTTGTTCCGCCATCGCCGTTTATCAAAATCACAAATTCAGCCTCCAAGCCTTTTGATTTATGCACGGTTTTAAATTCAAGTTTCATTTGGCT
The DNA here is from genome assembly GCA_900539255.1 of uncultured Campylobacter sp. Taxonomy (GTDB): domain Bacteria; phylum Campylobacterota; class Campylobacteria; order Campylobacterales; family Campylobacteraceae; genus Campylobacter_D. The sequence continues at coordinate 34,556 of UQBJ01000018.1, read as the reverse complement.
GTGTCGTTTGAGATGATTTAAAGCCTGAGAGATTTTTTCTTCATCTTTGTTATTTCTACCCAAAACCAACACTTGTGCGTTTTTGTTTAGGCTTAAAATTTCATCGCAAACCTCGCGAAATTTGGTTTCTATGTCGCCATTGTGGTAAAAAAATCTCACAGGATTTTCTTGGTGTTTTGCTGAGCTAATATGCTTAGCTATTTGTTGAGTATTTGCCATAATAAAAGGCTCGACAATGTCTTGTAATTCTTGTGAATTTCTATGTGTGGAAGTGATATAACAAAGCTGTGCATCACTAAAATACTGCTTAAAGTCCAAAAATATATTTATATCACAGCCCGCAAAGCGATAAATCGCTTGCCAATCATCTCCAACAGCAAATAATTTAGAATCTCCATTCTTAATTAAAGCTTGCAAAAACCGTGTTCTACTCTGCGAAATATCTTGAAATTCATCAACAATGATATATTTGTAGCGACACCCTTTTGAATGCGGAATTTTTTCAATGGTTTGCATTATCATATCATCAAAATCAATTTTGCCCTCACTTCGCAAATTTTCATAATAAGCCTTATAAAAATACTCACAAATTTGCAAAAAGAGTTGTGTTCTTTTGTCATTATAGCTTACGCCTTGATTTTGAATTTTAAGCATTTTAAAGGCTTTTGTGTCAGGGTATCTGGCTTTATAAAGATTTAAAAAGCTAGCTATGAGAGGGATATAGCTTTCAAAAATATCATTTGAAGCCTTTAAAATTTCATCTTTTGACAGCCTATTTAGTTTTATGCCATTATCTTGTAGTTTTTGTTTTAAAGAGTCAAAAATTTCACTTTCTTTAAATTCATAAGAATAAGTCTCTATGCAAGTGGTGTTGTTTTGCTTGTGTGTTTGTCTTTTCCACTTCATCGCCTCTTTGTATCTTTGGGCGTCTTTGGGCGGGTATTGTGGGGTGTTGCCGTTTTTATCTATGCCATAATGTTCTAAATATATATCATAATCACTAAGATAGAAATCAGGCGTGTATTGTCGTTTTTGTGGGGTAGAGGTGTTAAATTTATAAGGTTTTTCATATTCATATTTTATGCCGTTTATAAAAAGAAAATTTGCAATGATAAGTTCTTCGTAGCTTTTTACGCGCTCTTTTTGTAAGGTTTTTAACCGCCCTGCTTGCAAAGTGTTTGATAATATATCTTTGAGCGTGTGAAAATTTGCTTGCTTTAAAAAGGCAAATTTCTCGCCTAGTGTTTGGTAGGTTTTATCGCTATTTACAAGCCGATAAAGCGAGCAAAATCTAAAAATATCCCAAATGATAAGCTCATTTTTGCATTCTTTTTGTATTTTGCGAATATAAAAGGATAAATCTTGCTCTTCAATAAGTGGCTTTGTGGATAGGCTTTGTTTAAGAATTTCTAACCCTAATGAATGAAAGGTTTTTACCTTTAAATTTGGGTTGATTAAATGCGCTTTTGCTTGCAAATCCTCAGCCGAAGCCCTAGAATACGACAAAAGTAAGATTTCATTTGAATTTGCCTTGCCTCTATCAAGCAGCCATTTTACCTTGCCGCAAATTGTAAGTGTCTTGCCTGCTCCAGCTCCAGCCACCGTTAAAATCGAACCACTATCGCTTAATATAGCCCTCCTTTGCTGTGTATCCAAGCATTTGCCGTTTATATCATCAAAAATGCTATCCTTGCTATGCCTTGCGATAAATTCCTCATTATGCCGTTCAATCAACGCTTGATTACACTCTGGTGCAGAGTAAAATTTTGTCCCAAATGCTTGTATATTTTCCAAAAGGGTAAGCATTTTTGAGGCATTTTTGCCGTCTATAAATTCATCTTTCATACACTCAGTAAGGTTTTGAAAGTCTTTAATGAAACTGTGTTGCTTGATGATAGCCGTGTAGTTGTCAAAAATTTCTCCTATATCACGCATATAGCGCAAATAAATATCTCTTTCTTTTAACGAAGTTGGCAAGGTGTATGCGCTCACTTGCAAAGCCATTTCATTGAGAGAATGGATACTTTCAAAGCTGTATTTATCGATATTTGATAAGATATATTTTGCACTATGCTTGGTTAAAGCCTCATCTAATCTTTGCTTTAAATGAGTAATGGTGTCATTATGAGCCTTTATGAGTAAAATAATGCGCTTTAAATCATCAAGCGTTTGCGTGGCTTTGTCGCATTGAGCTAAATCTTGCGCAAGCTTATAAGTCTCATCGCTAATGCTTACAATGGCAAAGGCTTTAAGATTTGTTTCTAAACGCGATATATTCTTGCGTAAAATGGCTTGTTTGCGAATGTAGCCAAAGCCAAAATACACAAGCAAGGTGTCAATGAAATTCATCTTTATTATTTTGTTCCATTCTTATGTAATCATTTATAGATAATTATATCAAAAAAAGATATTACTTAAAATTAAAAATAAGTAAAAATGTAAAATTTTCGCTATAATACTTGTAAAATTTCAAGGAAAAATTATGTCTGATTCGCACAGTAAAGATGAATTTACAAAAGCAATGAATGATAAAATTACCGAGCTTTACAAAATTTCAAAGGAAAATAAATGAGTAAAACTAGTAAATTTGGGGAATTCTATTCACGATTGCAAAACAAGAAAATAAGTGTCCGTTGCCTTAATGAAAATAATTATAGGCAATATACAAATGATATGTTTTGCCCATATTGCCGTCAAGCAAAGCTGAGTTTTATTTTGTATTCAACAAATAAAAAACCTCATCTTAAAACCGCACCAAAGTCTTTACACGCTAGTAATTGTCCATACGAGAATGGGCAACAATATCGCAAGATAACGACAGAATATGCTCAAACATTAACTTCAAAACAAATTAAAAACCAACTTAAATCTGCATTGCGACATTTATTTAATGAACAAGACGATAATACAATTGTTATTTCTCAAGACAGCCATAAAAAAGTTGCTATTGATATACAAGCTGAAATTCGTGCATCAAAATCATATCAAACACTACGGAAAAAATCGCTAAAAGAGTTAGAATTTAAGCGTGGCAAGAATAATGATTTGTTTTTGTTTTTTGGGAAAGCTGTAAAACTTGATTTCAGACAAACACAAGAAAATAATGGCAAATATCTAAACATTACCACCCAAAATAACAAAGGACAAAATATAAGAATTGGCATTATAGCATCCAAAAAATACATTGTAGATAAAGATACCTTTTATAATATAGCGATAATTGGGTATTTAGCTTGCACAATAAATAAAAATGACAGAGAACAATTTAATATAATATTATTTAAGCAAAATTGTGAATGTGTCTTATACGAAGCCATTAAAAAAAATAATATTAAAAAATCAATGAGTGTTTTAAAGCGTTAAAATACAACAAATCTTGCAAAGCATTGCACCGAATTTATGATTTTATGTTGATAATTTTATATTTCATATTTACGCTCTCTTTTTTTAAAGGCTTCTTCGCCCCCTTCGAGTTTGAGTAAATCCGCTTTATGCTCGCTATCTTCGATGCTAAATGATTTGGCTGTAATTTTATTGCCTTCATTGTTGAGTTTTATTATAAGTTCAGCATCCGCATTTAGCACAAAATTAGCATTATGTGTAGCAAAGATAATTTGCCTATCTTTCTTTTCTTTTTTTATCAGTTCAACCAAATAATTTGCAATCAAAGAGCTATCTAGGTGTGCTTCAGGTTCGTCCATTATGATAGGATTATTTCCCAAAGAAAGTAGTGTAACAATGACTGCTGTGCATCTTTGTCCAAATGAAGCGTTGGATAAAATCTTATCATCATAATACACATTAAAATTCTTGATATTTTTAATATTTCTAATGTTTTTTACCATTAAAAGATGGTATATACTAAAAAATAATTTATTGCTAAAAATTTCTTTAAGTATTTTAGCGGTTTCGGTGATTTTGTTAAAATTATTTATTTTTTCTTTTGCGTCATTAAAGGTTAAATTTTCATTACCCAATTATAATTCCTTTATATACGCTTTAAATGTGACTTTTTCTCTTATATCTATTTGAAAATATTGCTTTAAAATCTCCATAAATTCTTCGATAATAGCTTCAAACATATTATTTTGTGTATATTCAATCCTTATTGTTTTAATATCTTGTTTATAATCATTTTCTACACCTTGAAATAAACTATTTATCTTATTTATTTCACACCTAACCAACTCATTAAAATTTGTAATCAGTTTGTCAATATCATCGACTTTAAAATCAATAATTTGTTGTTTAATGTCTTTTATGTCTAGCTTGATATTATCTATATCATTTTTTAAAATCTCAATTACTTCACCAACATTTTGCAAATCTTGTATATTATTTTCACTCAATCCTTTGCTTTGGAGATATTTATGGATTTTTTCATCCAAATTTTGTTTATCTTTTTCTAGTCCGCTTATTTTATCTCTTTCTTGTTGATACTTATTTTTTTCTGGTTTTATTGTTTGAATTAAATTTTGTATATTTGTTAAACTTTCATTAAAAACTTTATCATACATATTTTGTGGTTCATCTACTATTCTATGAGAGTTGTTTATTTCTGTCAATAAATTAAATAGTCTTTTTAGTCGTTCTTTTGATGAATTTAACTCTAGTAACTCTTTACTAATTTTTTGCATTTTTGTCTTATCTGCTAAATAACTTTCATCTTTAAAGGTTTTAATTATATAGCGTTGTCTATTTAATTCCTGTTTTTTTGTTTGCAATTTTTTATGCAAAGAATCTCGTTGTATTAAAAGTTTTATTTGCCTATCAAAATCTTGTAGTTTTTCTCTGATGAGATTTTCTTGTTTGGATAATTCTGCCTTACTGTTTTTATCTAATCGCTCAAAAATAGCCTGTGTAAATTTTATAGAATTTGTTGCAAATTCCTCTATTTCATTTTGCGCCAAAAACTCTATATTATTAGGTATATTTGGTTCTACTATAACTTTCTCTTTACTATCGTTAGGTAATTTCTTTTTATTTTCATCATCAAGTTTGTCTATTTTGTTGGCTATCAAATTCAACAAAGTGCTTTTGCCACTGCCACGCCCACCTATGATGCACGTAAAATACGGACTAAAATATAATGGCTGGTTGAAATTTACAAAGCAAAATCTATCCTTATTTTCTTTGCTCCACTTCACATTTTCATCAAAATTAAGTTGCACTTTTTCTAGTTTATATAACGGACTTGGTGGCGCTTCTTGTCCTATATGCACTCTATCAATCTCGTAAATGACTTGTTTTAGCCCATCAAAACTAGGTTTTGCTTTGATCCAAGAGCATTTATTCCCTATCGTTTCTAAACTATGCGCATCGCTACTTTGCAATATAGGTTTATTGGATTTTTTCCAAAATTTTATATCTTTGTCTATATTTTCTGCTTTATTTGTAGAATGAATCAAAAAATGTGCTTTGTTGATAATTTTTTCATAATTTGACGAGGAACGCGCATTGCCCTTACCCCTAGATAAAAATCCTATCAAGTATTTAGCTCGTAAATTTAAAGATTCATTTTCTAAACATTCAAATAATTTATCAAAATTAACCACAGCAAATTTAAAATCTTCTTCATTTGATAAATCAATAATCTTTTTTGACTCTCCTTTTACATTGCATTCAAGATTATGAAGTAGTTTTTCTATCTCCGCTTGTATTACTGTCTCCGAAAATACAATATGTAAATCCAAACTTTCATCATCTTTATTGACATAATCTAGCCTAATCTCCAAATTCATCAAAACTCTTATTCCAAGATTTTTTAACTTTTCCTTTAAAACAAATTCCTCTCTTTTAAATTTAAAATAATTTGTCAAGCCAATACAAATAAGATTTTCGTTTTGAATTTGGTGGTAAAATTAAGATTTCGTCTGCAAGTTGATTATAAGCAATAGAATCGCCCGGAATATTTCTGTCTTGCAAAATAGCGATAATATCCTCTTTATTTGCACCATTATTAACGGCTTGAATGATTTGAGCAGTAAGTGTAAAATCTGCTGTTTTTTCATTTGGGACAAATGTGCAATACCTAAATTGCAATCTGCAAGTATTGCCACTATCAAATTTTTCATAAACGAAAACAAGTAAATTATATCCCAAGCCATATATCTTTTGCCGAGCAGTTGTAAATGGGCAAGAACTTTGTGGTTGGTTAATTGAAGTTGCTTTAATATCGGTATTTATGCGTGTATCGGGTAAGTCTATGCCACTAGCACTATTTCCAATGCTTACTTCATATTTATCGCTTAAATATTGTTGAAATTTACTTTGGATATATGTGCCAACAGCTTTGCCATCGGTAATTCCCAATAGTTGATTATGGTTAGTAAAACTTTGTGTTTCACAAAAAATTTTTGCTTCGCTTATGAGCGTGTCAATATCCAATTTTGGCTTCATTATGATTTCCTTTTAATTTTTATTAAACCACTCCAAATCCAGCACCGCGCCGTTGCTTGCGTTTGAAACTAGCTTTTGATACTGTGCAAGCCACCTTGAATTTAAAGGCTTTTGCAAGGGCTTAAATTTAGCCTTTCGCTCGGCGATTTCACTCTCACTTAAACGCGCATTTATCGTAAAATTATCCACATCTATGTCGATGATGTCGCCATCTTCAAGCAAACCTATAAGCCCGCCCTCAGCAGCCTCAGGGCTTATATGCCCTATGCTTAAACCCCTTGTCGCCCCGCTAAAACGCCCATCTGTGATGAGCGCGACATCAGCACCCAAGCCCATACCCATAATTAAGCTCGTAGGCGAAAGCATTTCTTGCATACCCGGACCCCCTTTTGGACCCTCGTATCTTATCACGCACACGACTCCTTTTTGCACCTTGCCCTTGATAATGCCCTTTATAGCGTCATCTTGGCTGTTAAAAATGACGGCTTTACCGCTAAATTTACGCTCTCCTGTGATACCTGCTGTTTTTATCACACAGCCTTGCTCGGCTAGGTTGCCAAAGAGTATGGCAAGCCCGCCCACTTGTGAATAGGCATTTTCTACCTTGTGAATCACCTTTTCATCGCGGATTTTCGCATCTTTTATGCGCTCACCTAAACTCTCGCCTGTGATAGTAAGGGCGTTTAAATCAAGCAAACCATTATCGCGGCGCGAAATTTCCTTTAACACAGCGTTTATACCGCCCGCACTTCCTATGTCCTCCATAGCCACCTCAGGCAGGCTTGGGGCGACTTTGGCTATGTGGGCGATTTGCTTGCTTATCTCGTTTAAATCCCTTATATCAAGGGGCGAACCCGCCTCGCGTGAAATGGCTAACATATGCAAAATCGTATTTGAGCTACCCCCCATAGCCATATCAAGCACCATTGCGTTGTTAATCGCGCCCTTGTTGATAATGTTGCGGATTTTGAATTTTTCGCTTTTTTCGCTATCAAGCGCGATTTCACAAATGCGCCTTGCAGCTTGTCTAAGCAGCTTTTCACGCTCATCGCTCAAAGCCAAAGCCGTGCCGTTGCCACTTAAAGCGATACCTAACGCCTCGCAAAGCGAATTCATCGAATTTGCCGTGAAAAGCCCAGAGCAAGAACCCCCACTAGGACAGGCTTTGCACTCTATGTCTTTTAGCTCGTTTTCATCGATTTTTTTAACCTCGAACGCTCCAACCGCTTCAAAAACGCTATTTAAGGTGAGTTTTTCGCCCTTTGCGCTAAAACCAGCCCTCATAGGACCGCCGCTTACAAAGATAGTTGGCACATTGACACGAAGCGCGCCCATAAGCATACCCGGCGTGATTTTGTCGCAGTTTGGGATACAAATGAGCGCATCAAGGGCGTGAGCGTTCATCACAGTTTCAACTGAATTTGCGATGATTTCACGGCTAGGCAGGGAGTAGAGCATACCGCTATGCCCCATAGCTATGCCATCATCAACGCCTATGGTGTTGAATTCAAAAGGCACACAGCCGTTTTTGCGGATTTCGTCCTTGATGATTTTGGCGTATTCATTTAAGTAAAAATGCCCGGGGATTATGTCTATGTAGGAATTTGCCACGCCTATAAAGGGCTTTTCAAAGTCCTCATCTTTAAGCCCACAAGCACGCAACAAAGAGCGGTTTGGAGCTTTTAAATAGCCTTTTTTGATTACATCACTTCTCATTTTTTATCCTTTTTGCGGTTTATTTTGGGCTGAATTTAGCCCTTGCCACGCTTGCAAACTGCACGCTAAATTCTAAGCACAAGGGGCAAACACAAAGTCCGCTCAACCTACACGCGCTTTTAGCGCAAATTCAGCATTTGCGTGAATTTGTCGTATTAAATTCAGCCTAAACACTCGGTCCAAATTTGCTAAATTCCACGCCCTCGCTCACATCTTCATAACGCTTGAAATTTTCGATAAACATTCGTGCGAGCTTGTCGCGCGTGGCTTTGTAGGCGTTTTTGTCCGCCCAAGTGTTGATAGGGTTGAGTAGCTGAGTCTCCACGCCTTGCAAAGCCTTTGGTATGGCTAGATTAAACAGCTCAAAGTTCTCAAACTCACACTGCTTAATGCTTCCGTCAAGTATGGCATTCACGCAAGCCCTAGTTGCCTTTATGCTCATTCGCTTACCTACGCCGTAACTCCCGCCCGTCCAGCCTGTATTGACTAGATACACGCTCACGCCGTGCTTGTCTATCTTTTTGCCTAGCAATTTCGCGTAGATTGTGGGGTGTTGCGGCATAAATGGTTCGCCAAAGCACGCTGAAAAGGTAGCTTGCGGCTCGGTTATGCCTCGTTCAGTGCCTGCTACCTTTGCGGTGTAGCCACTTAAAAAATAATACATAGCCTGTTCTTTTGTGAGCTTGCTTACAGGCGGCAAAATGCCAAAGGCATCAGCGGTGAGAAAGATAATGTTGCTCGGATGCCCAGCTTGTAGGCTTTTTTCGTGGTTTTTGATATGCTCGATGGGGTAAGAAACGCGGGTGTTTTCGGTTTTTTTCGCATCAGCATAATCCACACTTTTATCAGCCCTTAAAACGACATTTTCCAAAAGGGCGTTTCGTTTTATCGCTGCGTAAATTTCAGGCTCACTACTTGGGTCTAAATTTATGCACTTTGCGTAGCAACCGCCCTCAAAGTTAAACACGCCCTCATCGTCCCAGCCGTGCTCGTCATCGCCGATGAGCTTGCGTTTTTCATCGGTTGAAAGCGTGGTTTTGCCTGTGCCGCTTAACCCAAAGAAAAGCGCGACATCTCCCTTTTCGCCGACATTTGCCGAGCAGTGCATAGGAAATTTGCCCTCCAAAGGCAACCAATAGTTCATCATCGAAAAAATGCCCTTTTTCATCTCGCCGCCATACCAAGTGCCGCCTATCACGCCTATGTTTTTTTCGACATTAAAGATGACAAAAACTTCTGAGTTTAGCCCGTCTTTTTTGTAGTCCTCATTCACGCATTTGCACGCATTATACACCACAAATTCAGGCTCAAAGTCCGCTAGCTCGCTTTGCTGTGGGCGGATAAACATATTTTTGACAAAATGCGCTTGCCAAGCCACTTGCGTTACGAAACGCACGGCTTTGCGGCTCTTTAAAGACGCCCCACAATACGCATCTTGCACATAAATATCGCTGTTTGAAAGCTGTTTTTTAGCCTTTGCAAGCAGTTTGTCAAAAAGCTCTTCGCTGATAGGGTGATTTATCTTGCCCCAAGCGATGAACTTTTGAGATGGCTCTTGCTTTACAAAGTATTTGTCCTTAGGGCTTCGCCCCGTGAAAATGCCCGTATCCACGCAAAAAGTGCCATTGCTTGACACTTCGCCCTCTTTGTTTGCCACTTCGTGCTTGAAAAGCTCTTCATAGCTAATGTTGTGAAATACCTGTTTTACGCCTGTTAAGCCGAGTTTTTCTAAATCTTTCATCGCAAATCCTTACTTATAAAGGGCTAAATTCTGCCCCTCGCTCACAGTGTCAGCCGTTTGCACGCAAATTTCGCTGATAGTGCCGTCTTTTGGTGCGCTCACTTCGATTTCCATTTTCATCGCCTCTAACACGAAAACCACTTGTCCAGCCTTGACGGTGTCGCCTTTTGCGATGAGTGTTTTAAAGACATTGCCCGAAATGCTAGCCTTTATGCTATCCGCGTTTTCATCGCTTGCTGAATTTGTGGCGTTTTGCGCCGTGTCGTTTGAATTTGCAGGCTGCACCTTGCTTACGCTTTTTATATTGACACTTTTGTCAAAGCCTGCTTGCACTTCTATGTGGTATTTGTTGCCATTTACAGAGACTGTGAATTTGCTCTCATCGGCACTTATGGCTTTTGGCATTTGTGAGATTTTACGCACAGCGACTTTTGCCTGCCCTTTCAAAAAGGCTATGCCCTTTTCTTTGCACGCTGCGGCGATGAAAATGTTTTCCTCGCTCGTTTCTATGCCCTCTTTTTCAAGCAACTTGCGCGTGAATTCAAGCGACTTTGTCTCGTCCTTGTCGGCTATGTCTATGGCTTTTTCTTTTGTGGGTTTGAGTTTAAGCTGCTCGCTCGCAAGTTTTACGACTTCTTTATCTGGCGTGGCTGGGGTTTTGCCAAAATAGCCTAAAACCATTCTGCCATAGCCATCGGCGATTTTTTTCCACTTGCCAAACATTACATTGTTAAAGGCTTGTTGAAAGTAAAATTGACTTACAGGCGTTACGCTCGTGCCAAAGCCGCCTTTTTCTACAACCTCGCGCATAGCTTTGATAACTTGGGGGAATTTATCTAAAATGTTGTTGTCTCTCATCATTTGGGTGTTTGCGGTGAGTGCGCCGCCGGGCATCGGCGAAAAAGGTATGAGCGGGCTTACCATAGTGGCTTCTGGCGGCAAGAAATAGTCTTTCAAGCAGTCTTTAAGCACCTCTTCATAGACAAGAATTTTTTCCTCATCAAGCCCGCCTAAATCATAGTTTTTGCCCTTTACGGCGTGGAGCATTGTGAGTATGTCAGGCTGGCTCGTGCCGCCACTTACGGGGCTTGCGGCTAAGTCTATGCCATCAGCCCCTGCTTCAAGGGCTGCTAAATAGCAAGCCACGCTCACGCCAGCCGTTTCGTGCGTATGCAGGCGAATGTGCGTGTTTTGGGGCAGATTTTTACGCGCCATTTTTATGGTGTCATAGATTTTTTGTGGGTTTGAAGTGCCACTAGCGTCCTTAAAACACACGCTATCAAAGGGAATTTCAGCCTTTAAAATCTCTTTTAAGCTCTTTTCGTAAAAGGCGACATCGTGCGCACCGACACAACGCGGCGGTAAGTCCATTAAAGTAACTACTACTTCGTGTTTTAAGCCGTGTTTGGCTATGCACTCGCCACTGAATTTAAGGTTTTCAGCGTCATTGAGCGCGTCAAAGTTGCGTATGGTAGTCGTGCCGTGCTTTTTGAAAAGTTTAGCGTGCAGGTCAATCAGCTCCCTGCTACCTGTGTCAAGGGTTACGGTATTTACTCCCCTTGCAAGAGTCTGTAAATTCGCCTCTTTGCCGACAATGGCTCTAAATTTATCCATCATCACAAAGGCATCTTCGTTAAGGTAGAAATAAAGGCTTTGAAACCTCGCCCCTCCGCCAAACTCAAAGTGCGTTATGCCAGCTTCTTTTGCCGCCTCCACAGCAGGAAAAAAGTCCTCCATAAGCACCCTAGCACCATAAACAGACTGAAAGCCGTCCCTAAAACTCGTATCCATAATGTCGATGAATTTTTTTGCCATAGTCGCCCTTTAAAAAAGTTTTGGTTATTATACAAAGTTTTTGGTTAAACGCCTTTGAATTTTGAGCGAAAATTTAACTAAAATTTTCAATGGATATTTTTCTCACACGAAAATTTAAAAATTTTTTGCAATTTAAGCTAAAATCTCTTGACATTTGGGGGGGGGGGCATTTGCTATAATGACATTTCAATTTTTTAAATTTTACTTGCAAAAGTGAAATTTTAAAAGTTAAAATTTTTATTTGTAAGGATTTGTTATGAAAAAATTTATGTCAATGCTGGCTTTAATAGCTCTTTTAGCAACGAGCAATGCAAATGCTGAAAATGACGGCTTTTTCATCGGTGGCTCTCTTCTTGTCTCTGGCATACAAAAGACAAAGAGCAAACACGAGTTTTCTAGCAGCTCTTTTGTTGATAAAAACATCAACTTACATTTGTTCAGCTTTGTGCTTGGTTATACGCACAATCTTGGCGATAAATTTGGTTTGAGGTATTATGGTGTCATTGATGCAAATGGTTTTTTTGCTATGAATTACAACGCAAATGTCGATATGCTTTATACTCTCACGCAAAGTGAGAGTGTGGAGTTAAGGGCTTTTGCGGGTGCTTGGCTGGGATATGCGAATTTTGAGGACAACTATGATGATGGAGAAAATAATGGCTTGGATTTGGGCGTCAATGCTGGTGTGCGTGCTGTTTTTGGGCAAAAACACGGAGTGGATTTTTACACACGCTTTGGCTTTTTAACACAAAGCAAAGAATACGACAATATGATTAAATGGGAAGTCTCTCAACCCTATCTCATCGGCGTTCGCTATACTTATACTTTTTGAAAATGGCGAATTTTACTTTGTCTAAAATATCCACGCAAATGCAAGCTGTAAAAATAAAAAATTCTCACACATTAAACCGAAAGTGCATTATGTCGCCATCTTGCACCACATAGTCCTTGCCCTCTAAACGCAACTTGCCAGCTTCTTTTGCCTTGCTCTCGCCTCCGCAAGCGATAAAATCATCATAGCTGATAACCTCAGCCTTGATAAAGCCCTTTTCAAAGTCGTTGTGTATGACACTTGCTGCTTTTGGGGCTTTGTAGCCTTTTTTTATCGTCCAGCTTCGCACTTCAATGTCCCCAGCCGTGAAATAGCTTATAAGCCCAAGTTTGCCAAAGGCTACGCGGATAATTTGCGCTAGTCCGCTTTCTTTCGCGCCAAGACTTGCCAAAAGCTCAGCACTTTCGCTCTCATCAAGGCTTATAAGCTCTTCTTCGATTTTAGCGCAAAGTTTTATCACTTCATTTGAATTTTTTGCCGCGTAAGTTTTTAGGGCTTTTACGAATTCATTGTCCTCGCTAATGCCTGCTTCATCAACATTTGCGCCATATATCACTTCCTTTGCAGAAAGCAGCCTTAAATCCTTGTTTAAATTCACAAAAAGTTCGCTGTCCTTTTCGGCAAAACTACCAGCACTTTTGCCTAAATTTAAGTGCGCTAAAAGTTTGTTTGCTAGTTCTAAACTCTCTTTTGCGCCCTTTGCGTTTGCCTTTGCCTCTCTTGTGAGCTTTTCTATCTTTTTGCTAAGCTGTTCAATGTCGGCTAAAATCAGCTCTGTGTTGATGATTTCTATGTCGCGCACGGGATTTACGCCGCCTTCTGTGTGCGTGATATTGCCGTCTTCAAAGCAACGCACTATGTGTAAAATCATCTCACATTCGCGTATGTTTGATAAGAATTTATTGCCAAGTCCCTCGCCCTTGCTAGCACCCCGCACAAGCCCTGCAATATCGACAAATTCAATCACAGAGTGCAAAATGCGTTGAGGTTTAGCGATTTTAGCAAGCTCATAAAGCCTTTCATCTGGGACATTGACTAAGGCTTTGTTTGGTTCTATGGTGCAAAAAGGATAGTTCGCACTTTGCGCGTTTTGCGCCCGCGTAAGAGCGTTAAAAGTCGTGGATTTGCCAACATTTGGCAAGCCCACAATGCCTACTGCTAGGCTCATTTGCCCTTCCTTGCTAGGCTCATTAGATACGCCACGCACATTCGCACGCCCGCACCGCTTGCGCCAAAATTCGTATAGCCCCAAGCCTTTTCCACATAAGCAGGTCCTGCTATGTCAAGGTGTAGCCATTTGTCCTTATACTCTTTGCGGATAAAGCGTTCTAAAAAAAGCCCAGCCGTCAAAGCCCCGCCATAACGGCTTGAACTCGTGTTGCTTATGTCGGCTATGTTTGATTTAATCAACTCTTTTAAATGCGGGTTAAAGTGCAAAACGCAGGTGTATTCGCCACTTTTTTTGCTCGCTTTGTAAAATTCATCTTGTAAATTCTCGTTGTTGCCCATAATGCCGCTTGTGTATTCGCCAAGCCCTACCACGCAAGCACCTGTAAGGGTTGCCATATCGATGAGTAAGTCTGGCTTTAAATCCTGTGCAAAAGATAAGCAATCAGCAAGCACCAAACGCCCCTCCGCATCGGTGTTTCGCACCTCAATGCTTACGCCCTCACGCGATATAAGCACATCATCGGGCTTATAAGCGTTGCCGCCTATCATATTTTCGGTAGCTCCAAGCACACTATGCACTTCAAAGGGCAAATTCAGCTCACTTACAGCCTTGATAATCCCCATAGCCGCCGCCGCACCGCTTTTATCAGCTTTCATCGTAAGCATATAATCACTCGGCTTTAAGCTCAGCCCGCCGCTGTCATAAGTAAGCCCCTTGCCTACAAAAACAACGCGTTTTTTAGCGTTTTTGGGCTTATAGCTTAAATGAATAAGGCGTGGAGGGTGAGCAGAAGCGCGATTTACCGCTAAAAAAGCGTTCATTTTTTCTTTTTCTAAAAATTTCTCATCATAAATTTTGCATTTTATGTTTTTGTCTTTTTTGGCTAAATTTAGGGCATCTTCTGCCATTTTAAGCGGGGTGTAGGTGAATGGAATTTCATTGACAATGTCCTTTGTGAAATTCGTGGCGTTGCTGAGTATCTCGCCGATTTTAATGCCCGTTTTTGCCTCGTCAATGCTGAATTTCTTGCCGTTTAACTCTTGGGTAGAGATGAGAATTTTAGCGATTTTGGCGGGCTTTTTCTCGCTTTTGTATTTATCAAATTCATAAGCGGCAAACAAAAAGCCCTGCACTATGCTCGCAAAGCTCATCACCACGCACTCTCCCAAAACGCTAGGCGTTTTAATGCTTTTGACATTCATCTTGCAAAGTGCCTTGTAAGCGCTCGCAAAGGCAAGGCGAATGTCCTCATAAGCGCAACTTTTAAGCTCGACAAAAAGGCGTTTTTTAGCACTATCAAGGCATACGCCCTCGCCCTTGTAGTCGTTTAGCTCAAACAGGCTTTTAGCGTCCTTGTAAGCGTTTGTTTTCTTATCTTGCACGAAAACAAGCTCAAAGTCAGCGACTAAATCTTTTAAATTTTTGCTGTGAAATTCAAATTTCATTTTTTGTCCTTTATAGTTGTTGTAAATTTTCTTGCGAATGCTTGAAATTTCGCTTTTTGAGTATGCTTTTTTCCATTTGTTTAAAGGCAAAAAGCACAAGGCTTAAAAAGCTGATGATTAAAAGTGCGGCTAAATACCAGTGGCGCTCAGCCCACGCCACAAAAGCCCAAATTTCTTGCCCGAAAAACCACGCTAAAAGTATGGTTACAGCCGCCCAAATCCAAGCGGAAAAAAGGTTGATAATAGCAAATTTTTTCGCATCATATCTTGTGATACCTATACTCATCGGTATCACCGTGCGAAAGCCATACATATAGCGTTGTAAAAAGATTATCAGCCCACCAAATTTTTGCAAAAGTAAGTGCGCCACTGCGAATTTGCGCCTTTGTTTTTTGAGCTTTTTTTGTATGTATTTTTTGTTATATCGTCCTATGTAAAAATAAATTTGGTCTCCCGTAAAGCCGCCAAGCCCTGCTACAAAGATGATTAAGCCTAAATTCACATGCCCTTCGTGCGCAAAAATTCCGCCCAAAAGCAAGGCTAGCTCGCCTTCTAAAATGCACCAAAAAAAGATGATGATATAAGCAAGGTGCTGATAATTATACAAAAATTCTTTTAAAGTTTCATCTAAACTCATAGCCTAAAACTCCAAAACGCTATAAACACTCGTATAATTTGAAAGCTTGTCAGCACCGCCTAAATCCGCTAAATTTATGAGAAAGCACGCCTCTACGCACTGAGCCTTTGCCTTTTTGATAAGCTCATAGCTTGCAAGTGCCGTGCCGCCTGTGGCGATTAAATCATCGACAAGCAAAACGCGCGCATCTTTTCTGCCGCGAAAGGCGTCTTGATGAATTTCAACCCTATCTGTGCCGTATTCTAGTCCATACTCTTGCGAAAAAGTAGGAGCGGGCAGCTTTTTAGGCTTGCGTATAGGGACAAAGGGCAAGTCAAGTTTCGCACAAAGCATAGCCGCAAAGATAAAGCCCCTGCTTTCCGTGCCTGCGATAAAGTCAAGCTCCATACCCTCGTAACGCTCTTCAAGGTGTTCGAGCAAAAAGCCCAGTGCATCGCCATCATTTAAAAGCGTGGTGATGTCGCGAAACAAAATGCCTTGTTTTGGAAAGTCTGGTATGGTGCGGATTTTGCTGATGAGATAGTCTCTCTCTTGTGTGCTTAGTTTTGCTGTCATAGTAGTGCCTCGATTTTTGCTTCTAGTTCTTTAATGCGCTGTCGCAATTTGTCATTTTCTATGCGGTATTGTGAATTTCTCGTTCGCAGTGAAGTCAAGTCGTTTTTGATTTTAGTCAGCTCATCTGTGAGTATGTCAATCTGCCCCAAACTTCGTTGCAACTGCACTTGGAGCTTTCTAATGATGGTTTCGGTGTTGTCAAGGTTGTTTCGCATAAAACCCTTTGAATTTCGCTCTTTTGTGAGTAAG
Organism: uncultured Campylobacter sp.; assembly: GCA_900539255.1. Taxonomy (GTDB): domain Bacteria; phylum Campylobacterota; class Campylobacteria; order Campylobacterales; family Campylobacteraceae; genus Campylobacter_D. The sequence goes on along the minus strand of UQBJ01000018.1, from coordinate 17,996 downwards.
GTTTTGTAGTAAAAAAGCATTATCACAAGATATAAACAAAGGCAAATCAATATGGTAAGCACTAGCCAGTCGATAATCATCTTTGTTCCTCGATTTTAGCTATCCTTGCGCGGTGTCTGCCACCCTCAAAGCTCGTTTTAATAAAGGTTTCTACTATATCCACAGCCATTTGCGCCCCGATTAAACGCCCGCCAAGTGCTAAAACATTTGCGTCATTATGCGCCCGAGCAAGTTTTGCGCTTAGCGTTTCGCTACACAAAGCACAGCGAATGCCTAAATTCTTGTTCGCCGCTATACTCATACCTATGCCAGAGCCGCAAACAAGCACTCCAAAGCTATTTTCGTCTATGCAAGCGGCGAGTTTGTGGGCAAAATCCGCATAATCACAGCTTTGCGTGTCGTGTGCGCCAAGGTCTTCGTAATTTAAATTTGCGGAGTCAAAAAAGGCACAAAGCTTGGTTTTAAGCTCAAATCCAGCGTGGTCATTAGCGATAAATATCTTTTTTCTCAGCATTTACTCTCTTTATGCGAATTTAAAAAAAGGCATTGTAGCATAAGAAAACTAACAAAGCGTTCTTATGCGCTTTTAATTTCTAAATTTTAACGCAAATTTTAAATTTTATGCTAAAATATGCCTTTTTTAACAAAGGAAAAGCAAATGAATATCGTGCTTATAGGCTCTTCAACAGGCGGTCCAAACCAGCTTAAATTTTTGCTTAACGACATCGATTTTAGCAACGCTTGTGTCATCATCGCCCAGCATATGAGCGCGAATTTTATCCCATCCTTTGTAAGACAATTTAACCAAGAAGCAAAGGCTGAGGTGATTTTAGCGGGCGATAATGAGCTTTTAATGCAGGGCAAAATTTACATTTGCCAGCAAAACAGCGTTTTTGGCGGACTTTTAAATATAAGTTTGAATTTTAGCCCCGAAAAAACGACTTTCAACCCAAACATAAATTTACTTTTCAACTCCGCCCTAAACATAGCCCACACGAACAACATTTTAGCGATTTTACTCACGGGTATGGCAGATGATGGGGCGGCGGGGCTTTTCGAGCTTTATAAAAAGGGCGTTAGGTGCGTGTGCGAAAACGAAAAAGACTGCGTTGTCTTTGGTATGCCCAAAAAGGCTATCGAGCTAAACCCAAAACTACGGGCTTTGAGCCTAAATGAAATCAAAAAAGAAATTCTTAAATTTATCGAGTAAGAGGACAAAATGGACAAAATCACGCCAAATTCAAGCGAATTTTTGCAATTTATCAAAATCATCAACGACTTGTGCGGGGTAGATTTGAGCGAAAAACGCAACTTTTTAGAGAGCAAATGGGACAGCTTTATCAAAGGCGAGCTTCATCTTGTTGATTTTAGGGAATTTCTTATGAGATTAAACTTTGACAAAGCCGTGCGGCAAGCCACTTTGGACTTTATCACCGTTAATGAAACCTACTTTTACAGGGAACTAACCCAGCTCAAACAAGCCGCCTTTTACCTTAAAAGCTTGGAAAAACCAGCCAGCGTGCTGTGTGCGCCTTGTGCGAGCGGCGAAGAAGTGTATAGTTTTGCCATACTTTTAGCGTTAAATGGCGTGCAAAGCGTGCATATAACGGGCATTGACATAAATCAAAAAGCCATAGAAAAGGCAAAAACAGCTAAATACTCAGGCAGAAGCCTGAAAAACCTGCCAGAAAGCGAGAAAAAGCACTTTTTCACTCAGCAAAACGACATTTATGAAGTGAAAAAAAGCGAGCTTTGCCATTGTCGTTTCGAGCTTTGCAATGTCTTTGATGAAAAGTTTTTGAAACTTGGCAAATTTGACATAATTTTTTCGCGCAATATGATGATATATTTTGACTACGAATCGCGCTTGCAGCTTTTGGAGCGCTTTTATCAAATCTCAAACCCAGAATGCCGCCTTTACATAGGCAACTCCGATTTAGTGCCAGCTGAAAATATCCATTTTTCAAGGGTAAGCGCACCAAATGGAGGGACTTATTATCAGCGAAATTTTTGAAATTTGAGCTTAAATTTATCAGTGCTTTGCCGAGCAAATCATCTTTGTGCCTTTGATAAATCGCCAAAGTGTTTAATCAAACATTTTTTTAACCCTACCCCAAAGACCTTGCAACGCAAATTTATGCGACACAAAAGAGCATTTTTAAGGACACAAAGAACAAACGCTAAAATAATGACGAGCATTTAACGCCTTAATGAATTTGCGCAAAACCCTTAAATCCTTGCTGCAAAAGTCGCACTAAAAATTTGTGATTATGCTTTTTTAAAAAATAAACTTTGCAAATGGCTTAAAAAAAGCATTTATTCAAAACGATTTTGATTAAATTTAACTTTAATTTGCGTTTTTGTAGTAGAATTTAAGGGTATTTTTAAATTTAAAGAGGCGCAAATGAAACCAGAATACAAATTTTTTGCCAACTGGGGCTACGCGATGGCGGGCATTTTAGCTATGCTTAAAAACGAAGTGGCGTTTCGTATCGAACTTGCCTTTATCGTCCCTGCGATGATTTTGAGCTTTTTTTTGCCCGTGAGTATGGAAAATCATCTCATTTTGGTGGGCGTTTTGTTTATCATCATCATCGCTGAGTGCTTAAATTCGGCTGTGGAAGCCTGCGTGGATTTGGTTACAAGCGAGTTTGCACCAAAAGCAAAAATCGCTAAGGATTGTGCGAGTGCAGGCGTGTTTTTTAGTGTCATTTTAGCCCTTGCAAGCTGGGCTTACACGCTTTACAAACTCTATGAAACTTGGCAACTTGTGTGAATTTATGCGCTTAAACAAATTAGCGTGAGAATTGAGAATTAGACTTATAAAGAATTTATAATTTTGCGTGATTTAAAAATAAAAATTTTTAAGAACTTTGTTAAATTTTGTTTGCAGACTAATAAATTTTTATTAAAGTTTTAAGAGATAGTGTCTTTATTTTTGCGTTTAAGATTTTATCAATCAATAAAATTTACTTTTTGGCTTTGAAAATTTTTGCGGTTTGATTTTTGCTGTTTTTGTTGGTTTGTTTTTTTAGAAATAAGGTTGTTTCTAAATTTTTCAAAATTACATTGTAGTGTGTATGATGAAAACAAACACTCGCAAATGCGTGTAAGCAGTTTAAATTTCTATGCTACAATCGCTTTTAAATTTAAGCTTGACAAGGATACACAATGATTTTCATCGATGCTTGTTTGAAAAAGCCCACGCCCTACACTCCTGTGTGGATGATGCGCCAAGCGGGGCGGTATTTGCCAGAGTATATGGCTGTTCGTGCGCGAGCTGGGGACTTTCTCAGCCTTTGCAAGGACTATCAAAAGGCGGCTGAGGTGAGTTTGCAGCCTGTTGAAATTTTGGGCGTGGATGCGGCTATCATTTTTTCTGATATTTTGGTTGTGCCTTTGGAAATGGGTATGAATTTGCGCTTTGAAAAGGGCGAGGGACCTGTGTTTGACGAGCCTTTGACAAATGAGAGTGCTTTAAATGCCCTTGATGATGAAAAAGCGGTAGAAAAATTAAGCTATGTTTATGATGTGCTCGCACTTACAAGAGACAAGTTGCCAAAAGACAAAGCACTCATCGGCTTTTGCGGCTCACCTTGGACCATAGCAACCTATATGATAGAAGGGCGCGGCTCAAAAAGCTACGCAAAGTGCAAGAAAATGCTTTATCAAAGCCCTGAATTCTTACACAAAATCCTAGCCAAGCTCACACACACACTCAAACTCTACCTTGAAAGGCAGATAAAAGCGGGCGCAAATGCTATTCAAATCTTTGACAGCTGGGCTGGTGCGCTGGAAAAAGAGGCGTTTTTTGAATTTTCTTTTAACTATATGCTTGAAATTTCAAGTTTTATCAAGCAAAAATATCCACAAATCCCTGTAATTCTTTTTCCAAAAGGCGTAAGTGGGTATTTAGATGGCATAAATGGGGACTTTGATGTCTTTGGAGTGAGCTGGGACACGCCTTTGCCACTTGCCAAAAAACTTTTAAGCCCACGATACACCTTACAAGGCAATTTAGAGCCTTGCCGACTTTACGAAAAAGCCGCCATTCAAAGCGGCGTGGCGAGCGTGCTAGACACAATGAAAGGCGCACCGCACATTTTCAACCTAGGACACGGCATTTTGCCCGACATTCCTGTGGAAAATGCGAAGTTTTTCGTGCGTTTGGTGCAAGAAAGTTCAGCGCGATGAGTTTTAAATGCTTGAAAATTCAGCGTTTAGACGGCTTTGATGAGCGTAAATGTCTTAAAAATGGACTTTGAAAAATGAATGTCATTTTTGGACCTGTGAATTCGCGCCGTTTTGGGCTTTCGCTTGGGGTTGATTTAAGCCCAGCACGCAAGCAGTGCAATTTTGACTGCGTGTATTGCGAGTTAAAGCCCGCAAAGCCCATTTTGCTCTCTCAAAACGCCCCAAATGTCGATGAAGTGGTGTCGCAAGTGCAAGTTGCCTTTGACAAGGGGCTTGAATTTGACTTTATCACGCTTACGGCAAATGGCGAGCCGAGCTTGTATCCACACTTAAAAGAGCTTGTAAAATCCCTAAATTCCATAAAAAAGGACAAAAAACTACTCATTTTAAGCAACGGCACGGGCGTTTTAAGCGAGTTTGCCTTTGAAGCTATGCTAGGACTTGATGTGGCAAAATTTAGCCTTGATAGCGCGGTAGAAAGGACATTTTTTCGAGTAGATAAAGCGCACAAAAGCATAAATTTGCAAGAAATGATAGAAAAAATGGCTCATTTTCGCGCCAAATTTCGCGGACAGCTTGTGATGGAAGTGCTTGTGGTGCAGGGTTTAAACGACAACGAGCTTGAATTTATGGCTTTGAACGAGGCTTTTTTGCGTATAAAGCCTGACAGAGTGGATATAGGCACTATCGATAGACCAAGCGCTTATCCTGTAAGGGCTGTGAGCGAACAAACCATTTCAAAGCTCTCCGCACTCATCACAAGCGCGCCTGTGCTTTTGCCAAAGCGGCATTTTAGCGCACAAAGCGTGGATTTTAGCGAGGACGAGTTGCTGAAAATCCTTGCTTTGCGCCCACAAAGTGAGCTTGACATAAAGGCAATGAGCCAAAATTCAAAGGCTCTTTTGGAAAAAATGCTTGAAAGCTCGAAAATTCGCGTTGTCGAGCTTGCCGGGGTGAAATTCTACCGCATTTAAATTTCACTCATTTTCCACACCAAACAAGGCAAATTCCGCTTAAATTCACATTTTCACAAAGTTTTGTAGCAAAATTTCGCCCGCTTCGCCACTTCGTTCGGGGTGAAACTGCACGCCAAAAAAATTATCTTTCATCAAAGCCGCGCTAAAAGGCTCGCAGTATTCACATTTAGCAAGGCTAAATTCGTTTAAAGCCACGCAAAAACTATGCACGAAATAAAAATACGCCCCATTTAAGCCCGCAAAAAGTGCATTTTCGCGCAAAATGCTGATGTCATTCCAGCCCATATGCGGCAGGGTAAAGCCTGCTCGCTCCCTAAATTTACGAACTTCAAAAGGCATAACGCCAAGTGTTTTTTGGCTCAACTCTTGTGAGAATTCGCCTAAAATTTGCATTCCCAAGCAAATGCCAAGCAGGGGTTTTGTCGTGTTTTTGATAAAGGCTGTAAGCCCCAAATTTTCAAGGTTTGCCATAGCCTTGCCCGCAGTGCCGACTCCGGGCAAAAAGAGCTTGTCCGCCTTTTCAAGCTCGCCTATGCTTGATGAAATCACGCTTTGAAAGCCAAGCCTATCAAGGGCGAACTTCAAAGACGCCAAATTCGCGCATTTTGTGTCGATGATAGCGAGTTTCACAACGCTCCCTTTGAGTTAAATTTTTTAATGGCTTTGCCATAACGGTATATTTTTTCGTTAAATTTATCATAATTTTTGATTTTTTCTTTGAGTAAATTTGTGATTTTTGCAGCATTAAAGCGAAATTTTATTTCTCTGTAATGTGCTATGCTGTCGTTTCTTACTTCTATTTCTCCAACATTTACGCCATATTTAAAAAGAACTTTTTGCTTGTCAAACTGCCCGCTTTGTCTCGCCTTTGAATTTTCAACGGTCAAAAAATTCGCAAGTATATCAACTACATCTTCAAAATAAAAAATATAAATCAAATCATCAGCAGCAAACACCGTTAAAAACTGCACTTCACCGCCATTAAATATAGCTTTGCTTAAAAATGCTTTGAGGCGGTTTTTGTTTTGTAATTTATCACATAAAGCCTGCATAGGAATTTTTAATTTATTTTTGTAGAAATCCTTATCTTTTTCATAATCCTCTCTTTTTTCTGGGAATGCGTTTAAACATTCTAAAATCAACTCACCCATACCATTCATCGCTAAAAAGCCATAATCACTTTTTATGCGGTTTGCAGAATATAAAAATATCTGCCACCACTTGCCACTTTTAACACTATGTCCATCTCCATTAAAATCAATGACATCTTTTTTGGCTTTTTTGTCGTGTTTGTATTCATCATCAAGCCCTATGAGATTAGCAAATTCTTTTTCTCTTGCGTGTCCTTTTAATTTCACTTTTGAGGCTTGTTCGCTACTCATTGCTCGTTTTGCCATATCATTCCTTTATAATCAAAAGCTCGTGGCTTTGTTTGATATTATCCGTATCGCCGCGCTCAATGCGGTTTTTACCGATTCGCGTTTCGCCCTGTCCCATTGTGTATTGCCATTTTGGTTCTAAAATTTTAAAGTCTTTGTAGGCATTTCGCACCCATTCGCAGTCATTGTAACTTAAAATAAATTTGCCCTTGTGAGCGTGCAAGCATTTTGCCAAAAGCTCGTGTTTAAAGCCGTTGTGATGAATGGGAAAATTTCGCATAGGGTAAATGCCCTTAAACATTTTGCTATCCCCTGTGAGAAAATAAGGCGGGTCGCAGTAGAAAAAGTCGTTTGGATACCTTTCAAACACAGCTTCAAAACTCGCACACTCCACGCTTAAATTTCGCGCCTCATCTTGCAAGCCAAAATTTCGCAGCTTTTCAAGCATATTTGTATAACGCGTTTTATCCTCGTAAATTTTACTCATCCAGCCCAAAAATCCCGGTCCATAGCTCAAATTAAAATTAAAATAATAATCCCGCGCAAGCGTGAGTTTGTCAAGCTTTGCCTCGTTTTTATAATGCTTTTTTAGCTCATCTTTAATCCACGCGTAAGTTTCTTTATTTGGCTCTAATCGACAAAGTTCATCATAAAGTTTTTGTGAATTTGTGCTTGCAAGTTGCCAAAAATTCACCAAAATATCAAAAATATCAAAGGCTTTTACTTCTAAATTCAGCTCCAAAGCACTTGCCACCTCGACACTTCCGCCACCGATAAAGGGGCTTATGATGCGTGAAATGTCATTTGGGAAATGCTCGATTATTAGCCCCACAGCAAGAGACTTCCCTCCACCATAACGCAAAGGGCTTTTGGTGTAGCGTTTGTATTTGAGCGTGTCGCCTTTTAAAGAGCGTAAAAAGAGTGCTTTTTTATTTGGCAAATCTTGATTAAAAACATTAAAATCGCTTTGATGTCCATCTTGCAAGGCTAACATAGTGAATTTTCCTTTTTCACAACGCTCCCTTTGAGCTGGCAAGTTTTTCATCTTCTAAACGAATAGCCATTTTTAAGGACCGAGCAAAGGCTTTGAAAAGCGCTTCTGCCTTGTGATGGTCGTTTTTACCGCTTACTTTTAGGTGCAAGCTTGCTCCCATAGCCGTTGCGAGAGAGCCAAAAAAATGCTCTATCATCTCAGTGCTTAGCTCGCCTAATTTTTGCTTTTTAAATTTTGCCTTAAATTCAAGTATCGGGCGGTTGCAAAAGTCTATGGCACAGCGCGCTAAACTCTCATCCATTGGCAGCACAAAGCCATAGCGCGCGATGCCGATTTTGTCCCCAAGTGCGCGCCTTATGGCTTCGCCCAAAGCTAACGCCGTATCCTCCACGCTATGATGCTCATCGACATTCAAATCCCCCTTGCAAAGCACTTTCAGCCCAAGCCCTGCGTGCGTGGCGATTTGCTCTAACATATGGTCGAAAAAACCTATGCCCGTGCTTATCTCGCTTTTTGAGCCGTTTAAATTCAGCTCTACAAGGATTTTGGTTTCTTTGGTGTTGCGCTCTACTTTGGCGCAGCGAAAATTCGCTAAAATAAACTCGCAAATTTGCGCCCAGCCGTTTTTTTCGCTCTCATACAAAATGCCCCGCACCCCTAAATTTCGCGCTAGTTCAATGTCCGTTTGCCTGTCGCCGATGACAAAACTTTGATTTTTGTCATAAATTTCGCGCTTTATATACTCCGCAAGCAACGCTGTTTTAGGCTTGCGACACGCGCAGTTGTCTTTTTCAAAATGCGGACAGATGAAAATGTCCTCAAATTCCACGCCGCAACTTTTTAGAATTTCAAGCATTTTATTTTGGGCTAGCTCGAAGTTTTCGCGTGGAAAACTCGCTGTGCCAAGCCCGTCTTGATTGCTCACAAGCACGAATTTAAAGCCGAATTTTTTTAAAGCAAGCAAGGCTGGTATCGCGCCCTTTTCAAAGCTCAATTTTTCAAGGCTATCTACTTGCAAACTCGGGCGTGGCTCACTTATCAGCGTGCCGTCTCTGTCGATGAAAAGGATTTTACTCATTTGGGCTACTTTTGTGTGAATTTTAGCCCAAATTATACAACGAAAAGGCAAAAATGTCAATTTAAAATTTAAATTCAAAGACTAAAAAAAACCTTGTTTTGTCAAAAATTTGCGTTTTGAAATTTAAAAATGATAAATAATATCATAACAAAAGGCAAAATAAAAATAACAATTTCACAACAATTAAGTAAAATTTAAGCAAATTTGTGCTTTAATTTTGTTTTGAGAAAGGAGAAACGCGTTAAACACTCGACATTTAAGCTAGTAGTTGTATAATCCGTTGTGATTATATTTACCAAAGCAAGATTATTTGCTTTACATTTACTTAAAGGAGAATCCAAATGAGTAGTGAATTTACTCGAAGGTCTTTTCTAAAAACCGCCTGTATCAGCATAGGAGCTTTGTATGCGGGTTGTTCTAATCCCACAGGAAAGGACGACAAACAAGCAACCCCACGCAACTTGCCTTATTGTGATGTCCTTATCATCGGCTCTGGCGGAGCTGGACTTCGCGCCGCAGTAGCCGCAAGAAAGGCAAATCCAAACGCAAGCGTGGTTGTCGCTACCAAAATGATGCCATCGCGCAACGCCACTTGTATGGCAGAGGGCGGCATAAACGGCGTAACGGACTTTGAAAACGGCGACTCATATAAGCTGCACGCTTATGACACGGTTAAAGGCGGGGCTTATCTTTGCGACCAAGATGCTGTGCTTAAATTCTGTGAGGCGGCGGGCAAGGTGATTTTTGAGATGGATTACATAGGCACGCTCTTTTCACGCAACGAAAAAACGCTCGGCGTGGCTCAAAGAATGATGGGCGGAGCGAGCAAAAGGCGTTGTAACTATGCAGCTGACAAGACAGGACACATTTTAATGCACTCTTGCCTTGATGATGCTATCAGCAACGGCGTGAAATTCCTAATGGACACCGAGCTGCTTGACATAGGCGTGAGTGAGGGCAAATGCGAGGGCGCAGTGCTTCGCGACATACAAACAGGCGGCATTTATCCCGTGCTTTGCAAATCCCTTGTCATCGCCACAGGCGGTTACACAAGGATTTTTTACAACCGCACTTCAACGCCTTTCATCGCCACAGGAGACGGCGTAGCAGCCGCACTTCGTGCTGGGCTTGGCTTTGAGGACCCTGAGATGATTCAGTTTCACCCAACAGGCGTGCAAAATGGTGGCACGCTCATCACAGAAGCCGCACGCGGTGAGGGCGGATACTTGCTTAATAACAAAGGCGAACGCTTTATGACAAAATACCACGAAAAAGCCGAACTTGCCCCACGCGATGTAGTCGCTCGCGCAATGGAGATAGAAATCCGCGAAGGGCGTGGGTATGGCGAGGGTTTAAGCTCTTATGTGCTGTGCGATGTGAGGCATTTAGGCAAAGAAACCATTATGAAAAAACTGCCAAAAATTCGCCACACCGCAATGCTCTTTCAAAATATCGACCTAATCGACACGCCCGTTCCCGTGCGCCCAACCGCTCACTACTCAATGGGCGGGGTTGAAGTGGCTAAATTTGATGATATGAGCACCAAAGTAGCTGGAATTTATGTCGGTGGCGAGGCTTCTTGTATCAGCATACACGGCGCAAACAGGCTTGGGGGCAACTCACTCACTGATGCTGTGGTTACAGGGCATTTATCTGGGCTTGGAGCGGCAAATTACGCTAAAAATGCTGAATTTAGCAAGGGCGAAAAAACCCACGAACTTGCTCAAAAATGGCTGGCGACTTTTAAAGAGGTTACAAGTGGAGGCGGCGAGGTGAATGATATGTATGCCTTGCGTGAGGAGCTTGGCAAGCAAAATTGGGACAATATGGGGATTTTTAGGACAGGGGACAAGCTTGATTTGCTGGCAAAAAATTTGCAAGAAATTGAAGCAAAATACCAAAAAATCCGCGTGCCAAATCCAAACGAGGTGATGAATACCGCATTTACTGACTATGTCGAGCTTGGCAACTTAATCTTACTTTCAAAATGTGCTTGTTTAGCCGCTCAAAAACGCCTTGAAAGTCGTGGGGCGCATACGAGGGAGGATTATCCAAAACGCGATGATGAGAAGTTTTTAAAACACAGCATCGTTACGATGAACGACAAAAACGAGTTAGAGCTTAGCTACAAAGATGTCGTTGTCGGCGAATTTTCACTTGATGGGAGGAAACCAGAATGAAAATTTTTATAGACCGCTTTGATGGCAAAAACAAATACGAATCAAGCTACGAGCTTGAAGAAAAGGATTACAAGGGCAAAACCTTGCTTTCTGTGCTGCTTTTCATCAAACAACACAAGGACATTACCCTAAATTTCACGGCTTCGTGCAAGTCAGCTATTTGCGGGGCGTGTTCGGTGCGTGTCAATGGACACTCTTATTTAGCCTGTGATACCATAATGGACAACTTGCTTAAAGAGTATGATGAGCCAGAGAGCATTCGCATTTCGCCTTTGGGGAATTTCCGCGTGATAAGCGATTTGATAGTGGATTGGGAGCCTAGCATTGAAAATTTGCGTAAAATCCGCCCAGCTATCAAGCCAAAGGCTGAATTTAATGCAGAAAAAGGCTGTAAGCAAACTCAGGCAGAATACGACAAAATCGCTAAACAATGGGACTGCATTTTGTGCGGTAGCTGTGCTAGCGAGTGCAGCAAGCTTGAAGCCGATAGTTCTGATTATATGCAGCCCTTTGTCTTTACTCACGCTTACCGCGCGGCTGCTGATTCGCGTTCAGCTGATGCACTCACTCACTTAAAGCCTAGCATTGAAAACGGACTTTGGAACTGTGTGCATTGTGAAGAATGCACAAACCGCTGTCCAAAGGGCATTAGCTCGGCTAGTGATATAGCAAATTTGCGCGTAATGGCTCTTAAAAATGGGCTTGACAGCGGCACAGGACCTGACCACGCTATGGCGTTTTATAAAGACTTGGTTGAGGGTTCAGGGCGTTTAAATGAAATTTACCTTGCGCTTCGCTCGGAGGGCATAGGCTCTGTCGGTAAAACAGACATTGCCATCAAGCTGATGAGTGCAGGCAAGATGAATTTAGGACACATTTTTGGCGAGGACGAAATAGAAGGACACGCGGACTTAGTCAAAATGGTTAAAGCAGCACAGGCTGCGGAAAAGAAGGAGTAAGTTATGGCAAAAGAATTCGCATTTTTCCCGGGTTGTGTGCTTTCACAAGCCGCAAAAGAATCCAAAATGTCGCTTGAAGCTATCGCGCCGATTTTAGGCTGGAAACTCAACGAAATCAAAGGTTGGAGTTGCTGTGGGGCAAGTCAGGCACAAGATGTCGACCCCATCGCCACGCTTGTAGCAAACGCTCGCAACATAGCACTTGCCGAGCAAATGAACCAACCTATGCTTACTACTTGCAGCACCTGTATGCTTACGCTAACCCGCGCTAAAAACACGCTTGATAAGGGCGCAAAAGAGCGCATAAACACCTTTTTAGCGGAGGGCAATATGAGCTACAAAGGCAGCACAGAAGTAACGAGCTTGCTTTGGGAGCTTTATGATGAGATTGAAAATGTCAAAGCCAAAGTGGTAAAACCGCTTTCAAATTTAAAGGTTGCGCTTTTTTATGGTTGTCATTCTTTGCGCCCTGAAAAGGAATTTGGAGGCAAGGAAAGCGCCACAAACCCAAAGAGTTTTGAAGAAGTAGTAAGCGCGCTTGGTGCGAGCATAGTGCCTTTTGAAAAAAGGCTTGATTGCTGTGGCTTTCACGCGTCCTATCCAGCTGAAAAGTCGGTGAAAAAAATGTCTAGCCAAATCGTCAATAACGCCAGCCAAAACGAGGCGCAATGTGTCGTTACGCCTTGCCCGCTGTGTCAAATGCAGCTTGACATTTATCAAGAGCGTTTCCAAAGCGCGACAAATTCAAAGGCGAGATTGCCTATAATCCACCTTTCACAGCTTGTGGGGCTTGCTTTTGGGCTTGGAGCGAAAGAACTTGGGCTTGATTTAAACATAATAGACGCGACAAAAATCGCCGTTTAAGCCCACACTGCCACGCTCTTAACTTGGGCGTGGCAACCTAAATCCTTTGACAAAGTAAATCCTAAAATAGCGTTATCATAAAAATTCAAGCAAAACCTTAAATTTATGGCGCAGCACGCAAAAATTTGCTAAATTTCTTGCTGTTTTGGTGCTTTTTGTGCTAAAAAATTTTTAAATTTAAGCTGTAATTTAAATTTAAAGGGAGATTTTGAATTTGTAAGGGTTTATTTGGAAACATTAGTTTATCACGCTTATGTAAGTTTAGTGTAGTAGGCTAAAACTTTTTAAATAAAATTTTTTAATTTTTTTGTAAAAATACTTGACATTGTTACGCTCAATGTTGTATAATACTCTAAATTTTTTCAAAAGGAGGAAGCGTGAAAGACAAAAAAGACAGGCACGAAAACCCTAGCGAGCAGGATTTCATCGCTCAAAATGAAAGCGATGAGTGCAGCCAAAACGGCGATGCTACGCAAGAGATGAGTGCAAATAGCGATGAGAGCGAGCAAAAAGACGCACTTATCGCTTGTGAGATACAGCTTGCCGAGCTTAAAGACAAATATATGCGAGCAAACGCTGAATTTGAGAACATTAAAAAGCGGCTAGAAAAGGAAAAAGCGTCCGCACTAGCCTACGCGAACGAAAGTTTTGCGAAAGATTTGCTTGATGTGCTTGATGCGCTTGAAGCGGCGGCAAATATGGAGGCAAGCGATGATGCGAGTGCGAAATTCAAAGAGGGCGTAAAGAACACTTTGGATTTGTTTCTCGCAAAGCTTGCTAAACACGGCGTTAAACCCATCGAAAAGCACGATGAGTTCGACCCAAACTTACACGAAGCGATGATGAATGTCGCTAGTGATGAGTATAAAAGCTCTGCCATTGTGGAAGTCTTTCAAAAAGGCTACCAAATGGGCGAGCGCGTGTTGCGACCGAGTAAAGTTAGTGTCGCAAAATAACTTGACAACGAAAGGATAAAAAATGAGTAAAGTTATCGGTATAGACTTAGGCACGACAAATTCGTGCGTTGCCGTGTATGAGCGCGGCGAAAGCAAGGTAATCCCAAACAAAGAGGGCAAAAACACCACGCCATCGGTTGTGGCATTCACAGACAAGGGCGAGGTTTTAGTGGGCGACAGCGCAAAGCGCCAAGCTGTAACAAATCCTGAAAAGACTATTTATTCTATCAAAAGAATAATGGGGCTTATGATAAACGAAGACGCTGCAAAAGAAGCAAAAACGCGCCTTCCTTATCACATAACCGAGCGAAATGGTGCTTGTGCGGTTGAAATCGCGGGCAAAATTTACACCCCGCAAGAAATTTCAGCCAAAGTGCTGATGAAACTCAAAGAAGATGCCGAAGCTTTTTTGGGCGAAAGTGTGGTTGATGCGGTGATTACCGTGCCAGCGTATTTTAATGACGCTCAAAGAAAAGCCACAAAAGAAGCAGGCACGATAGCAGGGCTAAATGTGCTGCGAATCATCAACGAGCCGACTTCTGCTGCACTTGCTTATGGGCTTGACAAAAAAGAAAGCGAAAAGATAGTGGTGTATGACTTGGGCGGCGGGACCTTCGATGTAACCGTGCTTGAAACAGGGGACAATGTCGTAGAAGTGCTTGCCACAGGGGGCAACGCCTTTTTGGGCGGCGATGACTTTGACAACAAGCTCATCGACTTTTTAGCCAGCGAATTTAAAAACGAGCAAGGCATTGACTTGAAAAAAGATGTTATGGCTTTGCAACGCTTAAAAGAAGCGGCTGAAAACGCGAAAAAAGAGTTAAGCTCAGCCACTGAAACAGAGGTGAATTTGCCCTTTATCACGGCTGATGCGAGCGGTCCAAAGCACCTTGTAAAAAAAATCACCCGCGCTAAATTTGAAAGTATGATAGAGTCGATGGTAAGCGAAACCATAAGCAAAATCAACGAAGTCGTAAAAGATGCGGGGCTGAAAAAAGACGAGGTAAAAGAAATCGTTATGGTTGGCGGTTCTACCCGCGTGCCACTCGTGCAAGATGAGGTAAAAAAGGCGTTTAACAAAGAGCTGAACAAAAGCGTAAATCCTGACGAGGTTGTCGCCATAGGCGCAGCGATACAAGGTGCTGTGATTCGTGGCGATGTCAAAGATGTGCTTTTGCTTGATGTTACGCCACTTTCGCTAGGCATAGAAACTTTGGGCGGTGTGATGACAAAAATCATCGAAAAAGGCACGACAATTCCTACCAAAAAAGAACAAACCTTTTCAACCGCTGAGGATAATCAAAGCGCAGTAACCATAAATGTCTTGCAAGGTGAGCGTGAATTTAGCCGCGACAACAAGTCCTTAGGGAATTTTAACTTGGAGGGAATTCCCCCAGCCCCGCGCGGAATGCCACAAATTGAGGTAACTTTTGACATAGACGCAAACGGAATTCTCACCGTCTCGGCAAAGGACAAAGCCACAGGCAAGGCGCAGGAGATTAAAATCACAGGTTCGAGCGGATTGAGCGAAGAAGAAATCGAAAAAATGGTAAAAGATGCCGAGCTGCACAAAGAAGAGGACAAAAAGCGCAAAGAAGTCATAGACGCGCGCAACCAAGCTGAGGCTTTGGCTCATCAAGTGGAAAAATCCTTAGGCGAGCTTGGCGAAAAGATACCACAAGAGGACAAAGACAACATACAAAAGGCTTTGGACGAGTTAAGAGAGGTGCTTAAAAACGAAAATGCCAGCAAGGAAGAAATCGAAAGCAAGATGAAAGCACTCAGCGATGCCTCGCACAAAATCGCCGAAACTATGTATAAAAAAGACGGCGCAGCTGATGGAGCTAATGAAGCTAGCGGCAAAGGCAAAAAGGACGATGATGTCATAGATGCGGAGGTAGAGTGAGCCTAGATGACACTAAATTTAGGCGAATTTAATTTGCTTGAATTTACGGGTAAATTTAAGCACAAGGCGTGAAAATTTAGCAAGCGTGAATTTGATAAGCCTTAAATTTCGCAAAATTTAAGCCACACAATAAGCCCTTGAAAAAGGGCTTATCTCACAATGATAAAAATGTATTAAAAATTCAAAAAATGTAAAAAATAAAAGATGATTTCAGTTTGATTTAAATTTATTTTGTTACAATTATGACGCAAAATTATTCTACAAAAAGGAGAAAAAATGAAAAGATTGCTTTGCATTGTAGCCAGCTTACTTGTAAGCCTAAATTTAGCTTATGCTAATGATTTATTATTTAAAGCCTCAAATGGTGCTTTAAATCAAAACTCTATCGGAGTTAAAAAACTTAATGATGAAGAGCTAAAAGGCGTTGTGGGTGGGTATGCCGCACAAAATAGAATGGCTCCGTTTTTAGTCAGTGGAGGTTATTGGCTTGCAAGACAAGGGGCTATGTGGGGCGTAAGATATACGACTTGGGGCATTTTTAGCGAAAGACACCCTTTTAATTCGGGTGTTGGCTCAAAGGGTTGGCGGTATTGATGCTTGAAAATCTAATAGCACAAATCATAGAGGGCATAGTAGGTTGCAAAGCTCGTAAAATGGGGTTTTTTTGCATAATGGCTGTGATGGCGTTAGCCTTTGTTTTGTGGCTGGTTTTCTCTCATCTTTATGGGTATTTGTGATGAAGTTTGGCACAAAATTTGCTTGTATTTTACAAATTATAAAAAAGGAGTAAAAATGAAAAGATTGCTTTGCATTGTAGCCAGCTTATTTGTAAGCCTAAATTTAGCTTATGCTAATGATTTGTTGTTTAAAGCCTCAAATGGTGCTTTAAATCAAAACTCTGTCGGAGTTAAAAAGCTCACTGACAAGGAAATGGCGCAGGTTAAGGGCGGGCTAGAGCTTTCCTTTTTTTTTTGAACCAAATGGGCATTATGGCAGTGAGATTGGACTAATCGATAGAAATGGCAGAGTGCTTTCGTATTCTGTAAATTATATCGTAAGTTTGGAAGAGCACGAAGAGAAAAATCAAAAAATTGAAGGCTACGGACCGGGAACAGCAAGAACAAACTATTGGTTTTTTAAGAATCTTGCAGATGCTTCAAAAAATGAATATCCTGTGATATATATTAACTACAATGGTTCTACTGGAAATATAAGTGCGATATTCGGGGTATTAAATGTGGGAACAAAAGTTTTTAGAAGAGTAGATACTGCGTTATCTAACGCCATACTTTCTAGACACGGATATGACGCCGCTTATTATGCAATCAACAAAGATATGATTGATTACTTCAACATAAGGCGTTTTAGGTATAAATAATGATGAATGTTTTAAATGCGCAAAATCATCAAACAAATTCCGTTCAAAACAGCACCACTTCAAAGGGTGCTGTTTCTTTTAGTGAAAGATTTAATGAATTAGCAAAGGGCAAGAATTATGTGATATTTCTTAGTGGCGATTTTAAGGCAAGGGTGTCTCGTCAAGTTTCACAAACTTATAGTGTAAATGAAAAAATTTCGCAAGGTAAATACGAAAAATCCGTTCAATTTATCATTAACAAAATGCAAGATATTTTAAATAAAATGAGTGAAGATAGCCAAACTTACGAACTAGCTAATAAGTTGTATGGTAATTTTTTACATAGGTTAAACCCAGAACCATTTGTTCTTTTGGAAACGGGGGTTAATCAATTTAAACTCACAGATATACAAGCACCAAGAAATGTTTTTGTAGAATTTCATAAAAATAAAAGTATTCAAGCATTGCAATCTAATGACTATAAGGCAAGTGATGAATTAGCAAAACTTAAAGATAGTATAGGACGATATGAAGCAAGTTTAAAACAAATAGCCGTTCAAGGTATGGAATTTTTTTCTACTTTTGAAAGCGAATTTAGCCAAAGTGAAATACAAGAAATCATTGCTGAACTAGCAACTATCAAAGCATATAATAACTATGAAGCCCATAACATCACGCTTTCGGACGGCTCGATTGTCTCGTGGGAGTATGATATAAACGGACAAATGGTAATAAAAATCAACGAATTTGATAAAAATACAGCCCTAAAAAATGCCGATATGTTGTTTGCTGAAATGGAAAATTTAAAAACTCTGCTTGATATGTTTAAGCAAAGGGAAAATTCAAACGATATAAACGCGAATTTAAGTGAAAATTTAAACACAAATTTAAATTTAAGCAAAACAAATTCAAACGACAGCCTTTTGAAAGCCCTTTTAAACAGCGTTTCAAACGATGAAAATTTACTGAAAGATTTAAAAGTTTAAAAACAAAAGATAATTTAAGTTTGATTTAAGTCTATTTTGTTATAATGATGATATAAATTATTTCCAAAGGAGTAAAAATGAAAAGATTACTTTTCGTTGTGGTTGGCTTACTTGTAAGCCTAAATTTAGCTTATGCTAATGATTTGTTGTTTAAAGCCTCAAATGG
>UQBJ01000017.1 GCA_900539255.1 uncultured Campylobacter sp. | reverse complement strand
GCGAATTGCACCTTTAAAGCGTGGATTTTTCGCCTTTTTGCAAAAGGCTCAAAATGACAAGTGGTGTGTTTTTGCTGTGGCTACGCCTTGCAATCCGTTGGGTTGCTTTCTAGCGAAAGCTCAAAATGACAAAGTTTGCCGTCATTGCGAGACGACAAAGTCGCCGTGGCAATCTACACAAAAGCAAAGAATTCAGCCTTTTTTAAAATCCTTTTAAATTCTAAATTCTCAAATTTTTCGCCTTTTTACTATTTTTTTTTTTTCATCTCTTTACTTAAAATTTTCGTAATTTTCCACTCTTTTGCCTAAAATTCCGCGCTTGCGTTGAATTTTACTTTGATTTCTAAATTTGTTTTCTTTGCAAGTGGCGAAAAATTTTTTAAATTTAAGCAAATTTTAAGCTTCTTTTAAGGTTATTTTTAGGATTTTGTGTTATAATTGCGCTGTTTAGATTAAAATCTTTAAAAAGGAGAAGTGATGAATTTAGTGAAAGGTGGCAAAAAAGCCTTGTTGGTAATGGCTAGCCTTGCGTTTTTAAGCAGCGTTAATCTTTATGCGAAAGATTTTAAGCCTGTCATTGTAATCCACGGAGGAACAAGCGGTTTAGGTCTTACAAAAGAGGAATTTGCTAAAAGAGAAGTGGTAATGAAGGAATCACTTAAAGCTGGTCAAAAAGTTCTAGAAGCGGGTGGAAGCTCAACTGATGCTGTAATTGCTGCAATTAAAGTAATGGAGGATAGCCCTGAATTTAATGCAGGCAAAGGAGCTGTCTTTACCGCCGATGGCTATAACGAACTTGACGCTTCATTAATGGATGGAAAAACCTTAAATGCAGGTGCTATCGCTATGGCAAGAACGATTAAAAATCCTATTGAGGCAGCAAAAGTGGTTATGGAAAAAACTCCACACACTTTAATAGCAGGTGAAGGTGCGGATAAATTAGCCAAAGCAAATGGCTTAGAAATTGTTAAGCAAAAATATTTCTACACAGAACACCGCTACAAGCAATTAAAAGAAGCACAAAAAAGTAAAGAAATTTTACTCGATAGCGATAAGGCTAAGGCGCATTTAGGACTTAGCACAGAACCTTATTTGGGCACTGTGGGTGCGATCGCTTTAGATAAAAATGGGAATTTAGCCGCTGGAACAAGCACGGGCGGAACGACAAATAAAATGACCGGACGCATAGGAGATTCGCCCATTATAGGGGCTGGAAATTATGCAAATAATGATTCTGTTGCTGTTTCTTGCACGGGGACGGGCGATATTTACATAAGAGTGGCAGCAGCACACGAAGTCGCAGCCCTTTACAAGCATAAAAAATTATCTATCCAAAAAGCAGCAGAAGAAACCATTAAAGAAGTAGCGGAACTTGGCGGAACAGGTGGAATTATCTCAATTGATAAAAATGGTAAAGTAGGATATGCTTGGACCAAAGATAAACTTGGAATGTATCACGGAGAAGCTAGACTTGGTGAAGAGCCTAAAATCTTTTGGCCTGTGGCTAAATAATAATCAAAGTGCCTAAGCTTAGGCACTTTCTTCTTAAATACTTCTTTAAATAAAATTTGATAAAATGATAATTTAAACCTTCTATAAGAAAACTTAAGGGAAATACTAATGCTTATCAAAGATGTCAATTTTTATTATAGACAAATTTTAGAAAAATATCCTAATTCTTATTTTACACAGGATTTAAATAAGGTTATTATTGGGATTGATTGTGAATATTTAGATGCTAATTCTATAACATTTAGCGAATTAAAAGCTAAATTTTATGAGTATGCAGCGGGAGAAAAATTATGCGAATACGCGGGTTTTTTTGGGGTTTTGAGTGCAGATTTTATTCATTTATTTGAAAATTTGCTCTCTTTAGAGCGTAAAAATTACGATTTCCCGCCCTTTTTATTAAAATTTTTAAATTTCTCATTTCTTTACTTAAATTTTTCGTATTTTTTCGTTCTTTTGCCTAAATTTCCGCGCTTGCGTTGAATTTTACTTTGATTTCTAAATTTGTTTGCTTTGCTATTGGCTTGCGTGCAAATATCGCTCAAAATCACGGTGTGGAGCTTTACAGCCGTTTTGGTTTGCTTGAAACAAAAAAAGACATAACAAGAACGATTGTTGATGAAGGCGCAACTAAAACGCTTAATCAGACCTACAAAACTAGCCAGCCTTATGCTGTGGGACTTCGCTACTCGTTTAGCTTTTAAGCTGAGTGAAAACTGAATGAGCTTTGCTTGGAGTGATGAGCGAATTTCGCTTTGAAAACTAGGCGAATTTTTGCTTTGAAAGCTGGGCAAACACTGAGCTAGCTTTGCTTTCGTTTAAAACGAAGCAAAACAAACTAACTTCACTTGCCTAAATTTAAGGATTTAGGCAAGCTAATCCTTCTTTGAAATAAGGTAGCTGAGAAATGCTACCTTAAAAAAGCTAAATTGAGCGTTGGCAAGCTTTGCTTAGAGCTTTTCTAGCTTTTCAAGCTGGCTGATATTTAGCCTTATGAATTTATACGAAAGATAAATCACAAGGGGCCAAGCAAGTAAAAATAAGCCTTCCATTTTTTTCCTTTCTTTGTGAATTTATCAAGCCGTAGGGCTTAAATTTGTGGCATAAATTTTAAATTTACTCACAACGACACGCGAAATTCAAGCTCACACTTAGTAAATGTCGTGTTTGTCGGCGTTTAGCTCGTCTTTGGTGATTTTTACCTTATCCATAGCTCGCCACACATAGCTTATGTAAGCCAGCACAAAAGGCACAAACAAGGACACAAAAGCCATCACGCTTAAAGTATAATAACTACTGCTCGCGTTTTTGATACTCAAAGAGCTTTGCAAAGCACTGATAGACGGATAAAACACGCCTCCGCCAAGCCCAAGACTTAAAAGCAGGGCAAAGACAGCTAGAACGCTGCCAAGTCCCAAGCTCCAAATGGCGCAAACACATTTTTTAAAGCAAAGCAAATAAATGCCACAAAGTGCGAAAACAACGCCCACAAGCAAGATGACAAGCAAAAATAAATTTTGCAAAAAGGCAAGCAAATAAGCATTTGGCTGAATTTCAACCCCGCTTGCGCCTAAAACAAAGCCGTCTTTTGCAAAGATAAAGCCCAAAAAGGCAAGGAAAAACACCAAAAACAAAAGGCTGTTTAAAAGCGCTTTTTTGGGGATTTTTGCGCGAATGTTTTCATCGTTTATGTTGTTCATAAAGTAGGCAAGCCCTAAAATTCGGCTTAAAAACACAAGGGCTAAGCCTAAAAGGTAGTTGTAAGGGTTTGCCAAAAGCTCTAAACCTCGCCATTTGCTTTGCCAAAGGACGAAATTTTGCTCGTTTAAAACAAAATGTGAGCCACTAAAAAAGCTACTTAACGCAACGCCGATTAAAAAAACGCCCAAAAAGCCGTTGATTTTGAGAAAAAATTCAAAGGTTTTTGCGCCGTAAATGTTGCCCTCTTTTTTGCGGTATTCATAGCTTACCGCTTGTAAAATAAAGCAAAATAAAATCGCAAGCCACGCCCAGTAAGCACCGCCAAAGCTAGTAGCATAAAAAAGCGGAAACGCCGCAAAAGCCGCCCCGCCAAAAAGCACAAGCGTGGTAAAGCCAAGCTCCCACTTGCGTCCGAGCGAATTTATGAGCATTGTTTTTTCAAGCTCGTTTTCGCTTAACTCATCGATTAAGGTTTGTCCGCCTTGCACGAAAAACATAAACACCAAAAGCCCGCCAAGCAAGCTTAAAACTACCCACCAGTAAATTTGAAGTCCCTCTAAATCTAAACCAAAAAACATTTAAAATCCTTTTTTTATCGCGCTGAGCATTATTTTAAGCTCAGCAAGCAAGAGTGCCGTAAAAAGCACGGCAAAAAGCCAAAATGAAATTTGCACATTCACACTGCTTAAATTTGTAGCCGCGATGCTAACAGGCATTAAATCCTGTATAGCCCAAGGTTGTCTGCCCACCTCAGCCACTATCCAGCCAGCCTCAGCCGCGACAAAACCAAGCGGGATAAACCACACGCAAAGCCACAAAATCTTGCGGAATTTCTCAATCTCATTTGCCATAGAAAGATAAAGCACCACAATGAAAAGCAAGAAAAACAAGCTTCCAAGCGCAACCATCAAGTGAAAGGTGTAAAAAGTAAGCGCGATGGGCGGCACGGCGTCTTCGGGCTTGTCAAGGTAGCCATAGCCAAAGTCCTTGAAATTCGCTTCAAGCTGAATTTTGCTCGCTTGCATTTGCTCGCTGTCGTTGTTTTCTTTTGCTATCTTGTAATCTTTCAAGGCTGAAACGGCTATTTTGCCACTATTTATCCTTTCTTGTATGGAGCGAACGCCCTTTGCTTCGTTGCCAAAAACCAAGTCTTCAATGCCCGGCACAAAGCTGTTTGGGTCGCGGTTGCCAAGTATAGAAAGCGCATAAGGAATTTCTAAGTCAAACAAAAACACGCTTTCGTTGTTGTCTGGCTTTTTGTCGGGGTTTAAAATCCCAAAGGCGACAAGCCCAGCGCGGTGTTCGCCCCTGTATAAGCCCTCCATAGCCGCTAGTTTCATCGGTTGAGTTTGAGTTACGCGGTATGCGCTCTCATCGCCGCTTACAAACAAAAACACCGAGCAAATCAGCCCAAAACTACTTGCCACAACCAAACTTCGCTTAGCTTCGCCCGTGTGGCGTTTGCGGAGCAAAAACCACGCCGAAATGCCCATCACAAAGAGTGCTGAGATGACATAACCGCTGCCTATGGTATGCAAAAACTTACTCACCGCCACAGGCGAAAGGGCGACTTCAAAAAAGCTTTGCATTTCGTTGCGTGCGGTGTCGGGGTTAAACGCCATACCCACAGGATACTGCATCCAACCGTTTGCCACAAGTATCCAAAGGGCTGAAAGGTTGCTGCCTATGGCAACGCACCAAGTCGAAAACAAGTGAAAGCCCTTTGATACTTTGTTCCAGCCAAAAAACATTACCGCAAAGAATGTCGCTTCAAGGAAAAACGCCATTATGCCCTCCACCGCAAGCGGTGCGCCGAAAATGTCCCCAACAAACCAGCTGTAATTTGCCCAATTTGTGCCAAACTCAAATTCCATTATAATGCCCGTAGCCACGCCGATAGCGAAATTTATGGCAAAAAGAGTGAGCCAGAATTTGGTGATTTTAAGCCATCTTTCATCACCCGTTTTGACATAGATAGTCTCCATAATAGCGAGCATAAAGCTCAGCCCAAGTGTGAGCGGCACAAATAAAAAGTGGTAAATCGCCGTAAGCGCAAACTGCGCTCTGCTCCAATCCACGCTTGAAAGTTCTGTCATCGTGTGTCCTTTTGTGTTGAATTTAAAGTGTTTATTTTACTCTCATTTGTTTGCTCTTTGTGAATTTTCGCCGTGTTTTTGTGCGAAAGGGCTTGAATTTCTTGTGAATTTGTTTGATTTTGCTTTGAATTTTGAGCTGAATTTGAATTTGTGCGTGAATTTATGGAATTTTCGTTTAAGATAGCTGAATTTATCCCCGAATTTGCGGGGTTGATTAAATTACGCAGCACAAAATCGCTTTTATCAGTGTCCTTTGCAAAGGTGCTGTTTAAATTCTCATCAAAAACAAAGATTTTAAGCAGCACAAAAATCACAAAAAGCTTGACGAAAATCACGCCCCAAAGCGTTTTGCCAAGCCTCATCGCGCTAAATCCTTGCCTATAAAACTCAAAAACGCCCAAAACGCGCTTTAATGCCGATGACATAGCACTTCCTTGATAAATTTTCTTTTTAAAAATCAAATTATACTCTTTTAAAACTTAAAAAATTTATAAAATTTGACATTTTGTAAATTTTTTATGAGCTGCTTGCAAAACGCCCTAAATTCGCAAGGTTTCTCTCGTGTCAAAGTAAATTTCACTTTTTGCCACAATCTCAACCCTGCCTTGTGGCAAATGCTCGCTTATGATAATCGGGCTTAGATTATAGGCTTTAAAGAGCTTTTGGCGGAGTGTGATTTCCTTTTCTATGCTCAAAGGCTTTTTCAAAAACGCCTCAAAGCTTGGAAATTTGCCCTTGCAAAGGGCGTTAAAATACTCAAAATCCCAAAACACAAGCTCATCTTTAAAAACCCGCAAAACGCCCTTTAAATTCTCATTTTGCGAAAAGCAAATTTTTGCATTTTTAAAGTGCGAGTAAAACAAAATGTGCGCTTTTATGGGCTTTTTATCCACGCAAATTTTTGCACTGAGCAAACGATAATTTAAAAATTTCTCCCTTTCAAGCTGAAATTTTACGCCCTTTTTTTCAAGCCTAGCAAGCTTTTTGTAAAGCCTCGTTCTTGCCTCAATGCTAGCTGGCAGCACTTGGCGCGTGATAGGACTCATCAGCTCATCGACAAAGGGGCGATTTTGCCTTTGTTTGATGAGAGCGTAAAGGCAACCGCAATAATTTTGATGATAAAGCATAGCCTCTTTTGCAAGCGCAAACTGCCTTTGCGTGCCGCCGTTTTTGCGAAAATCAGGCGCGACAAAGGTAATGCCAAATTTCGCGCACTCTTTTTGCAAGGCGCGTTCAAGTTGCTTTAAATCCTTTTTTGGACTCGTTAAAAGCGTGGTTGTAAGGCTTTTTTCGCCGATTTTGTGGGCGAATTCAACGCTTTTTCCAAGCCTTTCATCAAAGCAAATTCCACAACGCTTGCCCTTTTCAGGCTCATCTTCATAGCCCCTTGTCGCGCACAACCATTTTTCAAATTCATACTCGCCCTTGTAGAGTTTAATGCCTATTTTATCGCAACTTCGCTTGACATCTAAAAAGCGAAGCTCGTATTCAGCTTGTGGGTGTATGTTTGAGTCGTAGAAAAAGCCTACTAAATTTTCGTTTGGGTAGAGTTTTTTAAGCTCACTGATGAAAAAATGGCTATCCACGCTGCAACAAATGTGTATCAGCACTACAAACTTTCAAGCACCGCTTTGGCGTGCTGGGCGCGGGGATTGACATTGCGAAAGATTTGTGCGATTTTACCGCTCTCATCGATGATGAAAGTGCTGCGGATAATGCCCTCATACTCTTTGCCGTAGTTTTTTTTAAGCCCCCAAGCGCCGTATTTGCGTGCTGTTTCGTTGCCTGTGTCGCACAAAAGCGTGTGTTTGAGCTTGAATTTGTCGATAAATTTGCAATGTGATTGAGCATTGTCGCCGCTTATGCCGAGTATCACGGCATTTTTTGCCAAAAACTCCTCATAAAGTGCGCTGAATTCGTTTGCCTCGATGGTGCAACCGGGCGTGTCGTCCTTTGGGTAAAAGTATAAAACCACCTTTTTGCCCGCAAAATCAGTAAGCGAAATTTGCACTTCATCTTGGTTTAAAAGGCTAAATTCAGGGGCTTTGTCGTTTATTTTAAGTTCGTTCATCGTGTGTCCTTTTAAGGCAAATTTACAGCCTTTAAATTTAAAGGCTTTTGTCATTTAAGCTATTTTATCGCTTTGAATTTTTACAAAAATAAAAAATCTTTCAAAAATTCAAGCACACTTGCTTGGTTTTTAGCATTTTATTGTTTGGTTTGAAAAGCCCTAAAAAGAGCTTTTCAAACGGAGTTTATAGCCCTTCAAAAGGGTTTGTAACGACATTTTTTCTATCGACTATGTAAGGTATGAGCGCGACTTGCCTAGCCCTTTTTATCGCTACTTCGACCATTTCTTGGTGCTTTTTGCTCGTGCCTGTTAGGCGGCGTGGCATTATCTTAAAGCGTTCGCTCAAAGCGTATTTGAGTAGCGCGGTGTCCTTGTAGTCGATGAATTCGACCTTTGCCTCTGTGAATTTGCAGTATTTGCGTGAGTATTTTCGTCTTTCTGCCATAGTTTATCCTTTAAAATGGTAATTCTGTGTCATCTGCGTCAAAGCCATCATTATCGATTTCTTCAAACTTTTGTTGCTGTTGGGCTTGATTTTTGGCGGTTTTAGCGTTTTGTCTGGCTGGGGCTTGCTCGGCGTAAGGGTCATAGCTTTTGCCTTGATTTGCGCCTTGTGCGTAGCCTTGTGTGCCACTTTGAGCGTAGCTACCTTGCGCACTTGAACCTAGCATTTCCATATTTTCCACTGAAATGGTGTGTTTGGAGCGGTTTTGTCCGTTTTGGTCAGTCCATTGCTCATATTTCAAACGCCCTTCTACTAGCACTTTGCTACCTTTTGATAGGTATTGATTTGCTATTTCTGCGGTGCGCCCAAAAAAAGAAATATCGACAAAGCAAGTTTCTTCGCGCTTTTCGCCATTTGTCGTAAATTTACGCGTAACGGCGATACCTGTCGCCCCGACAGCCGTGCCTGCGGGGGTGTAGCGCATTTCTATGTCGCGGGTAAGATTGCCCACCAAAACGACTCTGTTATACATCGTTCGCCTCTTCTTGGGCTGGCTCGTCTTGGGCTTCTTTGCGTGGCTTTTCATCGCTGTATCGTGGCTCTTTGCGCGGGCGTTCTTGTTTTATGCCCTTACTGAGCCTTTCCCACGCCGCTACTTCCTTGCGGTTTTCGTATTTGACGATGAGAAAGCGAATGATTTCCTCGCTGATACCAAGCACGCGTTGTAGCTCAGCAATCAGCGTGGTAGGGGCTTTGAAATAGATGACAAAGTATGTGCCTCGCTCGTGCTTTTTGATGACATAAGCAAGTTTTCTCGTCCCCATAGGCACGACACTTTCTATCTCGCCGCCGTTTTTAGTAAGGATTTCTTTGACGAAATCGACCTTTGCGCTCACTTCTTCTTCGGTAAGCGTGGGTTTTAAGATAAATAAAACCTCATAATGCTTCATTTTTTCTCCTTATGGCTGTATAGCCCGCTTTGGCGGGCAAGGGAAATTTTTTGTAAAAAGTGCAATTATACCAAAAATTTCTTTAATGTAAAGCAAAATTTGTGAATTTTTGTAAAATTTTTTCTTTTTGAGTGCGTAAAAAGCTAAATTTTTATCAAATTTTTGTTAAAATAAACGAAAAATTTTTGGAGAAAATGATGAATTTTAAAAAATACAAAAGAGCTTATTTTATGCCGCCAAAGCCTAGTCGTTCGTGGTGTGAAAAGGAATTTATCGACAAAGCGCCCGCGTGGTGCAGTGTGGATTTAAGAGATGGCAATCAAGCCTTGATTACACCGATGAGTTTAGATGAAAAAATCGAATTTTTTAAACTTTTAGTCGAGCTTGGTTTTAAAGAAATCGAAGTAGGCTTTCCTGCCGCAAGTGCCACTGAATACGACTTTTTACGCACTCTTATTGAGCAAAATTTAATCCCTGATGATGTGGCGGTGCAAGTTTTAACCCAAGCGCGCGAACATATCATCAAAAAAACCTTTGACGCGCTTAAAGGCTGCAAAAACGCTGTGGTGCATTTTTACAACTCGACTTCTTTGGCTCAAAGGGAGCAGGTTTTTAAAAAAAGCAAGGACGAGGTGAAGCAAATCGCCGTTGCTGGCGCGAAACTTTGCAAGAGCGTGGCGAGCGAGGTTGAGGGTAATTTTCGCTTTGAGTATTCGCCTGAAAGTTTTACGGGAACGGAGCTTGATTATGCGCTTGAAGTTTGCAATGAAGTTATAAGCGTGCTAAAACCGACACAGGATAAAAAACTTATCATAAATTTGCCCGCCACTGTGGAGATGAGCTTGCCACACATTTATGCAAGTGCTGTGGAGTATATGTCAAAGAATTTAAACGAGCGTGAAAATGTGATTATCTCACTTCACCCGCACAATGACAGAGGTTGTGCGGTGGCTGCTGCGGAGCTTGGACTTTTAGCAGGTGGCGATAGAGTGGAGGGGACGCTTTTTGGAAATGGCGAGCGCACGGGAAATGTCGATATTATCACTTTGGCGATGAATTTATACACACACGGCATAGACCCAAAGCTTGATTTTAGCGACATTCCACGCATTTGCGAGCTGTATGAAAGGGTGAGTAAAATGCGTGTGTATGAGAGGCAGCCTTATTCTGGCAAGCTTGTGTTTGCAGCCTTTTCAGGCTCTCATCAAGATGCGATTGCTAAGGGTATGGCTTGGCACAAAGAGCGAGAAAATGGGCTTTGGAGCGTGCCATATCTGCCCATAGACCCAAAAGATGTTGGACGCGTGTATGAAAGCGATGTCATACGCATAAATTCACAAAGCGGCAAGGGTGGCATAGCCTATGTGTTGCACGCGCAAGGCATTGATTTGCCTGTGGCGTTTAGGGAGAGCTTTTCTTACTTTGTCAAGGACATTTCAGACAAGGCGCACAAAGAGTTAAGTGCTGATGAAATCGTGCAAATTTTTCACAAAGAATTTGTAAATCTCACCGAGCCTTTGAGCGCGCCGCACTTTGAATTCAGCAAAAAAGAGCAAATTTTTGTTGAAATGCAGCTTGTTTTTAAGGGAGAAAAAAAGCTTATTAAAGGCTTTGGTAATGGGCGTTTGGACGCTGTGGCAAATGCCTTGCGTGAAAATTTAGGGCTTAAATTTGAAATACTTGATTATAGCGAGCATTCCTTGCAAGAAGGCTCTACTTCGCAGGCTATTTCTTATGTGCAAATTGAGTGCGCTGGTAAAAGGCACTTTGGCGTGGGTATAGACACGGATATCATCACTGCTTCGGTGTTTGGGCTGATAAGCGCGATAAATTTGAGTTTGAGATAAGGCAAATTTAAGGCGAGTTATGGATATTTTCAAAAGGACAATGAGCTTTGTGCGTGAATTTATCGATGATTTGAGTGTATCTCGCACTCTAAACAAACAAATAAATGACAATTTTAACAAGGCTCGTTTTTGGTATTTAGCCCTAGCAGTAGGCGTTTTAGCCTTGCTTTTAACCGCGCTTAATTTCTTTGGTTTTGATGAACCGCAAGTGTATCCGCAAATTCAAAGGGATATTTTTTTAAGCCTTAATGCGCTTTGGCAAAACGCGCCCACCATAGCGCACAATCTCACTCAGCTAGGCGATGCAAGCGTGGTGTTTGCGTTTTTGCTGTGCTTTGCGCTTGTTGCGCCTAAACTTTGGGAGGCGCTTATTGCCGCTTCTTTGCTCTCTGTCGTGCTTACGCCTTTTCTTAAAGCATTTTACGCTATGCCACGCCCTGCACGAGCCTTTGGAGACAATGCCTTTTATATCATCGGCGACAAGCTAATGGGCGTAAATAGCTTTCCATCAGGGCATACGACAACGATTTTTACCACAGTTTGCGTGCTGCTTTTTGCCTTTATGCCACGCACGCTCAAATGGCGTTTGCCCTTTGTTATAAGCCTTGTTTTGCTTGGCGTGCTTGTAGGGCTTTCGCGCGTTGGCGTTGGGGCGCATTATCCGCTTGATGTGCTAGCAGGCTCACTTCTTGGGTGCGTGTGCGGGCTTTTTGGCGTGCTTGTAGCGGGCAAAACTCGCCTTTTTGCGTGGCTCAATTCTCGCTATGGCTTGCTTGTTTTTGCCCTTATGGGCGCGCTTGGCGTGGTGATGATGCTCAAACACATAAATAAATTTAACCTTTTTATCTTTTATCCAGCACTTCTTTGTGCGTTTGTTTGCCTTTTTGCCACACTTAAAGCGTATTTTTCAAGCAGCTTAAATTCAAAAAACGAGGCTAATCCCATAGCCTTTATCTTCATCATCAGCGCACTTTGGATAGTGTTTTTTCATTTTCCTTTGCTTGAATTTTTGCACTCAAACCTTGAATTTAACTCATTTAGCGGGGCTTTGCTCTTTGTTTCTCTTGTGCTTTTTTGCTTTATGCTCACCTTGCTTTTGCCCCTTTTGCTCGCGCTCATTTCTTTTAAACTCACAAAAATTTACTTTGTGCTTTTCACGCTTACAAACGCTTTGGCTGTGTATTTTGTCTCAACTTATGGCGTGTTTTTAGACAAGACAATGATGGGCAACCTTTTCAACACCAACCCAGCAGAAGCGGGCGAGTTTTTGTCCTTAAAAATGGCTTTGTGGATAGTTGTGCTAGGCATTGTCCCTGCTTGCTTTTTGTTTGCCTTAAAGCTTGCAAAACCCGCCCGCAAAACACTTGCTAAATTAAGCGCTTTGTCGCTTTTAACGCTCATCTTGCTTGCTTTTATCAATTTTTCAAATTTGTTGTGGATTGACAAGCATTCAAAGCAACTTGGTGCTTTGGTTATGCCTTATTCTTACCTTATCAACTCCGCGCGTTTTGTTGGGGGCGAGCTTGCTAAAAACAAACGCGAAATTTTACTGCCCGATGCAAGCATTGCAAATGACAAAAAAGCCGTTGTGGTGCTAGTTATAGGCGAGTCGGCGCGTTTAAAAAATTTCTCACTTTACGGGTATGAACGCGAGACGAATCCGCTTCTTTCAAAGGTGCAAGGTTTAAAGCATTTTTATGCCAAATCAAGCACCACTTACACGAGCGCGTCTGTGAAAAATATGCTCTCACACAAGGATACTTCGGCGTTGTATGAGATACTGCCAAATTATCTTTCGCGCGCTGGCGTGAGCGTGGTGTGGCGTTCGGCAAATTGGGGCGAGCCTCCGCTTCACTTGCCAAGCGAAAATGTCTTGCGTTATAGTGAGCTTTCACAAAAATACCCTAAGCTTGATGACAGCTACGAAAGCGCGCTCATCGCAAATTTAAGCGAAGAAATAAAAAAAGCAAATTCCCCCAAAGTGCTGATAATCTTACACACCAGCACGAGCCACGGACCAACATACTATAAAAAATATCCGCCCGAATTTGAAAAATTCACGCCCGTGTGCAAGAGTGTTGAGCCAAAGGGCTGCTCGCAAGATGAAATCATAAACGCCTATGATAACACTATCCTTTACACAGACTTTTTGCTGAATTCCATCATCAAAGAGTTGCAAGGGCTTGATGGCTTTCAAAGCTCGCTTATATATGTGAGCGACCACGGCGAGAGCTTGGGCGAAAATGGCGTATATATGCACGGCATACCGCTAGCCTTTGCCCCAAAAGAGCAGTATGAAATCCCGTTTCTTGTGTGGAGTTCGCGCCCTAATGCCATTAAAGACTTGCAAGAACTTTCGCATTTTTATGTTTTTCACAGCGTTTTAGCGTTTTTAGGCGTTAAAAGCGAAGTGTTTGATGAGAATTTGAATTTGTTTAAGTAAAAGCTAAAAGTGCGTTTGGGTTAAATTTTTAGCGCATTTATCAAGCGCAAAACAAAAAGTGCTATAATGCAAAATTCAAAAAGCAAAAAGGACAGCAAATGAGTATGACTATGTCGCAGAAAATTTTAGCCGATAAATGCGGTTTGCCACGCGTTGAGCCAAATCAGCTCATAATGGCAAAGCTTGATATGGTGCTGGGTAATGATATAACCACGCCTGTGGCGATAAACGCCTTTAAAAAAGCTAAATTCAGCAAGGTTTTTGACAAGGACAAAATTTCGCTTGTGATGGACCATTTTGCGCCAAACAAGGACATAAAAGCCGCCACGCAAAGCCAGCAGTGTCGCTTTTTTGCTAACGAATACGAAATTTCACATTACTATGATGTCGGCAATATGGGCGTAGAGCACGCACTTTTGCCCGAACAAGGCATAGTTACAACGGGGGATTTAATCATCGGCGCAGACAGCCACACCTGCACTTATGGGGCTTTGGGGGCTTTTTCCACAGGGGTTGGCTCAACTGATATGGGCGTAGCGATGGCGACAGGCAAGGCGTGGTTTAAGGTGCCTTCGGCGCTTAAATTTAACATTACAGGCAAGTTAAAGCCCTTTGTGAGCGGCAAAGATGTGATTTTGCATATCATCGGGCAAATCGGCGTTGATGGGGCTTTGTATAAGAGTATGGAATTTAGTGGTTCAGGGCTTAAAAATCTTACTATCGATGATAGGCTTTGCATAGCAAATATGGCGATAGAAGCAGGGGCGAAAAATGGGATTTTCGCGGTTGATGAAATCACGCTTGCTTACACAAAAGACAGGTGCAAAAGAGCGCCAAAGGTGTATGAAGCCGATGAAAACGCACAATATGAAAAAATCTTTGACATAAATTTAGACGAAATACCGCACACTGTGGCGTTTCCGCATTTGCCAGAAAATGCTCGCACAAGCGATGAGTGGGGCGAAGTGAAAATCGACCAAGTGGTGATAGGCTCTTGCACGAACGGGCGTTTTAGCGATATGAAAGCAGCGGCTGAGCTTTTAAAGGGGCGCAAAATCGCTAAAAATTTGCGCTGCATAGTCATACCCGCCACGCAGCAAATTTATTTGGACTGCATAAAGGCTGGGTATTTAAAGATTTTCATCGAAGCAGGCTGCGTGGTATCAACGCCAACTTGCGGTCCTTGTCTTGGCGGATATATGGGGATTTTAGCGGCAAATGAAAAATGCGTTTCGACAACGAACCGCAACTTTGTCGGGCGAATGGGACACACCACAAGCGAGGTTTATCTCGCATCGCCAGAAGTAGCCGCCGCAAGCGCGATAAAGGGCTTTTTAAGCACACCTGAGCAAGTGATGTAAGGCTTAATGATGAGCAAGGTTTTCAAATACACAAACGGCAACTTGATGAAAGATAATGTCAAAAATAAATTTGATGAGTATTTCACCAAGCCTGAAATCGCCCAAAACTTATTTGATAAATTTTGCAAAATCGTTGGCAAAAAAGAGGATTTAAACAAATTTATATTTATCGAGCCTAGCGTTGGTAACGGTGCATTTTTTAAACTATTACCACAAAATAAAATCGGCATTGATATAAAGCCTACTGAATTTGACACGATTCAAAGCGATTTTTTAGCATACAATTTACCAAAGTCGCCAAATCAGCCCTTTATCGTCATCGGTAATCCACCTTTTGGACATCGTGGCGTGCTGGCGTTAGAATTTATTAAACACGCCGCAAATGCAGATTTTGTCGCTTTTATCCTACCTATGTTTTTTCAAAGTTTAGGCAAGGGTTCGATTCGTTACCGAGTGCCACAAAATCTGCATTTGCTCTATGAGGAAGTGTTGCCTAAAAATAGCTTTTACACGCCAAGTGGTAAGGACGCTGATGTGCATTGTTGTTTTCAAATTTATAGCAAAAATCACAAAAGCGAAAAGCACGAATTTAGCTGGTATCAAGATAGTGGCAAAGAGCCATTTAGTGAGCTTTTAAAGGTAGTAACTGTAAGTTTGGCAAAAAATAGAGAATGTGGTAAAGAATGGATTTTTAACAAAAAGGCAAATTTTTATTTAAGCTCGACATTTTTTAAAGAAAATGCGGTTGTGGATAGTTTTGAAAAAGTTAAATACAAAAGCGGGATAGCCATTATTTATAATGATTTATCACGCAAAAATGAGCTTGATGCGCTTTTTAAGAGTGCAGATTGGCTTTGCTATTCTACAAAGGCGACAAATGGTTGTTATCATATCGGCAAATCGCATATTTTTCAGCTTCTAGCAGACAAGGGGTTTGCAAGATGAATTTAAATGATTTGCTTGAAAAATTGATTGAGGAAAAGTATAATGAGCTTGCCAAATTCAAAGAAAATGGAATTTTTGAGAAAATTAACGAATTTGAGGGCAATGCTGTGGGGCAAATTGGCGAAAAATTTGTAAAAATGGTGTTTGCAAATTTGGGCTTAAAGATGCAAGATTTTGGCGAAGTGATTCACGATGAGTTTGATATTTGCTTGGAAGATGGCACAAAAATCGAAATTAAAACCGCACGAAAGGGGCTAAAAAACAACTCGTTTCAATTTAACGGCATCAACCCAAACTATAACTGCAAATTCATCATTTGCATAGGTTTGAGCGCAAAGGCGGCGTTTTTTAAAATTGTTAGTGGCGAAAAAATTTACAATCACAAAACACGCAAATTTTATCTTAATGTCGAAAATGAGCAAAAGCAAATCGTAGCGATGAATCCCCAAAATCAAGCAAATTTTAAGCTTACTTTACAACTAAAAGATTTAGAGCCGATTGAAAATTTTGAAAGCAAATTAAGAGAAATTTTTGGGTAAAATTTAACAAGTTTTTGGGATAAAATTTTAAATTTAATAAAAATTTAAAAAGAACAAGGTGAATTCAAGGTATAAGTTTGAATTTTAGGCAGATTAGACAAGTCGCAAAAAAGAAAGGACAAAAATGAAAGCACAAGGTTTTTCGCACAAATACGCCGACAATGTCGATACTGATGTCATCATACCCGCTCGCTATCTTAACACGAGCGACACCAAAGAGCTGGCTAGTCATTGTATGGAGGACATTGACAAGGATTTCACGCGCAAGGTAAAAGCGGGCGACATTATGGTCGGCGGGTGGAATTTTGGCTGCGGAAGTAGCCGCGAACACGCTCCCATAGCGATTAAAGCAAGTGGCATTTCTTGTATCATCGCAAAGAGTTTTGCTCGCATTTTTTACCGCAACGCCATAAACATAGGGCTTGCCATCATCGAAAGTGAAGAAATCGCCGACAATATCAACGCTGGCGATGAGGTGGCTATTGATTTTGACAAGGGCGAGATAAGAAATTTAAGTTCGGGCAAGACTTATAAAACCCAGCCTTTTCCGCCCTTTATCCAAGAAATCATCAACGAGGGCGGTTATATCAACTATATCGCCAAAAAGGAGGGCAAATGAAAGCGCAAATTGCCGTGATAAAAGGCGATGGCATAGGGGTTGAGATAATTGACGGCGCATTGAGCGTGCTTGAAAAAATAGAGCAAAAATTCAGCCACAGCTTTGAGTGCAAAGAAGTGCTGATGGGCGGTGCAGCCATTGATGCGGTGGGCGAGCCGTTGCCAAATGAGACTTTGAAAGTTTGCAAGGACAGCAACGCCGTGCTTTTTGGGGCGATAGGCGGTGCGAAATGGGACAAACAGCCGCCCAACAAACGCCCAGAAGCAGGGCTTTTGCGCCTGAGAAAAGAGCTAGGGCTTTTTGCGAATTTGCGCCCAGCCACGCTTTTGCCTCAACTTGCAAATTCTAGCCCTTTAAAGGCTGAAATTTTAGCTCAGGGCATTGATTTTGTGATGGTTAGAGAGCTTATCGGAGGGATTTATTTTGGCGAGCATAAACGCCTTGAAATTGACGGCGAGGAAAACGCCCAAGATACCTTGCTTTACAGCGTTTCGCAAATCACGCAAATCGTCAAAGTCGCCTTTGAGCTAGCAAATTCACGCGCTAAACGCCTTGTGTGCGTGGATAAAGCAAATGTTTTGGAGTCAAGTCGTCTTTGGCGCGAAGTGGTGCAAAGCGTGGCGAAAGCTTATCCTGCTGTGAAATTTGAGTTTATGCTCGTGGATAATGCGGCTATGCAGCTTTGCAAAAACCCAGCGCAGTTCGATGTCATCGTTACTGAAAATATGTTTGGCGACATTTTGAGCGATGAGGCGAGCGTTTTGACAGGCTCTTTGGGTGTGCTGCCCTCAGCGTCTTTGAGAGATGATAAATTCGGGCTTTACGAGCCTATACACGGCTCAGCACCAGACATAGCGGGCAAGGATTTGGCAAATCCTATCGGCACTATTTTGAGCCTAGCTATGCTTTTGGAGTTGAGTTTAGGGCTTGCAAATGAGGCAAAAGCGGTGCGAAGTGCGATAAATGCGGTGCTTGATAAGGGTTACCGCACGGCTGACATTATGAGCGAGGGTTGCGAGCAAGTGGGTTGTGCGAAGATGAGTGAGCTTGTTTGCGAGCATTTGCAAGGGTAAATTTGTGTTAAATTTATCTTTAAAATTCAAATCAAAGCCCTAAAATTTAGGCAAAAGGACAAAAAATGACAAATTTGCAAATCATCAGCGTGATGCTTAATTTACAGCAAAGGCTAAATGATGACACAAACGGCGCTGGCTGGGAGGAAGGCTACACGCGCGAGGGCAAGCTGATAAGCTGGCGGCGGTGCATTTATATGGAGTGTGCCGAGCTTATCGACTCTTTTGCGTGGAAGCACTGGAAAAACATTGCTGCGCCTACTAATTGGGACAATGTCCGCATTGAGATAGTGGATATTTGGCACTTTGTGTTGAGCTTGCTGCTTGAAGATGGCAAGAGCAAGGCGGAGCAAAGCTTGGAGCAAATCGCCGAAGAAGTTTGCTCGGTGAGTCATTTTGATGAGTTTTGCAAGGAAAAAGGCACGCCTGAGGATGCCGATATGTATGGGGTTTTAAACGACATAGAAGTCATCATACACAAGTGCAGCGGCTTTGGCTTTGATTTGGGTGAGCTTTTGAGCGCTTATTTCGTGCTTGCGATGAAATGCGGGCTGAATTTAGAAGCCTTGTATCAAATTTATATCGGCAAAAATGTGCTGAACAAATTTCGTCAAAACAACGGCTACAAAGACGGCTCATACAAAAAAGTGTGGGACGGAGTCGAAGATAACGAGGTTTTAAACGAAATTTTAAAAAGCGAGCTTGATTTTGAGCGCATTTACAAAGAGCTTGAAAAGCGTTATCAAGCGCTAAAATGAGCCACGACTCAACGCTTAATTTTTGCATTTATACGCTATGGCGTCCATAAGATACTCTTTTGGGTAGGACGCTGGCACATAAAAGCCCGTTTCATAGGGGTAAAAGCTACGAGTGGCGTAAAAGCCATCAGTTGCGCTAATGCTGTCCGTGCCGATGATGACAAGCGTGTCCGCTCCCATCGCATAAGCCTTGTTTTTCAGTTCGTTTTTAGCTGAATTTCGCAGTTCGAGCAAGGACAAATTGCCCTGTGTGTTTCTTTTGTATCCTTGAATTTCGCCAAGCCTAACGCAGTTTGAGGGCGCATTTGGGGCAAACTGCACCACGCTTGCCTCATCAAGCAACGGCGTAATAGAGCTTTTAGCACAGGCGCACAAAAGTGCGGCGATGATGAGAGTAAAAACAAATCCAAAGGCTTTCATAGCTTTCCTTGTCAAAAATTTAAGGCATTATAGCATAAATCGACACTATGGAGCAAATGCGCAAGATTTTGCTGATATTTGCTAGAATTTTACCCGCTTTAAACTTGTTTAAAACTTGCAAAAATTTAAAATTTAGCCTTTTGTTTGGTGTTTTGAGTCTTGTTTGTGGATTACTATAAATGCGTTTTTTTGTCATTTTGAGCCTTTTGCAAAAAGGCGACCCAACGGGTTGCAAGGCGCAAGCCGTAGCAAAAAAATCCAAAGAATTTAAAGCACACTTTAAATTTATAGATACTTCGGCTAACGCCTCAGTATGACAAGGTAAAAATATGACAAACA
Organism: uncultured Campylobacter sp.; assembly: GCA_900539255.1. GTDB lineage: Bacteria > Campylobacterota > Campylobacteria > Campylobacterales > Campylobacteraceae > Campylobacter_D. The sequence continues at coordinate 24,766 of UQBJ01000017.1, read as the reverse complement.
AATCGTTGTCATATTGAGCGTTAGCGAAATATCCAAAGAAAATTAAGAACACGCCTTGTATTTATGGATACTTCGCTTTCTTGTGAAAACTCAGTATGACAAGGGATTTGCAACTTATTTTGTCATTTTGAGTGAGTCAAACGAGTCTTACCCTAATAATTTATTTCATTTTCGTGTGAATTTATACACTATATTTAGTTTAATTAAGGCAAACACCACAAAATTCAACAAAAATTTAAATTCCCCTTGACAAGTTTTTCAAAAAAAAGTATAATGCCACATTTTTTATGAAAGGATAAGCGATGAGTTTTCACGCAAATGCTGATTTTACCACTGCTAGCGCACAAGCTACACACGCTTATGCCTTTATGATGAGTATGCACACGCTCGTGTGCTGATATTTCCTTTTTTCTCGCATTGAGCGCTTAACCCCCGAATTTAAGTCAAGCATTTGTTCGACAAATGTTTTCACAAGCTAAAAGTGTTTTAAACGCTTTTTAAAACGCCAAAATTTAACGAAAGGACAAAAAATGGCAAACTTAACACACAACAACTTCACACCAAACACACTCTCGTTGCACGCTGGATACAGCTACGACAAGCAAAGAACGCTCAGCGTGCCTATTTATCAAAGCTCAGCTTACAACTTTGAAAGCCTAGCGCAGGCAGCAGCGCGCTTTGGGCTACAAGAGCTTGGCAATATCTACTCACGGCTTACAAACCCCACTGTGGATACGCTCGCAAGTCGCCTTGCAGCCGTTGAGGGCGGGGCTTTTGGCACGGTTACGGCAAGCGGTTCGGCGGCGATTTTTTACGCTGTGGTGAATTTAGCGCAAAATGGCGACAACATTTTGTATTCCAACAAAATTTACGGCGGCTCGCAAACGCTTTTCGTGCATACTTTGAAACGCTTTGGCATAGAGGCGCGGGTGTTTGACATAGATGATTTGTCAAGCATAGAGCCTTTGATAGACGATAAAACCAAGCTTATTTTCTTTGAAAGCCTTTCAAATCCGCAAATCTCCATAGCCGACACAAGAGCTATCACAAAGATAGCCCAAAAACACGGCATTGTAACGATATGCGACAACACAGTCGCCACGCCGTTCTTGCACCGCCCATTTGATTACGGCGTGGATATAAACATTCACAGCCTTACGAAGTATATCAACGGACACGGAAGCGCACTAGGCGGGGCTATCATCGAGCGAAATGGCTTAAACGAGCTTATCAAGGGCAACAAACGCTACCCAGCCTTTAACACGCCCGATGAAAGCTATCACGGGCTAGTGTATGCGAGCTTAGAGTTGCCTATTTTCAGCATTCGCATTATCACGGAGTGGCTGCGAAACATAGGCGCGACACTGAGCGCACAAAATGCGTGGGTGCATTTGCAAGGGCTTGAAACGCTCGAACTTCGCATAAACAAGCACTCCAACAACGCCCTAGAAATCGCCAAATTCCTACAAGCTCACCCGCTCATCGATGAAGTGAGCTACCCTGCGCTCAAATCAAGCCCTTATCATAGGCTTTTGAACGAGTATTTTGTGGGCGGCAAGGCAAGCGGGCTTTTGAGCTTTGAGGCAAAGAGTGCTGAGGCGGCGCGCAAGATTTGCAACGAGCTTGAACTCTTTTCTATCACCGCAAACATAGGCGACAGCAAATCGCTAGTGATACACCCTTACTCGACTACGCATTCGCAGTTAAGCGAGGCTGAATTTAAGAGTGCTGGTATCACGCCAAAGACGGTGAGACTCAGCGTGGGGCTGGAAACGGCGCAGGATTTAATCGCTGATTTGAAAAAGGCGATTGAAAAGTAGGCGGCTTGCCTTGCTGAATTTATAGCTAAAATTCGTCTTTGAGATTTGCAAAAAACTGCTAGAATTTAGCTTTTTAGCTTGCAAATTTTTGAATTTTGGCACAAATTTAGGGCAAATTTAAAAACGCGCAAAATGCGTTTAAACAAAGGCAAATAAAGCAAAGTTCGTGGAGCGAAAATCGTTATTTATGAGCGTGAGACAAGGGAGTTTAAAACATAAATAACCGCAGATTAGCGTGAAATATCAACGATTTTCGCCCAAGACCGCAAAAAGAAAGGACAAGAAAATGCCACTTATTATCCCCGAAAAAATCCCAGCCTACAAGCTTTTGAAAGACTTTGTCTTTGTTATGGGCGAAAAACGCGCCACGCACCAAGACATTCGCCCCTTAAAGGTGCTGATTTTCAACCTAATGCCGACTAAAATTGAGACTGAAAATCAACTTTTATCCTTGCTTGGCAACTCACCCTTGCAGATAGAAATCACGCTTTTAAAAACCAAAAGTTACGAGAGCAAACACACGCCAAAGAGCCATTTAGACAGCTTTTATGTGAGTTTTGATGATATTTGCGGCACGAGTTTTGATGCGGCGATTATCACGGGCGCGCCTATTGAGCATTTGGACTTTGAGCGCGTGGATTACTGGGACGAGCTTTGCAAGATAATGGACTATTTAAGGACACACGCCACAAGCACTATGTATATTTGCTGGGGCGCTATGGCTGGGCTTTATCACTTTCACGGCGTTAAAAAGATTATGCTCAAACGCAAACTTTTTGGGATTTTCAAGCACGAGTTAAAGAGCAAGGATATTATTTTATCGGGCTTAAATGAGATTGTAAATCTGCCACACTCGCGCCACTCAACCATCGATGAAAAAGCCGTGCGACAAAATGCGAATTTACAAGTGCTGCTTGAAGGCAAAAAAAGCGGCATTACGATGATAAAGGACGACAAGGACATTTTTATGCTCGCACACCCCGAATACTCGAAATTTACGCTTGATGAAGAGTATAAAAGAGACTTAGCAAAGGGGCTTAAAATCGCTAAACCCAAACGCTACTACGACAAGAGCGGCAAGGTGAAAATGTCGTGGCGAAGCTCGGCGTCCGTGCTGTTTGCAAATTGGCTGAATTTAGTTTATCAAGAAACGCCTTTTGTGCTTGGAAAATGAGAACGCTTTGCGATATTTGTGGCAAATCAAGCTTAAAATACCACAAAAGCAAAACAAATTTGGAATGAATTTTGCTTGTAAATTTGCAAAAAATTTAGTTTCAAAAAAGCAAAATTCAAAAAAGGTTTAAGCGATGACAAATGCCATAAATTTGCAGGGTTTTTACACGACATTTACACAAAGTGCCACAAAACAAAACGCTAGTCAAAGTGCTGATTTTCAAAATTCTTTGAGTGATTATCAAGCAAATATGGAAAAACTATGGCACAATAATGCGACTGATGAAACCGACCTTAATATGCAAATTTATTTCAAAAGCCAAAGCATACTTGGCGAAGTGTCGCAAAGTCGCTACGAAAGGACGCTGAAATCTTTGCTTGCGAAAGTGCAAAATTTTATGCAAGGCATTCAAAAGGATAGCTTCGCTTATGATTTTGTAGATGACATTTATGGAAATGTTATATTTTGGGCTGAACCAGAAAAAGTTTTCATCAAAAATAACCGCACCAACCTACACGAAAAAGCTAACATACTCACACTCGTGCAAGAAAGCAAAGATAAGTTTTTGAGTGCTTTACATAATCAATCTCCAAGTATTAACCAAGATTTTGAAGAATTTAAAGAACGACTTTTAAATTATAAATCTTGTTTAGAAATGGTTCGCACTTCGTTTTTGCCGTTTTTTGCTGCCTTTAAAAGCGAATTTAGCGAAAGTGAAATGCAAGAAATCATCGATGAACTAGCAACCATTGGGGCATATAATGACTACAAAGCCCACAACATAACCCTTGCAGACGGCTCGACTATCTCGTGGAACTATGATAAAAATGGCAATATGCTTGTAAAAATCAACGAATTTGACATAAACACAGCCCTTGAAAACGCAGACAAAGTGCTTACCGAAATGGAAAATTTTAAAACCTTGCTTGAAATGTTTAAACAAAGGGAGAATTTAAACGGCTTGGAGAGTGGTTTAAATAGTGAAAAATTACACTCAAATTCGCACTCAAATTTAACAAATTCAAGTGAAAATTCAGGTGAAAATTCAAATTTACAAGCAAAATTAAATTTGATAAATTCAAGCACAAATTCAAAGCAAAATTTAAATTTCAATACGCTAAATTTGAGTGAGAATTTAATAGCAAATTTAAATGCAAATTCCACTCAACAAAGTGAAATTTTCACTCCAAACAGCACAAATTTAAGTTTGCAAAATTCAAATCATCGCTTTACAATGCTCGTAGAAAGTGAGAATGTAACGAGCATTATCAGTAGCCAAAGCGCAAATGGCGACACCATCATCGGTATGTGGAGTCCTATGATAAGAGAAAAAGGCGCACAAGAGACAAGCAGGTATTTGTCAAATTTAATCAACAGCAACAGCAAAGTTGCGCAAAAGCCCAGCAAAGCAGAGTTTGAAAGGGCTGTGAAAAATATCTCTGCCTTGATGAACGAGCTTAAAAATTTCGTGCGTAGCGAGCAAGGATACAGCCAGCTGAGTGTGGATTTGCAGTATCTTGCGCCTGATGATTATGAGCGCACACTTTATGAAAATATGCAAACAAGCCCTAATAATAACTATGATAGCCTATGGATGGGAGCGCAAATCTTTTTTGATTTCTTAAATGACAAGGTAGGTGGCTTGCCAAAAGATGAGATAAACGCCTATATATCGACTATCCAAGCTTATCTTGTCGCTACAAAATTAAACGCAAACGAGTTAAAACTGACTCAAAACAGCTTAAATTTTAACAGCGAAAATTTAAAATTAAATTCAAACGACAGCCTTTTGAAAGAGCTTTTAAAGAGTTTTTGAAAGGCATTTAAATAGGAATTTGGAATGAAATTTGCTTGCAAATTTGCAAAAAATTTAGTTTTTAAAAAAGCAAATTCAAAAAAAGGTTTAAGCGATGAATAGCATTTTTTCGGTGCAAAACAGCACGAATTCTATCTTGCAAAATGAGCGCATAAAAAAAGAGAAACAAAACGACAAAATGCAGTTTGCAAATGCGAGTTTTAGCACATTTGTCCGCAAGACGGACAACCTTGTGGCGAGTGCTTCTTTGGGCGAAAATTTGGCGAATTTAAACAAAACTTTTACCGCTCAAAACAGCGCATTTTCGGGCTTAAACACCTTTGCTTTGCATTTTGATACCAACAAACTGCCCCAAAACACAAAGGAATTTGAGCCTAGTGCCGAGCTTTTTGAGCGATTAGATGAGCTTATCGCCGAGTATGCTGGCTCAAAGGGCGAGTTAAAGGACGCTGAGAGCTTTTTGCTTGCGCTAATGAAAGAAATATCGCTTGACATAGACCAGCTTGGCTTTAAAAGCGATGAATTTAAGGCGCAGTTTGAAGGCTACAAAAAGCAGCTTGACAAAAAAGAGAGCTTGAAAGCCGAGATTGTGGAGCTAGCGGGTGAGTATTTAAAGCTGGATACAAATCAAGTTAAGTTGGTTGAGGGCTTTTTGGAAAACATTGCAAGCAAGTTGCAAGAGTATCACGCCGCTTCAAATGATAGTGCCTTGCGTAACTTTTTTGCCCCGCTAATGCCTTATCTTAACGATAGCGTGCAAGAAAATATCATCAAAGCCCTATATACCATAAATGATGAGTTTATAAACCCCCAAGCTTTTGAGCTTGGCGGCGGCAAAAGGCTGGTGTGGGAAGTCGATGGCGAAAAGATAAAATTCAGCATACTCAGCGATGAGGAATTGCGCGAACTTTTTGAAGAAATGCGCAAGTCAAAAACCTTTCAAGTCGTGGTAAATTCGTATCATCAAAGTAGAGCGGATTTTGGTGTAAATGCAAATTTGGGAGGAAATTTAAGCTCAAATTTTGACATAGATTCAAACAAAAAAGTGGGCTTAAATTTAGATGAAAAAATGGGCGCAAATTTAACTTTCAACGCATTAAATTTAAATAAAAATTTAAATTCAAATATATTAAATTCAAGCAAAATAAATTCAAAAGATAGCCTTTTAAAAGAGCTTTTAAAGAGTGTTTGAAAAGATGATGATAAATAAAATTTATTTAATTTTAGCAAGGTTTTTAAATGCAGGTGAGCCTAAATAATATCGCTCAAAGCCTTTACACTAGGGCTTTCAACAACACAACAAAAAATAGCGTAAAAAAAGAGTATGAAAACATAGCGCAAAATTTCGCTCAAAACGCCTACACCATCACAGCCCCAAGAGTGGAAAAGGTTTTGCAAGAGGGCAAAATCGAGTCTCTTTATCCGCCCGTGTCGCAAACGCCTTTTTTAAGTGCTTTGAGCCAAAGGCAAGGCGCAGTGAGCGAAAGCGCCTACAACGAGGCTATCAAAAGGATAAGCGAGCTGATGAACGAGCTAAGTGCCTTTGTCGCCGCCCAGCAAGGCGATAGCGAGCTTGCTTACTTTTTAGACACGATGAGCGTGTTTTTTGCGGGGCAGACGAAATTTAACGATGAGAATTTAAATGCTATCAAAAATCAAATCAACGATTCAAAAAGCGATGACAAGGACATTATAAGCGCAATCAATGCTTATTTTACGCTTGGAGCAAGCACGGCTGAAAACGCGATAAGATTTTTTGACTATGCAAGCGATAAAATCAAAGGCTTGCCTGTGGCGCAGATAATGCAGGATTTAAGCACCATAAAAGGCTGGTGGGACAACAATTCTAGGGAGAATTTAAGTTTTGATGATGGCACAAAAGTGAGCCTAAAACGAGTGCTTGACAAAAATGGCAACGCCACGCAAATGCTTGAAATAATAAGCGCGGTTGTGGCTAACAATGTCAAATTTAACGAAACAAAATTTCAAAACGAAAATATAAAAACCTTGTTTGAAATGTTTAAACAAAGGGAGAATTTAAGCGGCTTGGATAGTGATTTAAATAGCGAAAATTTGGATTTAAAATCGCTCTCAAATTCAAGTGAAAATTTACACTTAAATTTAGCAAATTCAAGTGGAAAATCAAATACAAATTTAAATTTAAACACGCTGAATTTAAGTGAAAATTTAAGCAAAACAAATTCAAAAGATAGCCTTTTAAAAGAGCTTTTAAAGGGTGTTTAAAGACTTTTTGTCATCGTAAAATACTCAATGCTTTTAGCTTACCATTATAGGCAAACACAAGCGCGGCATAGCTATGAGTAAGACAAAAGAAAGATAAATTTCACTCGCTAATGCAGTTTTCAAACAAAAATTTATGCTCATCTGGCAAGGCGTTATATATGGCGTGAGCGAGCTTTTGTATCTCCCAAAGTGCGCTTTTGCCGCTTCTTAAATGCAAGAAATTTTGCAAAGAGCGTGCATTTACCGTCCAAGTAAGCTCGGTTTTGTAGCTTTCGACTAGGCAATACTTTGCTATGTCAAGGCTAATGGTGCTTTGCAGGATAAGGCGTAGGTTTTCAAGTGCTGCTATGCTCGCATTATCCACGCTTTCATTGCCACTTAACACAAGGTATTTGGCGGCTCGCTCAAACTCGCCTTGCTTAAATTCGCTTTCATTTCGCAGTTCTTTAAGGGTGTAGCGCGTGGATTTGACGCTCAAACTTGCGTGGCGGTGGCGGGCAAGTTCTTGCAAGCACGCCCGCGAAATGCCCTGAATGTAAAAGGTGTAGTTTAAATGCTCCAAAGTCGAAGCGTGCTTGAATTTGTTGCCTACCCTGTCGATAAGCTCTTTATCCACAGCCCCGCCGTCATCGCTTTTGGCAAAACTTTGCCAGCAGGTGCGTATGGCGTGGGAGCAGACCTTTAAGTCCGTGTGCGAAAGTAAGGTGATAATCATCATTTGTCCTTTATGGCGTGGCTTTTGTGCGCTTTTGCAAATCTTGCTCGATGAGCTTAAATGCGCCTTTTGCGCTCGCACAAATTCAAGCAATCAAAGCCCTTGCCTTGTAAATCGTTAAATTTAAGGCTTAAATTTGCCTTGTCAAAATACTTGCGAAATTATAATCAAGTAGAGTGAATTTTAGTTTAAATTTTTGCAAAATTTTGTTTTAAAATTCATAAATTTAGGCTAAAATTTGCCAAGCAAATGTAAAAATTTGCGCCAAAGCGTGAATTTTTAGGCAAACAAACAGAGCAAAGTTCATAAAATGGGATTTAGATAAGATAAATTTAGCGCAAAGTGCTAAAAGAAAGAAAGATTATGAAACACACCAAATACATTTTCATCACGGGCGGAGTGTTAAGCTCTCTTGGCAAGGGCATTGCCGCAGCAAGCATAGCAGCGCTTCTTAAAAATTCAGGGCTTAAAGTAAGCATTTTAAAGGCAGACCCTTACATAAATGTCGACCCCGGCACGATGAGTCCTTTTGAGCACGGCGAAGTATTTGTTACGCAAGACGGTGCTGAGACGGACTTGGATTTAGGGCATTATGAGCGTTTTTTGGACGAGAATTTAAGCCAGCTTAACAATTTCACCACAGGCAAGGTGTATCAAAGCGTGATAGAAAAGGAACGGCGCGGGGATTATCTTGGCAAAACCATACAAGTGATACCGCATATCGTGGGCGAAATCAAAGAACGCATCGTAAAAGCGGGGCTTGGCAAGGACATACTCATCGTAGAAATCGGCGGCACTGTGGGCGACATTGAGGGGCTGCCCTTTTTGGAAGCCATTCGTGCCTTGCGCCTAGAAGTAGGCAAAATGGGCGCAATGAATATCCACTTAACCCTTGTGCCGTTGATTAAAACCACAGGCGAGCTTAAAACAAAGCCCACACAACACAGCGTTAATGAACTTCGCCGCATAGGCATAAGCCCAGATATGATAATTTGCCGCTGTGAAAAGCCGCTTGATAAGGATTTAAAGCTCAAAATCGCCATTTCTTGCGGCGTGGAGAAAGATTGTGTCATCGAAAGTGTCGATGCAAAGAGCATTTACCAAATACCGCTGAATTTCTTAAAGCAAGACATACTCGCTAGCATAGCAAGTTTGCTGAATTTAAAGCCCTTAAAGCCCGATATGAAAGAGTGGGACAAGCTCGTGCGCCGTGTGCTTGCGCCTAAAAATGAACTGCAAATCGCCTTTGTGGGCAAATACATTGACTTAAAAGAAAGCTACAAAAGCCTAACAGAAGCCATTATCCACGCTGGTGCTGCGCTTAATGCGCGAGTGAAACTCAAATGGATAGACAGCGAAAAACTTGAAAGCCTAGATGAAAGCAAGGTGTTTAAGGACATAAGAGGGATTTTAGTGGCTGGGGGCTTTGGCGAACGGGGCATTGAGGGCAAAATCAAAGCCATAAATTTCGCTCGCACGCGTAAAATTCCATTTTTAGGCATTTGTCTTGGTATGCAGCTTGTTTTAGTGGAGTTTGCGCGCAATGTGCTTGGCTTAAAAGACGCGCATTCTACTGAATTTAAGCCCAAAACCAAAAACCCTGTCGTTTTTCTCATCGATGAGTTTATAAATAGTGCAGGCGAAAAGCAAATCCGCACCCAAAAAAGCCCGCTTGGAGGCACGATGAGACTTGGAGCGTATGAATGTGTTATCAAGCCAAAAAGCCTTTTAAGCGAGATTTATGAGGGCAAAAAAAGCATCAATGAGCGACACAGACACCGCTTTGAAGCAAACCCACGCTACAAAAAGGACTATGAAAAAAATGGACTTATCATAAGCGGCGAAAGTAGCGGACTTATCGAGGTTGTAGAGCTTGCAAAGCACCCATTTTTCATCGGCGTGCAGTTTCACCCTGAATTTACTTCGCATTTAGTGCGCGCAAATCCCGTTATACTAGCGTTTATCAAAAAAGCGAGTGAGTATGAAAGAGCTGAGTAAGGAAGAAATTCGCCAAATTTTAGCGACTCGTTTTGCAAAGGACACGCGCAAAAGCCTTGCGGATTTGCCCTTGCCAGCCACGCTTAAAGACAATTTCAAAGCCGCAAAGCGCATAAAAGTGGCGATTGAAAAGGCTGAAAAAATCGCCATTGTTGGAGATTATGATGTCGATGGAATCGTCTCTTGCGTGATGATGGCTGAATTTTTTGACGAGCTTGGAGTGGATTATGTGGTGAAAATCCCAAACCGCTTTAAAGACGGCTACGGCTTAAACGCAGACATTGTCCGCGAGCTAGATGCCACGCTTATCATCACTGTGGATAATGGCATAGGTGCTGTGGAAGCGGGCGAGCTTTGCAAGCGAAGGGGCGTGGATTTAATCATCACAGACCATCACATACCGCCACAAACCTTGCCACAAGCCTATGCTATCATCAACCCAAAGCAAAAGGACGATGAATTTGCGGACATTGAGATTTGCGGAGCGCAAGTGGCGTGGTATTTGCTGGCGGCTTTAAAAGAAGAATGCAGGCTTAAATTTGATTTGGGTAAATTTTTAGAACTGCTTGCCATAGCCATAATGGCTGATATGATGGAGTTGCGCGACTTAAACCGCGTTTTAGTGCGTGAGGGCATAAAGCGCATAAATTCGTCCAAACGCCCAGCCTTTCGCGCCATAAAACAGCTTTACAACAAAGATAAATTCAGCCTTGATAATATAAGTTTTCTCATCGCGCCCCTAATCAACAGCGCAGGGCGAATGAGCGATGCAAATGTGAGCTTTGAATTTTTATACACGCGCAGTTTTGAAAAGGCGTTTAAACTTTTAGAGCAAATTATCGCCTTTAACGACAAGCGCAAAAGCGAGGAAAAAAGGCTTTTTGAGGCGTCTTTGTCTCAAATAAGTGCTGATGATAAGGTAGTCTTAGTAAGTGGCAAGGGCTGGCACGAGGGCGTTTTGGGCATAGTGGCAAGCCGCCTTGCAAGGCATTTTGGCAAGCCCGCCTTTGTGTTTAGTGAATTTGAGGACAAGGCAAAGGGCAGCGGGCGAAGTGTCGGACAAATCGACATTATAGAGCTTTGCGAGACACAAAAAGAGCTATTTTTAAGCTACGGCGGACACAAGGGAGCTGGCGGAATGCTAATTGAGCTTGAAAATTTAAGCACCTTAAAGGCAAATTTAAATGAGCAATGCGCTCAAATTCCAAGCGAAAAATTTATAAGCAACGATGAAATTTTAGGCATTTTGCCCTTAAAGAGCGTGGATTTTGATTTGCTTTTAATGCTGGATTTTTTCGAGCCTTTTGGACACAAAAACCCGCGCCCCTTGTTTGAATTTAAAAATGTGAGCGTGAAAAGTGCTAAAACGCTTGGCAAGGAAGGACGGCATTTAAGGCTTGTTTTGGGCGATGAAAACACGACCGTTCAAGCGGTGTTTTTTGATTTTGACAAAGAAATCAAAAATGGACAAAGCATTTCTTTCATCGCAAATGTCAGCAAAAACGACTTTGGTGGCAGCATAAATCCGCAGCTTGTAATTAAAAATTTGATTTGACTCTGTGAATTTGCGCTAAATTTGTTTTATTTTCAGTAAAAATTAAAAATTCTATGCTATAATTTCACTCAATACTTCTAGGGTTTAGGCTAAACCGCACGAATGAAACTTGTATCCGTGTTTTGCAGTATTTAGCCCGTGTGGCTACAAACAAACTTACTTCAAAAAGGAGACTTTATGTCAAAAGAACTTATCCAAAAGGCTAGAAAACTAGCCCAAGAAATCGTTGCGCCCATCACTGAAAGTGTCGATAAAGAGGGGCGTTTCCCAAAAGAAGCCTATGACGCGCTTAAAAAGCAAGGATTTATGGGACTTTTAGTGCCAAAAGAATTTGGTGGACTTGGTTTTAGCATAATTGAACACACTGGCGTGTGTTACGAGTTAGCGCGAAAAGACGCTACCACAGGGCTTTGCTATATGATGCACAACACAGGCACTTCGGGCATAGTGAGCTTTGGCAGTGCGGCGATGAAAGATGAATTTTTACCCAAAATCGCCAAAGGCGAGCGAGCCATAGCCCTAGCTTACAGTGAAAGTGGTTCAGGCACTCATTTTGGCTTGCCAGACATTAGCGAGAGCCTAGAAAATGGCGCAAGAGTGCTAAATGGACGAAAAAGTTTTGTTACAAGTGCCTTACAAGCGGACTTTTATATGACAAACACAAATTCGTGCAAAATCAAAGGCGCACACAACACTTGGCTTGTGGATAGAACCTTGCCAAATATGATACACGAAGATAGTGCTTGGGACGGACTTGGAATGCGTGGCAATGCCTCAATGCCTGTTCAATATAACGGCGTGCGTGTTGATGAAAAATACCTTGTCGGCAAGGAAGGAGATGGTGGCAATCACGCCATAGCCATAGTAATGTATTTTGTCGTGGGTTTAGCAGCTGTTTATACAGGGCTAGCTCAGGCTGCTTATGAGTGCATTTTAGAGCATACTAAAAAGCGTAAATACACCAGCGGACAAGCCTTAGCGGACATTGAAATGGTGAGAGTGCAGCTGGCTGAAATTTACACCAAAATTCAAAGCTCTTACGCACTTACTATGGAGGCGGCAAGAAGTTTTAAAGAAAATGAAAGCGATGCGGCGGGCAAGATTTTTGCAAGTAGAATTCACGCTATAAATGTAGTAATGGAAGCTTGCACGCAGGCGATGAAACTTGGCGGTGGAACAGCTTATGCAAAACGGTTGCCACTTGAAAGGTATATGCGCGACTCGCTCGCCTCACAGGTTATGGCACCAGGGCTTGATGTGCTTAAAATTTGGCTTGGAGAAGCCTTAGTAAAATAGAGCTTATCTTGCGGAGATTTTACGGGAGTTTGTTAAAAACTCCCACGAAATTCGCTCAAAGCCATCGTTACAAAAAAGAAAGGATAAAAAATGAAAACAATTTTACTTGGTGCGGTTGCTTACGACCCTAAAGTCGTTCCCATTTGGGATATTATAAGAGAATACGCGAATAATTATGGTTGCAAGCTTGATTATGTGCTGTTTAGCAATTATGAAAGGCAAATTGATGCCTTGCTTAAAGGCAGCATTGACATAGCGTGGAATACTAACACAGCTTGGATTCGCACGCTTTATGCCACGCAAAACAAAGCAAAAGCACTCATTATGCGTGATACTGATGTAAATTTCACCACGAAATTTGTGTGTAAAAAGGGTAGTGGCATAAAAACACTCAAAGATTTGCAAGGCAAAAGCTTTGGGCTTGGCAGTATGGACAGCGCACAAGCTGCTATTATGGCACTTTACTACCTTAAACGAGCGGGCATAAGTCTTGATATAAAGGAATTTAATTCACCAGATGAGTGCGGCAGGGCAAATGAAAAAGAGCTTAGCGTTGTTCGCTACAACTCAGATGTTGGCAAGCACGGCGACACAGGCAGAAGTGAATATGATATTTTAGAGAGGATTAAAAGCGGACGGCTTGATGCTGGGAGCATAGGTTCAAGCACTTGGGCTAGGATTTTAGAAAATGGCAGCTACCCTGAGATAGAAAGCTTTTGGACTAGCGAGGGTTACTGTCATTGTAATTTCTCTGTTTTGCCAAATTTTGACGAGGCTTTGGGCGAGAAATTTAGCCAAATGTTGCTTAGCCAAAATGAACGCAAAAACGAAGAGCTTATTTCTAAAATGATGACAATGGAGGGTTTAAACCGCTGGATTCGCGTTGGCAAAAGCGAGCTAGAAGCCTATCATAAAGTCTATGAGGCAATGAAAGAACAAAATTTGCTTGAAAACAAGGTAGGTTAAGCTTGAATTCACATATTTTAAGCCTAAATTTAGGGCAGATTGAGCTTGGCAAAGCCTTTTTTTTGCGGCTTGAAAACGCCTTTTTACTTGCTAAAAATGGCGACATTATCGAGGTTTTGAGCGATTTTGACAATTTAGAAAGTGATTTAGTCGCTTGGTGTCATTTTAAGGGCGAAATTTTTGTTGAAAAAAAGCCTTTAAAACACGCTTTTAGCTACTATTTGCGTAAAAATTCACAAGAAAAATTTACGCCCACGCCCTTAAATGTGGAAAATTTAGCCCCCACTATGCTAGGACTTGCCCCGCGTGGTGTTAGTGCGCAGCAAGGCAGCCCAAAGTATCATTTTAGCTTATCCTCAAAGGAAAATGTGTGGAGCGATTCTCTTATAAAACTTTATGAGGAGGCGAAAAAAGCGCAGTGGAATGCCACAAGAGACATTGCGTGGAATGAAATCCCAAGTTATGAGCAAGCTTACGAGCAAGCTTTGGCGCAGATTATGACTTATTTGATTGAAAATGAGTTTTCAGCCCTTTACATACCTAGTCAGTTTTTGGCTCAAATTTCACCCTTTTACACCGAAGTGCCGCTATTTTTAGCAAGCATTATAGGCGATGAGGCAAGGCATATCGAGGCTTTTTTAAAAAGGGCAAAAGCCACAAAGCTTGGCGTGCAACACTCTAGCGTAGCGACTCAACGCAGTCTTTACACGCTTTTTAACGAAAAAGATTATTTTAAATCAAGTTTTTTGCTTCACATTATGGGGGAAGGCACTTTTATTGATTTGCTCGCCTTTTTAGAAGAATATGCCAAAGATGAGCCTACAAAGAGGCTTTTATACCTTGCTAGGCTTGATGAGGCTCGTCATGTTGCCTACGGACAAGAGCATATAAAAAATTCAATCAAATCAAATCCCCACAAAATAGAGCTTTTAAAAGAGTGCGTTTTCGCGCGCCGCCATAGTCTTGACGAGATAAACGCCGAATCAAGCCTTTTGATTGAGGCTTTAAGCGTATTTGCAGGTGGTAGCACAGAGCCAAATGCTTACAAAAAAGGCTTTGAAATGGTTGAAAACTTAAAAGCCAAAATGCATATAAACCGCACGCAAAGGCTTGTTAATTGTGGTATAGATGAGGATTTGGCTGTGGATTTAAGCAAGGCACATACACCAAATTTTATGTGAAATCTGGTGTTTTGTTAAATTTCTGCGAAAAATTTACAAAATTCGCCCATTTAAGCCCAAAAGATGACTTGAAATACTATTTTTAGCATTGAATTTATGCTATAATTTTTGTAAAAATTCAAGCATAAAAGGGACGAAAATGAAAAAATGGTTTGATGAGAACTATGAATTTGAGCTTGAAGTAAGGGGCTTTTTGCGTGGCGATAAAACTGAGGGGTATTGCCGAAATGGCGAAGAAATCGGCGACAGCTACAAATGCACCTATGGTTGCCCCACGAATTCGCAAGGGCAAGGCATTTGCTCGAAAATGATGATGATACTATTTCCGCTTATGGAGGCGGTGCGAAGTGGCGGAGATTTGCGAAATTTAGGCGGACAGAGCAAATTCAGCAAGGATATAGTTTGCCCCGATGGTTGCGTGATTTTCAAACTCACAGCCAACAAAACAAACAAGCCAAATTTCTTTAAAGTCATCAACGAAGGCAAAGCATAAATTTGAAAACAAAATTCAAAAAGGAGTCAAAATGAGTCATATTTTAATCATAGGTGCAGGCGGAGTAAGCCGCGTAGCTACCATTAAATGCGCGATGAACGCGGACACTTTCACGCAAATCACCCTAGCAAGCCGCACGAAAAGTAAATGCGATGAAATCGCAAAATTCATCAAAGAACGCCTCAATGTCAGCATAAACACAGCTCAAATTGACGCTGATGATAGCAAGGCAGTAGCAAGGCTTGCAAGCGACATAAAGGCGGATTTGCTTTTAAATGTCGCCTTGCCTTACCAAGATTTGACACTAATGGACGCTTGCGTAGAGGCGAAAATTCCTTACATCGACACGGCAAATTACGAGCATCCTGATGTGGCTAAATTTGAGTATAAAGAGCAATGGGCGCGGGACGAAAAATTCAAAAAAGCTGGAATTTTAGGGCTTTTGGGAAGCGGTTTTGACCCTGGTGTTACAAATGTTTTTTGCGCTTACGCTCAGCAAAATCTCTTTGATGAGATTCATTTCATCGACATACTTGATTGCAACGCTGGCGACCACGGCTACGCCTTTGCGACAAATTTTAACCCCGAAATAAACTTGCGTGAAGTGAGCGCAAAGGGGCGTTTTTGGCAAGATGGCGAGTGGATTGAAACCGCGCCCGTTTCAGTAAAAATGGAGTGGGATTACCCAGAAGTTGGGGTAAAGGACAGCTATTTGCTTTATCACGAAGAGCTTGAAAGTTTGGTGAAAAACATTCGCGGGCTTAGGCGAATTCGCTTTTTTATGACCTTTTCGCAAAGTTATCTCACGCATATGAAATGCCTTGAAAATGTCGGAATGCTAGGCATCAAACCCGTGCTTCATCAAGGGCGCGAGATAGTGCCGATAGAGTTTTTAAAGACGCTTTTGCCAGACCCTGCAAGCCTTGGAGTGCGCACAAAGGGCTACACGAACATAGGTTGCGTGATTCGCGGTGTAAAGGACGGCAAGCAAAGGCAAGTGTATATCTACAATGTCTGCAAGCACGAAGAGTGCTTTACTGAAACGGGCGCGCAAGCGGTGAGCTACACCACAGGCGTGCCAGCGATGATAGGCGCAAAGCTCGTAGCAAAGGGCATTTGGAGAGGTGCGGGTGTGAAAAATATGGAAGAATTTGACGCAAAGCCCTTTATGGACGAGTTAAACAAACAGGGCTTGCCGTGGAAAATTTTAGAAATGTCGCCAAGTTTGGGAGATGAGTGAGTGCAGGCTTTTTCTTTGGGCGCATTTTGCGTGAATTTGCTGAAAAATGAGAGTAAAATTTGGCTCAATCAAGGACACAAACGATGAAAAAACTTCTTTTTGCTCTTTTGTGCTGCGCTGTGGCGTTTGGGGACAATGCCTTGCGCGTGAGCGACACACAAAGGCTTGAATTTAGCGCGGTGCAAAATGCTTATGATGAGTATAAGGGCGTATTTGTGGCGTTTGACAAGGGCGCGAGTATCTTGCAAAGCTACGAAAAGCTCGCTAAAATCCACGCTATCGTTGATGAGAGCGATTTAAATAGCCCAAATGACGCTGATGGCTGTGCTTGTCTTGGCTTAAAGCCCACCATAACGCCCTTTAAGGACTTCAATCATCACAAAAACACCTATGTATGGCGCGACGGCACAAGGCTTGTCATCGAGCGCGAGTGCTGGGGCGGCGGGGAGTATTTTTTTGAGCTAAAAGAAACAAGCGGTGGCGTGCAAATCACTACGAAATTTAGTAGGGACAAAATGTGAATTTTAGGCATTTTGCGCAAAGCAAACGAGCTTAAAACCTTGTAAAATCAAAGATTTTTGCTTAAAATGCTTTGTTTTGCACCTTGCAAGTGGCTTGGTTACTTTTTTTGTAAAAAGCTCATTATGACAAAGTAAACTGCAAATCCTTCGTCATACTAGGGCGTTAGCCGAAATATCCATACAAAAATAAAGAATGGATTACAAAATACAAAGCATTTAAATTTTATTCGTATTTTTGCGTTTTTATCAATAAATTTAAAATTTTTTTAAATTTTCGTCCAAAATTTCACAATTTTTCAAAAATTTGCAAATTTTTTCAAAATTTTTGTTCTTTTTAAGCTTACTTTAAGGGGGGGGGGCATTATAATATACGCTTATTTTATTTGAAAGGATTAACGATGAAATTATTTTCAAAGTTAAGTATGCTAGGGGTTATCTTGGTGTCGGTTTTTGCTTTTGCAGCTTGCTCGACAAAGACCACAGGCAACAAAATCATCGCTCAAAAGAGTGAATTTGAGCTGATTGACTCAATCATCGTAGGCAAAACGACCAAAAGAGAAGTCTATGCGATGTATGGCGAGCCAAACAAAAACTTTGGCAAGGTAAGCGTGGAGCGCGTGGAGCGCGACCACTCGCTCAAACAAGGGAAAGCTGGCGGTTTAGCCAACACCATAAGAAGCCTACAAGATGACAACTTGGGCGAGGCTGATGATGAAAGCTACAAGATAAGCAACCCCAAAACCACGAATTTGATTGCGTATTCTTACACGACACGCAAGACAAACAGCCTGAAACGCTACATACCCTTTGCGGGCAATTTTATGAGCGTGGATACTGACTTGGAGTTAAAAGCCCTTTACATAGGCTTTGATGAGAACAATGTCGTTACAGAACGCTGGTATTCTCGCACTCAAAGAAGTGGCGAAAGCACAAATAGCTATTTATAGGCTAAAACACAAAGAAATTCAGCGCAAAGGCTGGATTTCTTTGAATTTCAAGGCTTTTGTTATGCTTTATAGCAAGGGCACGCTTGAATTTTAGCGTTATTTAGCGAGAATTTGGCGTAAAATTTTTGTAGTGCGCTTGGCTTAAATCAAATGCTTTTTACAAAAGATTTAAATTTAGCGTGAAATTTTTTTGCGGTTTTTAAATTTTTAAATTTAAATTCTCAAACGATTTTCGTTGAATTTTCTTTTGTTTTTAGGCAATTAAGGCTTGCATTTTAGCTAAATTCGCGTTCATTTGGGCTAAATTTTGCTCTAAATTCAGCTTTGGGCTGATGAAAAAAGGATTTTTTAGGCTTGCAATCAAAGCAAATTCGCCTTTTACAAAGAGCCTTTGCGTGTCAAAGTTCGTGTGGTTTAGCCTTTCAAAAAGGGCGTTTTCATCAAGGCTTGGTAAATCTGCTTTAAATTTGGCATTTTTAAGAGCGAGCAAAATACCGATAAAGGCTCCGCCGCTTGCGTTTTTAAAACTTATGTCATAAAGTGCAAAGTGCGAAAACTCCACACCCGCGCTCGTTTTTATCTGCTCAAAAGGCAAGGCAAGCCTTTGCAACGCGCTTTCATCAAGCTTTCCGCCTTTAAATTTAGCCTTATGCCTTGCCAAAAATGCCCCTAAAAACTCGCTTTCAAGCGCATTTTGCCTCGCTAAAAGCCTGCGTGATAAAAAGCGGTAAAAAAACACGCCCACGAAAACGGCTATGGCAAGGGAGATTATGGCGTCTTTGCTCAGCACAAAGGCAAGATATAAGGCGATAAGGCTTTCTATGAGGCTTAAAAATTTCAAAATTTTCAGCCTTTTGAAAATAAGCTGCCGCTCGGTTTCAAGGGCGTTTGTGTCGTTCATCTTTGTCCTTTGCTAAATGCTAAATTTAGCCTTGCTTTTGCTTTAACTCCGCATTTTCAACAAGCAAAAAGCTCAGAAGCAACAGCACAAAGCCCGGCATAGCACCCAAAACAAGATATACAAGCGATTCGCTCGCCTCAAACAAATGCCAAGCCCCAAAAATCAAAAGCGCAAATGAGACGCCCTTTAAAAACTCATAAAAATAAATCACTCTCAAAAGCCTATGTTCCTTTGCGAATCCGTAAATTTTCGCGCCAAATGCCTAAAATTCAGCCAAAATTTGCTTAATGTCCCTCGCTAATAGCCGTAGCACCAGCCAAATACACATAGGTTAAAATCATAAAAATAAAGGTTTGCAAAAACGCCATAAAGGTAAGCAGCACATAAGCAGGAAGCGGCGCAACCCACGGCACAAGCGCAAGCACCACGCCCAAAAACAAATCATCGCCTTTAATGTTGCCAAAAAGCCGAAAAGAAAGCGAGATGACACGCGAAAAATGCGACACAACCTCGATGGGAAACATAAGCGGGGCAAGCACAGGCACAGGTCCCATAAAGTGCTTGAAATACTGCAAAACCCCTTGCAAGCGGATACCCTCAAAGTGATAATACACAAAAACGATGATAGCCATAGTCGCCGTGAGATTTAGGCTGGCTGTGGGGGCTTCAAAGCCGGGTATAATGCCGATAATGTTGCTGAAAAACACGATGAAACCGATGGTAGCGACAAGTGGCAGGTATTTGCGGGCAAGCTCTTCGCTTCCCATCGTGTCGCGCCCCATACTCACAACGCCCTCCAAATAAGCCTCTGCTATGTTTTGAATGCCGCGCGGCACGAGCTGCATAGACTTTGTCGCCGTTTTAGCGATGATAACAGCGATGATAGCGACAAGTGCTAGGTGAAAAAAGTAGGCAAACTCGTGGCTTCCATCGATAAATGAGCTAAACAAAAACAAATCTTTCATCAATTTTCCTTTGGTAGCGTAAAATTTTTAGGCATTATAGCAAAAAATGCTTAAAAAATTTTAAATTTTCTACAAATGTGTGAAATTTGGTTTTTGTTTGGCAAAATGGGGATTTGAGCTAGATTGTTATGATTTAAGCTGGCGTTTTGGGTTTTTGTTGAAAAATGAGGTCTGGGTTTCAAAGCGGAGTTTTAAAAAGTGGATACTTCGGGCTTTGCTCTCAAAACAAGTCAGTATGACAAACAAACCTTTGTCATTTTGAGCGTAGTGCGTTAGCACAAAGCGACCCAACGGGTTGCAAGGCATAAGACACAGCGAAAAATCCAAAGAAATTTAAGATACACTTTGAATTTATGGATACTTCACTTTGCTACGCAAAGTTCAGTATGACAAAATTTAAGATATTTTTTTATTTAAAGTCAGTATGACAAAAAATAAATCAGCAAGGCAAGTCAGTATAGCAAAACCAAACTCGCTCCAAACCCACACGACAAGGCAAATCCGCTTAAATTCACTCAATTTTGCCTAAAATTTAGCGAATTTGTGGCTTTTTTTGCTATAATGCCCCTTTAAATTTCACAAGAAAGTTGCCCGTGATAAGTATAGACAAGCGCATTTTCACGCATTTTGACTTCGTGCAGGTTGTTTTGGTAGTCCCTATTTGCGCTATCTCGCTCGTGCTGGTGTGGGAGGCGAACACCTTTTTGGGCGAAAAGCAGCTCATCTATACCATAGTAGGCTTTTTGGCGTGGCTTTTGTTTTTCTTGCTGCCTATCCGCAAGCTTGCGTGGCTCATACCCTTTCTCTACTGGATAAATATCGCCTTGCTTTTAAGCGTGGATATCTTCGGTGTAGAAAGGCTTGGAGCGAAACGCTGGCTTGAAATACCCTTTACTCACTTTACTTTGCAGCCAAGTGAGATTTTCAAACCTTCATTTATCCTAATGCTGGCTTATCTCATCTACCGCAAACCGCCGCCAAAAAACGGCTACAAGCTCAAAGACTTTTGCAAACTCAGTTTTTACATACTTTTGCCCTTTTTTCTCATCGCTAGTGAGCCTGATTTAGGCTCAGCTACTGTGCTTTTCATCGTGGGCTTTGGGACGCTTTTTATCATCGGGGTAAATTACAAAATTTGGCTGAGTATCTTTCTAGTCGTGGCTATAAGCTCTCCGCTCGTGTATGCGAACCTTTTAAAGCCCTACCAAAAGCAGCGCATACACGATTTTTTGTCCGAAAAGCCAAGCTATCAAGTGCAGCAATCCATCATCGCCATCGGTAACGGCGGTTTAAGGGGCAAGGCGCACGAAGAAGCCACGCAAACGCACTTTAAATTCCTGCCTATATCCACGAGCGATTTTATCTTTGCCTACACGATAGAGCGCTTTGGCTTTGTGGGCGGGGCTTTGGTGCTATTTTTGTATATGCTGTTGATTTTTCATCTTTTGAGTCTAAACCGCAAACTTAGGGGGGATTATTTCGCGCGAGTGGCTGTAAATGCTGTGGGGCTGTTTATTTTCATCTATGCTGCCGTCAATGTTTCGATGACGATAGGCTTTGCGCCCGTTGTGGGCATACCGTTGCCCTTTTTTAGCTATGGCGGAAGCTCTTTTACTATCTTTATGATATTTTTTGGCATAGTGCAAAATTTAGTAACATTTCGCTTTTTTTCCGCACGCCAGACGATAAAGTTGTCGTAAAATTTGAATTTTAAGGTTAATTTCAATCCAAACGAATTTTACGAAAAGAAAATTTTTGAATTTTTTGATTATATCTTTTCGCAAGGTGCGGATTTGGCGTTTCGGCGTGGGGTTGGACAGCATTTAGCAAGCTATCAACACCGCATTAAAGCGGGGCTAAATTTAAGCAAAGATGCGCTCAATGTGGCTAAATTCATCACTTTGGTGCAAAGAAAAGGCACAAATAAATTCACTAAAAAATGGACGAAAATGATTAAAAAGCTTAAATTTTGGAGCAAAGGGCTAAATTTAAAAGCATAAAAACCTTATCAGCAAGCTGCGATAAAACGCAACAAAAAAGGGCTTTTTCAAGGTGCTGTTTTGTAAGATTTTTGCCAAATTTAGATAAATTTGCAAAAAATTTCATTTTGTGCTTGCAAAGAAACTAAAATTTTGTTACAATGCAAGACTTAAAGAAACAAAAAAATTAAAAATTCAAAGGAAAAAGCTTATGAGAGTGCTTATGCTTTGCGTGATAGTGCTTGTTTTCAGTGCTTGCGGCGGCAAATCCCCTAATCAAGCCCAAAATTTCGCGCAAGAAAATCCTAAACAAACACCCTTAAATCAAGCCACACAAGAAAATTTCACGCAAGCTATCTTAACTCAATCCCCACGCGTGCAAAACTCAGCCCAAAGCCCACGCCAAGTGTCCCCAGACACACCAAAAGACACGCCCATAGCCGTGCGCGTGCAAGGCAATGCTAAATGGTGCTACGCCCCGCAGTTTTCAGCTTCTGCTCAAAATTATTCTTATCTAGCCCTTATCAGCTGCTCTCGCGGCGAAGCGCTTAACGCTCGCTATGATGTCTTGTCGCGCCTAGCTTACAAAATCAACAACACTTGGATTTGCATAACCGCGCCTACTTCTGTGTATCGTAGCGAAAGGGAAGTGGATATGCTTTACCTTAGCCCTTGCGTGGTAAATGATGAACGCCAGCAGTGGAAAATCAAAAACGGGCAGTTTTGGAGCTATGATGACAGGTATAGCATTAAAGATGACGGGGATTTTCTTTATGCTGCGTGGCTAGGCGATGAGAGCTATAATGAGCATATTTTAGATAGCGCGATGAGAGAGTGGGAAGCGACTGTGGCTCCTGCTGAGACGCTTACATTTGGCTTTTTTCTGTTTTGGCAGACAAAGAATTCACAAACGGCTTATTATGTTTCAAACGGCAGCTCAACCACGACAAGAACGGCTATGTATTATGATTTAGAGCGCGGACATATCGCAAGCTATGATGCCTTTGTGCCGAGATTAAATTGTATGTATTCAAATTTAAATGGCGGAGATTGGGATTGGGTAGAGTGGGGCAAATGCGATGACACCACGCCTCCGCCCAAAAACCGAGCCTTTTTCAAGCCTATTTTAATCGGCAACAAAAAGCTAGCCATTAAGGACGCAAATGGCAACTACTTGCGCCTTACGCACTATGGCACTCATTGGGGCGTGCCTTATGTGGTAAAGCCGTCTTATATGCAAAAAGATGTCGCAAATGAAGCAAGCTCGGAGTTTTTAACCACTACTGAATTTCAAAATTGGCTGCGACTTATCAGCGCAAATGAGGGCGACAATCTGCCCTTTTGCCCAGCACCGGGTGGAGGTAGATGATGAAAAATTTTACTTTAAAATGCCTAAAAAATGCGCCTTTATTGCGCGCTGTGCTTTTTGCTGGCTTTGCTCTTTTAGCTTTTAATGGTTGTGCGAAAAGTCAAATTCAAAGCGCAAATCAAAGCACAAGTCCTTTAAATTTAGCCCCAAACAACGCCTTGCTTGATGAAGCTTACCCGCACAATGCTTTTAGCACGGCTGATACAAGCAACGCAAATTTAGGCTATGCAAATGCGCCTTTATTGCACGCCAATTCTTTGGAATTTAAATTGCAAAATGCGATAAATACTATCAACACAAAAGCCATTTCAAAGGACTTTGAAACCTTTGTTAAAAATGCTGATGCTGTGAATTTAAACGCAAATTTTAATGTAAATTCTAACGGAAATTTGGGCGCAAATTCAGGCGCGAATTTAAACAAGTCTACCTTGCAACTCCCACTTGATTTTAATCTCAGTGCTTGGGTTGCAAGACTGCTTCAAATCATAGGCACAACCAACGATGAAGCCTTAGCCACTCGCACAGGCATTTGCGGCACTTGTATGCTGCACAGCTATCAAATCATCGCTGAATTTATGCACTATCACAACAGCCCACCTTTGGGCGGGGGCTATTTTTTCGATGCTGTGCCAAACACAAACCCATTTACTAGCTTTCAAAACCGCAACCCCTTGCTTTATGACACGCTGAGTGATATTGTGGATTATTATGGTAGGACAAATCTCATCGGACACACGGAGATTTTCACAAACACTGTGGAGGTCGCCTTTGCAAGCTCTATCTCAATGCTACCGCAATATGAATGGAATCTCATCGCATCAGCCAGCACTACGCGAGAAATCAACGCTTTGTTAAGCAATATCTTTAATGTCGCGCAACCGGGGGCTATGTATTTTACCGTGCTTATGCGCTATGTGCCAGAAACGCGCGACATTCGCGGACACGCTGTGGTAACGATTCGCGCAGCAACGGGCTTTATAGTCATTCCCACCAACATTCGTGGCATTTCTTTAAATAGCTTGCGCGCTTACACACAGCTAGCCACTACGCCACAAGAGCTACAAGAGCGCTTTACGATGAGGCTCACAGGCTCGCCATTAAATCTTGTGGCACTTGCGTTTATAGAAGTGAGAGAGCCTTTTAACCTGCCCTTTGCAAGTGCCTTGTCTTTTCAAGATTGCGGTGGCTTTGGCGAGGACAGAAGAGGCAATGCCGCACTACCACGAGCAAGCACGCTTAATCAATGCAGCAGCGGTCGGTGTATAAAGTAAATTTGGCTTTATAACTTACATTTTTGTGATAAAATGGCTTTTTATTTTTTTAAAAAGTGTTGATTTGTAGCTTGTTTGTTTCTCTTGCAAAAATTTGCAAAATGCGCCATCATTGCAAGCCGTTTATTTCAAAAAACGGCAAGCAAGCCACAGCAAACATTTAAGATACTAGCCTTGATTGATGGATACTTCGCTACACTTTGTTTCGCTCAGTATGACAAGGACTTTGTCATTGCGAGAATTTGCAAAGCGTGAGCGCACAAATTCGTGGCAATCCAAAGGTAAATTTGCGTTTAAATTCGTGGATTGCCACGC
>UQBJ01000016.1 GCA_900539255.1 uncultured Campylobacter sp. | reverse complement strand
CGAAAAATCCATAAATTCAGCAATCCACTCTCCGTTTTTTGTATGGATACTTCGCTATCGCTCAGTATGACAAGGGCATTGTCATTTTGAGCTTTCGCTAGAAAGCGAAAAATCCAAAGAAATTTAAGATACGCTTTGATTTTATGGATACTTCGCTGCGCTCAGTATGACAAAAAACATTTTTTAAAAAAGCAAAGATAAAAAGCACTCTCATTTAAAGCGCTTACAAAAGCAAAAAATGCTCTTTTAAAGAAAAGCAAAAAACAAAGCCCGCTAAAAAGCGGGCGTTTTGATAGCAAGGCTTGTTATTTGGCGATTTGGGAGTTGTGGATATAGCCTGTTATGGCTTTGCTTTCATCTGTCTCATTTGGCGGGAAATAAAGCACTTTGAGCCATTTATCGTTGCCTCCGTCAAGCTTTTTTATGGTGATTTTGTCAAAGTCCTTTTTATAAATCGGCGTTAAAATCTCGCCACTTGGGGCTTTGCGTAAATTCACATAGTCATCTTTTGTCGCTAGCTTTATGCTTGGCAGCTTGTCGCTTACACTAGCCACACTTGGTGCAGCTGAATTTTGGCTTGAATTTGTGGTGCTTTCAGCCACATTTGATTGTAGAGTATTTTTACTAAAACTCAACACTTCACTTCTTTGCCCCTTGCCCTCATTTACTGATTTTACCCAAGCGATTATAGCTTTAAACTCTTTGCCATCTCTGATTTTGCAGTAATCCTCAAAGTCTGCTTCGGGTTTTTCGGGGCATTTGTCGATGATATTTGCTAATTCGGCTTCCATTTCAGTTACTCTAATAGATGGAAGTCCATATACTTTATCTTTCTGAAAAACACCAAGCACCATTCTTTTAAGGTATATGTGTTGAATGGCAATTCTTTCAAGATGTTCCCGATCCCCTATTATTAGAATATCTTTAAAATAATCGTAGTCTCTTTGATACATTTCCTCTATTTTATTATTATATTTGAGAAATTTGTAGATATTTAAAAACATATTCTTACTTCCCTC
Source organism: uncultured Campylobacter sp. (assembly GCA_900539255.1). Lineage (GTDB taxonomy): Bacteria > Campylobacterota > Campylobacteria > Campylobacterales > Campylobacteraceae > Campylobacter_D. The sequence continues at coordinate 46,512 of UQBJ01000016.1, read as the reverse complement.
GCTTTGCTCATATTGAGAATAAAATTGATTTTGGGCTAAAAATTGCTCAAATCTTAATAACTCATCTTCCGTAATTTCGGTTTTAAGATAATCAAAAGTGAGCGTATAGGCACATAAGCTTTCCTTGCTATTTCGTTTTATACCCATAAAATAGCCATTAGCTCCCAAATGAGACAAGAGTAAATCCTGTATTTGTTGTGGTGTCATATTGAAAGTATCTATTCCAAAAGCAACTCTTAATATGCGTCCGCTACTATCATTCGATAACCATAGCAATTCGCTTCTATCGATTTTCTCACATAGTGGCTCTGGCTCAAAGCCTTTGTTTGTTGGCTCATCTTGCCTTATATTTTGCACGGCTATATTATCACCACTTTTACTTTGCTTGCTTTGCGAAACCTCGCTTTTCGCGCTCTCGTTTTTGGACTCGTTTGAATCCCCACAACCCATTAGTCCAAAGGCTAAAATCATACTTACTAGCGTAAATACTTTTTTCATCATCTATCCTTTCAAATTTAGTTTTGAGTTAAGGCGCAAATGTGCCAAAACTGCTTTTTTGTGCTTTTAAAATAAGTGCCGTAAAAAATGTTGCTCTTATCTTGGGTAAAGGGCGAGTATTTATCAGGCGATAAAGCTAAAATTTGCTGATAAATTTGCCCATCTTTTATGGTGTCAATGGAGACATTTAGGCTATCTTTGAATTTTAAGATAACGCCCTCATTTATCTTGTCTCCTGCCTCTAAAATCGCGCAAATGCTTTTGTCCTTGCCCGAATAACAAAGCATTAAATCGCCTTTTTGAATCGCCTCATACACTTCGCCGTGTTTTCGTGGCTCGCTTTCGCTTTTGTCGCTGGCATTGCTCCAAAGCTCAGTTTTTGTGTCTTTGAGCTTATCTTTGCTGTAAGGACTTTCTTTGTCATTACGCACTACGATAAAATAATTCATTTGCTATCCTTTGTTTGCTATAAGGCTTGCAAAATTTTGTCAAGGTTCTTTTTTCGTGTCTTTTTGCCGATGAAAAACAAATCTACAATTTGCCAAATAAGAAACCAAGAGCCTAATCCTCGTGCTATAACGCTCATTCCAGCAATATCTACAATTATACACAAGATAAGCATCCCTAAGCGAAGTCCGCCGTGAAGTTTATCGCCTATCATAAACCTGCCTAAGCCAATCCAACCAAACAAAAAAGCACCTACCCAAAACACAAGCGCAGGGCTTTTAAGATTGAGAAAAGGTAAGTTTTTCATCAACTCGTCCTTTTTTGCTTCGCTTGTTTTATCAAGCTTTTCACGCAAAGCCATTACGCTTGCTGGGTCTTTTGGCAGTTTATCCTGCAACATCGTCATTATGGAAGCTGTATCCATAGTTTCTCCTTGTTTGTGAAATTTACCCCATAGGGTATGTAAAAATGTATTGTATCTTTGTAAGCTATCAAACAAAATATCCCATAGGATAAATGTTTGATGACATACAAAAACGAAAATTTTAGCAACGCCGATGATTATGAAATCGCGCGTTTTTATGAAAGCGTGTCGGCAAAGGTGCGCCGTCTGCGCGAAGAGCGCGGCATAAGTCAGCTCGAACTCGCCCTAGAAATCGGCATCAAATCAGTAGCCTTTTACTCAAACTGCGAGTGCAACAGGTATGGCAAGCATTTTAATTTGGAGCATATATACAAGCTCGCAAAGGCTTTAAATGTGCCTTTGAGTGAGCTTTTTGCGGGCGATGAATTCAGCAAAATCGCACAAAGCAACTTCGATAAATCCTAAATTTACAAATCCCAAAAACCCTTATCCACTATAAATTCAACTTTACACGCTATAATGTCAAAAAATTTAAGGTGCAAAATGAGCTATGACATACACAGCGTTGTGGGTATAGATGAAGCGGGGCGTGGGGCTTTGGCTGGACCTTTGGCGGTGGCTGCCTGTCTTTTGAAATGCGATATAAAGGGCGTTAAGGACTCAAAGGCTTTGAGCGGCAAAAGGCGGGCTGAGCTTTGCAAGCAAATCAAAGCAAACGCAAGCTATCTTATAATGAGCTTTTCGCACACTCAAATCGATGAAATGGGTTTGAGCTGGTGTTTGCGGACGGCTTTGCTCATCGTAAAGGCTCATTTTGCGGGCGTAACGAGTGAGTTTTTGTATGATGGCAATGTAAATTTCGGCGTTAGCGGTATAAAAACTTTGGTAAAAGCCGACAGCAAAGTGGTGCAAGTGGGTGCGGCGAGCATTTTAGCTAAGACAAGCCGCGACACGCTGATGAGCGGCTTTAATGCTGAGTTTGATAAAGCCTTTAAAACGGACTTTGCGCGCTATGATTTCCCCGCACACAAGGGCTATGCGAGCAAGGCGCACATAGAAGCCATACGAAAGTATGGATTAAGCAGCATTCATCGCAGAAGTTTTCAGCTCAAAAGCCTTGAAAAAGGGCTTTTTGGCTAAAATTCAAAAATTTATGACACCTGCGTAAAAAGCCCCATAAATCGAGCTTTTTGCGAAAAATTCAGGCTTAAAACTTGAATTTTAAGCCTTGATGATGAAAATTTTTGCTCAAAGTAAGATTTTAAGGCGAAATTTTCTCATTAACCAAGTAGCAACTCTGCATTAACGCTTTGGCAAGATTTTGAATTTATACTTTTGTCGCAAACTAAATTTTAAAGGACAAACGATGAAAAAAGTATTGTGTATGGCTTTGCTCGCCTGCTTTGCGTGTGCGGCAAGTATCAGCATAAAGCAAGCGCCCACAGGCGTGGCAAGAAGCGATGCGAGCATAAACAAAAACACCATTCTTTCTTACGCTGAGGCGATTAAAGATGTGAAAAAGTCGGTGGTAAATATCTCCACTTCAAAAACCATCACGCGAGCGGCTACGCCCTTTGATGAGTTTTTCAACGACCCGTATTTTAGGCATTTCTTTGGGGACGGACACAGGCAACAAGGCGGCAACAAGCAAGTTGTCAAGTCGCTTGGCTCGGGCGTGATTATCTCAAATGACGGCTATATCATCACAAACAACCACGTTGTCGAGGATATGGACGCTATTGTGGTAAATTTAATCGGCTCAAACACCGAATACAAGGCAAAAGTCATCGGCACAGACCCGAAAACTGATTTAGCCGTGATAAAAATCGAGGCGAAAAACCTTGCCGCCGTGAGCTTTGCAAACTCTGACGAGCTGCTTGAAGGCGACATAGTCTTTGCCATCGGCAACCCCTTTGGCGTGGGGCTTAGCGTAACAAGCGGTATCATCTCAGCCCTTAATAAAAACAACATAGGGCTAAATCAGTATGAAAATTTCATACAAACTGACGCGTCCATAAACCCCGGAAATTCAGGCGGTGCGCTTGTGGATAGTCGTGGCGCGCTTGTAGGGATAAATTCAGCCATTTTAAGCAGAAGCGGCGGAAACAACGGCATAGGCTTTGCCATACCTGCAAATATGGCAAAGGACATTGCCAGAAGGCTTGTGGAAAAGGGCAAGATAGAGCGGGGCTTTTTGGGCGTAACGATAAGCGATTTGACAAGCGAGGTAAAAGCAGCTTATGAAAACAGCGAGGGCGCGCTCATCACAAATGTCGAAAAAGGCTCATCAGCCGAGCTAGCAGGGCTTAAACGCGGGGATTTAATCCTAAAAGTCAATAACAAAAACATAAAAGGCGCGAGCGATTTGAAAAACTACATAGGCGGCTTGGAGCCGGGCAAAAAAGTCATCATCATCTACGAGCGCGACAGGGTGAGCAAAAGCACGAGTTTGGTGCTAAAAGGCGACACAGCAGCCGTGAGCGAGGCTGGACTCATCGAGGGCTTGGAGCTTAAAGACTTGGAAAAAGGGCGAAATTCAAGGATACCGAGCAATATAAACGGCGTGCTAGTGGTGAGCGTAAAAGACGGCTCAAAAGCGCAAAAAGCGGGCTTTGAACAAGGCGATATCATCATCGGCGTGGAGCAAGAAGAAATCAAAAATTTGCAGCATTTAAGCCAAATTTTGAAGCAAAATCGCTCGAAAAGTTTTACGAAAATTTGGGTGTATCGAAACGGCTACGCTCAACTTTTGGTGCTGAAATGACGAAATTTTCACACAAAAAAGAAAACTTGACAAGGAAATTTGACAAGTTTTCTTTTTGTTGAAATTTTTAGTTTAAAATTGTATGAGAGCTAAATTTTAAGGCGAAATTTAAGCCAAAGTTTAAATTTTAAGGGCGAAATTCACATTGAAAGCGTGAATTTTAGCCCCAAAGGCTTAAATTCAAGCCAAATGAGGCTTAAAAATTTATGAAAGGAAAGATATGGACAAAATGGACCTTGAACAAAAGCCCGTAAATATCCTAATGATAGAGGACGATGAGGAATTAGCCGAAATCATCGCGGAGTATTTGGAAAAGTTTGATATGAAAGTTGATATAGCCAGAGAGCCTTATATAGGGCTTTCAAAGCTTGCTTTAAAAGAGTATCAGCTCATCATTTTGGATTTGACTTTGCCCGGGCTTGACGGGCTTGAAGTGTGCGAGGAAATTCGCAAGAAATACGACACGCCCATTATCATTTCAAGCGCGAGAAGCGACATTACCGACAAGGTAAATGCCCTTGAACTTGGTGCTGATGATTATCTGCCAAAGCCTTACAACCCAAAAGAGTTGCAAGCTCGCATAAAAAGCCATTTGCGCCGTATCAACACCACGAAAAAAGCCCTAGCTGAGGCGGTGAAAGACTTAGTGTATGACCAGTATAAGCATATCATCACGATGAAAGGCAAAGAGGTGATTTTGACAAATGCTGAATTTGACATTTTAAGCTACTTAATCAAAAAAGAAGGCGGCGTGGTAAGCCGCGAAGAGCTTGTGTATAACTGCACGAGCATTAGCGAGGACAGCTCAAACAAAAGCATCGATGTCATCATCAGTCGCATCAGGCAAAAAATGGGCGATGACCCCAAAACCCCAAAATACATTCATTCCATTCGTGGCATAGGTTATAAGCTCACTCAATGAGTAAGTCATCTATTTTTTTCACCATAACCTTTATATTTATCTTTGCCATACTTGGTGCGATTTTGGCGTTTTTGTGGCTTATAGAATATGACCAGCAAAATTATACCAACGAGTTAAATTCTAAATACTCGCTGATTGCTAATGCCAGAATGCTTTATCTTAATGGCATTATTAACGAAAAAGAATTCAACGAGCAAACACAAAATTATAAAATGCCGCTTGTTACCAAGCTGAGCGAGATTCGCAAGGTTATCTTTCGCGGCGAAGTGCTGGCAAAAGTCGTAACCAACACAGGACAAATCGAAATCATCTCTTATGAGCGCGACAACTACCTTAAAATCGTGCATAATGGCAAACTTTATCTTTACAATGACGAGGATTATCAAAGCTATCGTTATTTTAACATTAAAATTCTTGCCGTGAGTATCATTTTGCTTTATTTTGTGCTTTATATTTTCGTTATCCGCAAGCTCCGTCCGCTCACAGCCTTAAAAAAAGAAATCGATAAATTTGCCAAAAACAAGCTTGATGAAGTGCGCGACATAAGCGATGGCAATGATGAAATTTCACAAGTGGCAAGCGCCTTTTACAAGGCGATTACGCAGATAAAAAAGCTCAATCAATCACGGCAGTTTTTCATACGCAACATTATGCACGAACTGAAAACGCCTATCACAAAAGGACTGATAACCCTTGAAATGATAGACGCGAACAACAAATACAAAGAACGGCTTGTCAGCACTTTCACAAGGCTTGAAACGCTTATCAACGAATTTGCGGCTATTGAACAAATCACAAGCGGGGCAACCTTTATCAACCGCAAGAAATACAACATTTTGGACATAATGGACGAGGCAAAAGAAATAGCGATGAACGATGATACTAACATTCAAATTTGTATGGAGGAAATCTTTTTTGTCAATGTGGATTTTAAGCTTTTTACAACGGCGATTAAAAATATGATAGACAACGGCTTAAAGCACTCTGAGGACACTTTCGTGCAAATTCACATAAATCACAACTTCATCTGTTTTAAAAACAAGGGCAAGGAACTCAACCAAAGGTTAGAATACTACACGCAGGCTTTCACGCAAGGCGGCAACCAAAAAGACAGCTTTGGGCTGGGGCTTTACATAGTCAATACCATTTTAGAAGCGCACAAAATGAGGCTTGATTATGAGTATAAAGACGGCACAAATGCGTTTTATTTTAGGGATTTGGATAAGGTTATAGTGAAAGAAAGCTGAATTTTGGGCTTAAATTTACACTTTGTGCGATGAATTTGAGCGTAAAATTCAGCTTTTTGTTTGTGAAAAACTTAAATTTTTTAAGTTTGTTTTCAGCTAAAAATTGAATGTGATTTTCAAAAAAAAGGCTGTGAATTTTCACAAAAAAAGCACAAAAAATTTAAAAAAGGCAGAAAATGAGCGAAAGATTAGACAAAAAAGAAGCATTAAATTTACTGCAAAATGCTAGTTTATACGAGCTTGGCGAGATGGCGTATCAAAAAAAACTTGCCCTACACCCTGAAAAAATCACCACTTTTGTGGTCGATAGAAACATAAACTACACAAATGTGTGCTGTATAGACTGCGATTTTTGCGCCTTTTACCGCCACGCAAAAGATGAGGACGCCTACACACTGCCCTTTGAAAAGATAGGGCAAAAGATAGAGGAGCTTGAAAGCATAGGTGGCACGCAAATTCTCTTTCAAGGCGGCGTGAATCCAAAGCTGAAAATCGAGTGGTATGAAGAGTTGGTTGAGTGGATAGCCACGCATTATCCAAATATCACTATACACGGCTTTTCAGCGGTTGAGATAGCCTACATAGCTAAAATTTCCAAGATTTCCATAAAAGAAGTTTTGCAAAGACTACAAGCAAAGGGGCTTTTTTCAATCCCGGGCGCTGGTGCTGAGGTGCTAAGCGATAGGGTGCGCGATGAAATCGCCCCGCACAAGTGCGACACGCAAACTTGGCTCAAAGTGCATAAAGAAGCGCACAAAATCGGTATGAAAAGCACGGCGACAATGATGTTTGGCACGGTTGAAAGCGATGAAGAGTTAATCGAACATTTTGAGCATTTGCGCTCTTTGCAGGACGAAACGGGCGGCTTTCGTGCCTTTATTTTGTGGAGCTTTCAAAGCGCGAACACAAAACTCAAACAAAAGCACCCCGAAATCAAAAAACAAAGCTCAAATCGCTATTTGCGCCTTTTAGCGGTGGCAAGGCTCTACCTTGACAACTTTTTGAATTTGCAAAGTTCGTGGGTAACGCAAGGCTCGCTCATCGGGCAGTTAGCCTTGCGTTTTGGCGCAAATGATTTAGGCAGCACGATGATGGAGGAAAATGTCGTAAGCGCAGCGGGTGCGAGCTACAAGATGAATCAAGATGAGATGATACGCCTTATTCGCTCACTTGGCGAAAAGCCCGCTAAACGCAACACGGCTTATGAAATTTTGGAGAAATTTTACTAAAATCGCTTTGAATTTAAGGGAAATTGATGAATTTTTATTGACGAATTTGTTTTTTGTTGATAAATTTATTTTTTTTCATTAACAAATTTTGTTTTACTGATGAATTTTTGCTTGATTCGTTTGCTGTTTTTGGGTAGGATTTGCATTTTTGATAGAATAAGCAAATCCGACAAGGTTGGAGACTTTGAATTTTGTCAAAGATTTGGGAGTGACTGTGTGAGAGTAGTGGCTCTTAATGTAGATGATGCAAAAGAAATAGCCAAAAGAGCGATTATAGCACGAAATCTACGAGAGGACTATACTGAATAAACATTTTGATGACAAGCGATATAACGAGAGAAACCATTGGTTTTTTATAGAAAGGAAAAAACAAAAATGAGTTATAGATTTAAAGAACAAACGAAAGTGAGGAAACAAAGATGATGTCAAATGTTGTTTTGGGCATTATAGATTTTTTCTTTTGGGGAGCGAGTTGGGCAGTTCTTACCACAATGCTCGCACTTGGAGTTGTAGGTGCGGCTTTTAGTCGCAAACAAAAGTTGGGCTTTGCTTTTCTTGGAATTTTAATTTTTTATTTTATCGCAAAACTTGGCTTGGATTATGCTATGTTTGGTGAGATATTTGGTGCTGAAAGACATTTTATATACTTCCAAGAGAGGAAACCATTTTGACTAATTTCGAGCATTTCAAAATGACTATAAATAATCTATTACCGAAAGAAAATGGAGTTCATTGCATTAGATGATGATAAGTCTTTGCAGAGTCGCTTGTGGAAAGGTTGTTTGCATTTTACAATTTCTTTACAAAAATGTGTGATTTTTTGCTATTGTAAGTTTTGTAGCAAAATAAAATCCAACCTACGCTTTTGATTTCTTGAAAACTCTTGGAATTTAAGAGGCTTTAAAACATTTTCAAAGAGCTTTGAAATTATGGATACTTCGCTAACGATCAGTATGACAAGACAAAACGACAAAGAACTTGTCATTTCGAGCCTTTGCAAAAGGCGAAATCCACACCACTGCTGTCATTTTGAGCGGAGTGCGTTAGCACAAAGCGAAAAATCCACACTTTAAATTTAAGGCTGAATTTAAACTCAATCTACTCCGCAAACTGCGGAGTGTGGGTACTTCGCTGCGCTCAGTATGACAAATTTATCAGTATAACAAAAAAATAAATCGGTATGGCATAAAGAGTGTTCGGTGTGGCAAGACAAGTTAGTATGATAAATACAACAATTTTATCGCAAGCAAAAAAGTCCTGTGCATTTGCTACGCAATATCGATTTTATCGGCGCGACAAGCAAAAATAACTTTTTTCAAATGAAATTCAAGCCCTTATTCTTCTTTTTTCAGCTTGTTTAGATAGCGATAAACGCTTGGTTCTGAGATTTTAAGCAATTTCGCTACGACATAAAGGCTGCCTTTTATGTTGAAAATGCCCTTGTCATAGAGCGTTTTGATAATGTCGTTTTTTTGCGTGGTGCTTAACGCAAAGCCTGATTCAAGGTATTTTAAGTCAATGTGTTGGGCTAAAATGTCCTCTATGTCAAGGCTTAAATTTTCTATGTTGATGGGGTGTGAATTTTCGCTTGCTTGCTCGCTCAAAGAGTTGCTTGCAAGCTCTTCAAAGCTGTTTAGGTTTTCAAGCTCGATGATTTTATGCACTGCCTTTTGCAGCTCGGTTGTATCGTGGTTTATGCAAAGAATGCCGACAAGTTTTTGCGCCTTTTTGATGAAAAAGGTTGAGCCTTGCAGCACCTTGTTTGTCTGCGTCATCGCCTTGTAATGGCACAAAAAGTCCTGTTTAAGATACGCTTTTTCCTGCAAAAGCTTGCTCGCAAAGGCAGTAAGTGGCGAATTTATCGTGCGCCCGCTGATATGGCTGTTGGCGATGGCTGCTATGTATGAGCCTTCTTTGGAGATGATATGAAAGACTACTTCATAGCTTTTTCCCAAAACCTGCCCCAAAAAATGAGTGAGTTTGATGAATAAATCTTTTTGTTTTTCGTCCATTTTTGCACCTTTTGAATGTAATGTTTTATTATACCCAAATAAATTTGCTGAAAGATTTATGATAAAATTTTATTATTATGATAAAAATTTATTGACATTGCAAAAAAATTTTTATATAATGACACAAATTTTTTTAAAAAGGAGCGCAAATGCTTGACTATCCCAAAGCCATAGGGGCTTACTCGGCTTACAGAGTTGTGGGGGATTTTATCTTTGCCTCAGGGCAAATCCCGCTCAACCCTCAAACAAACGAACTTGTAAGTGGCGACACAGCCACGCAAACAAGGCAGGTGCTTGAAAACATAAGGGGCATTTTGGCGGAAAATGGCTTGAATTTCAGCCATATCGTCAAAACCACCGTGTTTTTAGCTGACATTAAAGACTTCGCGGCGATGAACGAAATTTATGCTAGCTTTTTTAGCGAGCCTTATCCAGCCCGCTCGGCTGTGGCGGTTAAGGACTTGCCAAAGGGCGCAAAAGTAGAAATCGAAATCATCGCGTATAAGAAAGGATAAACGATGCTTGGCGTAGGTTTTTCTTTTGTTGGCATTTTTGTTCTTGTTTATATGCTTATAAAAAAAGTCAATGCGCATATGGCTTTGCTTTTAAGTGGGCTATTTTTGCTTTCTTTGGCGGGAATTTTTGGCTTTTTTGGCGTGGGCGATTTTGCGCCTATTGTCAGCAAAGGCTCGCTGAATTTAGGCTTTTTTGACATTTTTCAGGTGTTTAATCAAAAAATGTCAAGCACCCTTGCTGGACTTGGTATGACGCTTATGTGTATAGCTGGTTTTTCAGCGTATATGGACCATGTGGGCGCAAGTTATGCGCTTTTTAAGGTATTTGAAAAGCCTTTAAAAGCCGTCAAATCGCCCTTGCTTTTGCTCGTGGTAGCTTACTTAATCGTGCAATTTTTGGTGCTGTTTATCCCAAGCCACGCAGGGCTTGCCTTGCTTTGTATGGTAACAATCTACCCCATTTTGGTGCGCTCTGGCGTGTCAAAGCTCTCAGCACTCGGCGTCATCGGCATTTGTCAATACATAGACCACGGACCGGGTTCTGGTAATGTCATAATGGCAAGCAAAATCGCTGAGATTGACCCTGCGGTGTATTTTGTAAATTATCAGCTTCCAACAACCATACCCATCATCATCGCTGTGGCTTTTGCGATTTATTTTTCAAACAAATTCTTTGACAAAAAAGAAGGCTTTGTTTTTGACAAAGAAAGCGTTGAAAAAGAACTAGCCGCTAACAACGGCAAAGAGGGCGAGCTTAAAAAGCCCCCAAAAATTTACGCTATTTTGCCCGTGCTACCTTTAATCATCATCTTGGGCTTTTCGCCCGTGCTTGATAGCGTTTTGGTTTCACTTGGCATTTACACGCCTGAGGAGATGAAAGAAGCAGCTAAAACAGCCATTCGCTCAAATGTGCCTGTGGCTATGTTTATCTCCACCTTTGTGGCGATTGCCTTTGAGATGATACGCTACAAAAGCGTGGTAGAAACGCTGAATTCTATAATGATATTTTTCAAGGGAATGGGGCATTTGTTTGTCATCACCGTTTCGCTCATTATCTGCGGACAAGTGTTCGCACAAGGGCTTTTAAGCGTTGGCTTTGTCGATACTCTTGTAGAATTTGCAAAAGATGCGGGCTTTGGAGTGCTTGCCATCATCATCGCTGTTTCTATACTGCTTGCTGTATGCGCCTTTTTGATGGGTTCTGGCAATGCGGCATTTTTCAGCTTTGCCCCGCTTATCCCAAACATAGCTAAATCCTTTGGTGTAGAAACCATTACGATGATAGCACCGATTCAAATAATGACAGGCTTTGGGCGTTGTGTAAGCCCGATAGCCCCAGCGATTTTGGCTATTTCAACAATGGCAAAGGTAAATCCTTTGCAAGTTGTAAAACGCACCGCCATTCCTATGCTTGTGGCGGCTATCACAAACATAGTGATGACTTATTTTTATCTATAAAGGAGCTAAAATGAAAGCAAAAACAACACTTATTCACTCAGGCAGAGGCGATGAAAATTTGCCCGCTCGTCCCGTCAATCCGCCCGTAATGCGTGCTTCAACCGTGCTTTTTAAAAATCAAGAAGCGTGGGTAAAGACAAAAGAACTTCGCAAAACGCAAAGGGTTTTAAGCTATGGAGCGCGTGGCACGACAACGAATTTTGAGCTTGAAAAGCTCGTTTGTGCTATTGAGGGCGGACACCGCGCCCAGCTCTTTCCCACAGGGCTTGCCGCACTTGCTATGGTGCTTTTAAATTATGCGAGCAAAGATGCGCATTTTTTAATTACCGATGCCATTTATGGACCTGTGCGAACGATTGTGGATTTGTTTTTACACAAAATGGGCGTTGAAGTGGATTTTTTAAAGGCTGATGGCAGCGACATTGAAAGCAAAATCAAACCAAACACCAAGCTTGTTTTGTGTGAGTCGCCAGGGTCGATACTTTATGAAATCATCGATTTGCCAAAGCTTTGCAAAATCGCCCACGCTCACAATGTCCCTGTGGCGATTGATAACACTTATTCAAGCGGCTACTTGCTAAACCCCTTAAATTTAGGCGTTGATATTTCTGTCATCGCGGCGACAAAGTATTTAAGCGGGCATAGCGATTTGACTATGGGCATCGTTGTCATCAACGAAAAAGAGTGGAAAAATTTCGACAAACTCCCAGAAGCACTCGGCTTTACCGCAAGCCCTGATGATGCTTATCTTGTTTTGCGCGGTATGAGAACGCTTGACATTCGTTTGAAAGCCCACGAGGCAAGCACGGACAAGGTGGCTGAATTTTTTGCTAGCCAAAAGCTTGTGAAAACGATATTTTATCCAAAACTCAAAACTCACCCCAACCACGAAATTTTCGTGCGCGATTTTAAGGGCGCAAACGGAATGATTACCATTGAATTTAACGATGAGGTAAGCAACGATGAAGCCCTTAAATTCGTGGATAATCTCAAACTTTTCAGCATAGGCGCAAGCTGGGGCGGGTATGAGAGCCTAGCCACAGTTACCGTGCCGCCTCGAACTGCTGTTGATTTGAGTAAAAGCGGGGTTTTCGTGCGCTTTCACATAGGGCTTGAAGACATTGATGATTTGCTTGATGATTTAAAACAAGCCTTTGCTAAAATCAAAACAAAGGGTGCAAAATGACAGGTGTGAGCGTATTTGATATGAGACTTTTGGGCGATTGCTGGTCTTCGCCCAAAATGAAAGCCGTTTTTTGTGAGCAAAACCGCATACAAAAATGGCTTGATGCTGAGGCTGCACTCGCCAAAGCGCAAGCAAAACTCGGTATTATCCCCCAAGAAGCAGCCGATGAGATAAGTAAAAAAGCGCGTTATGAGTGTATGGATATGGACTTTATCTATGCTGAATTTAAAAAAACCAAACACCCGCTCGTGCCGACAGTGCGCGGGCTTGAAAAGGCTTGTGATGGCGGTTGGGGCGAATTCGTGCATTTTGGCGTAACCACGCAAGACATTATCGACACGGGGCTTGTTTTGCAATGCAAAGAGGGAATGAGCGTGATAAAAGAGACTTTAAAAGACATAGCCAAAGCCTTGTTAAAGCTTGCAAAAGAGCATAAAAACACGGCGATGATGGGGCGCACGCTTTCTTTGCAAGCCCTGCCTATAACTTTTGGGCATAAGGTTGCTATTTGGCTCAGTGAGCTAAACAGGCACTTTGAGCGCATTTTGGAGCTAGAAAAACGCCTTTATGTCGGCTCTATCGTTGGAGCTGTGGGGACAAAGGCAAGTTTGAGCGATAAATGCAACGAGGTTGAAAAACTCACCTTGCAAAACCTAAATTTAGCCGTGCCAGACATTTCGTGGCAGCCCGCAAGAGACAGATTTATCGAGCTTGGCTTTGTGCTTGGCAACATAAATGCAACCTTTAACAAAATCGCTCATCAAATTTTAATCCTAGCGCACAACGAAATAGACGAGCTTGCCGAGCCTTTTGGCAAGGGACAAGTAGGAAGCTCAACTATGCCACACAAAAGAAATCCAGCCGTAAGCGAAAACGCCGTAACGGTAAGCAACGCTTTTAAGGCAAATTTAGCTATTTTAAGCGATATAGAACGCCACGAACACGAGCGAGACGGACAGGTGTGGAAAATGGAGTGGAAACTCTTGCCCGAAATGTTTTTAATGCTCTCCATTGTGCTTGAAAACACGCTTTTTGTGTTAAGCGGGCTTGAAGTGAAAAAAGACAAAATGCGGGCAAATTTAGACACTTTGGGCGGTTTTGTTTTAGCTGAACGCATAATGTTTGCGTTAAGCGAGCGTTATGGCAAGCAACACGCCCACGAAATCGTCTATGAAGCGGCGATGAAAGGCATTGAAAGCCACAAAACTTTCAAGCAAGTTTTGTTAGGCGACAAAAGAGTGAGCGAAGTGCTTGATGAAAAGGCGTTAGATAGCTTGCTTGATGCAAGCACCTATGTGGGCTATGCGCCAAAACTTGTCGATGAATTTTTGGATAAAATCAAAAATTCAGCCCTTTTAAGCTAGGAAAAGCCGTGTTTTACAGCCAAATTCTAGCTCGTTTTATCGTGGGCGTAAATTTTTCACAGCTGAGCGCAAGCCTTAAACAAAGGGCAAAAGAGCTTATGCTTGACAGCTTTGGCACGGCACTTGCAGCGCACAAAGAACAAAGCGTGCAAAATGCTATGAACGCCTTTAAAACTCTAAACAGCTCAAAGGGCAAATGCGAGCTTTGGGGGCAGGACGCAAAAATGAGCGCTGAATTTGCCGCTATGTTTAATGGCGTAAGCGCGCACGCTTTGGACTTTGATGACACGCACACGGAGGCGATTTTGCACGCGAGTGCGATTTTAACCCCGCTTTGTTTGAGTTGGGGTTTTAGCGTGTGTAAGGACGGCGAAAAGGTGCTGAAAGCCTTTATCTTGGGCTGGGAAATCGGCGCAAGAATCGGAGTTGCCAGCAAAGGCAGCTTTCACAAAAGAGGCTTTCACACCACAGCCATTTGCGGACACTTTGCTAGCGTAGTGGCGGCGGGAGTTTTGCTTGATTTAAACGAAGAAGAATTCATCAACGCACTAGGGCTTGCGGGCAGTTTTGCCAGCGGGGTTAATGAATTTTTGTCAAACGGCTCAAATTCAAAGGTTTTACACATAGCAAACGCCATCAAAAACGGCATTTTGGTAGCAAATTTAGCGAAAAACAAACTCACAGGACCGCAGAGCATTTTTGAGGGGCGCGACAACATTTTTCGCACCTTTGGGTGTGAAGAGTTGTGCGACAAAAGCGAGCTTGACAAGGGTTTGGGCGAGTTTTGGCAGCTGATGCAAGTGAGCATCAAGCCTTATCCTTGCTGTCATTTTGCGCACGGGCTTATCGAGTGTGCGCTAGCACTTCGCAACGATGGGCTAAAAGCGGAGCAAATCGAGCATATACAATGCTTTGTCGATGAAGTGCCTATCTCTTTCATCTGCGACCCCATAAAGGCTAAATACAGCCCGCAAAGTGCTTATGAAGCTAAATTTTCAGCCCCATTTTTGATGGCACTAGCCTTTACGGACGGCGTTGTAAATTTGCATTCTTATGAGAATTTAAAGCGAGATGAAGTGCTTGAATTTGGGCGTAAAATAAGCTATGAAAAACGCCAAAACAAAGGCTTTCCAAAGTATTTTCCCGGACACATAAAAGCGACTTTAACAAACAAACAAAGCATTTTCAAGGACATAGACATAAACAAAGGCAACCCCGACAAGCCTTTGAGCCTAGTAGAGCTAAAACGCAAATTTTTTGACAACGCAAAAATGGCACTTGATGAGAAATCAGCTCAACGCTATCTCGACAAGATAATGAATTTAGAAAGCCAAAGCGAATTTTAGCCCAAATTTAGCTCAAATGTGCTCGCACTATGGGCGAATCCACCCTTAAATCCACGCTTATGGGCTTGTTTTGACGAGTGCTGAGAAAATCAAGCGTTTCTTTGAGTCTTGCTAAAAGCGCGACACAAGCGCTAAATGCTATGCCCTCAATCCCCAAACCACCGCAAAGATAGATGAGCGGAAAGCGCATAGCCTTGCTTATATCGAGCTTTGCACTCTCATCGCTTAATGAGAGCTTTATGTCAAAGGGGCTAGCGTGTTTGAATTTATAGCTAGCGGCGCACTCAAAGAACTCTTGCACGCTTTTTAGCCGCTCACCCCTTGCCAGCACGAAGATATACTCAAAAAATTTGCTTATATCGCCGCTAGGACTTGAATTCTCATCATAATTTTGCTCGATAAAGGCGAAATTATGGGGAAATTTGTCTTTGTAATTTTGCACTAACGCCGCTCCGAGCTTGTTTTTAGCTAAATTTTGCAGCACGAGCTTTGCGTTACTCTCAAATTCAAAGGCTAAAAAATCGCAAAGCTCGCCGTTGTGGCTATACAGCACGCCTAGCTTTTCGCCAAAGCTCAAAAATACGCCGTTTTCATCTAAACCCTCACTCATCGCAAAGGGCAAAAGCCCCTTTGTGTCGGCATTTGCACTAGATTTATCCTTGCTTAAAGCCCTCAAAGAAAAGTCCTCATAAGCGTTTGCGTTGTTCATCGGCACTTCATAAAAGCCAAATTCGTCCCAAAAATTCGGCTCGCAGCAGGCGATACAGCCGTGCCCAGCTTGGATAGACCACGAAGTTTTAGCGTTGAATTTAGTTTTAGGGCAGTTGCTGTAAGCGTAAGGTCCCTTGCAGCCTACCTTAAACAAGCACGCGCCATCTTTTGCCAGCGCGTCATCAAAGCACTCAGCAAAAACCCCGCTTTCAAATTTAGCCTTTCTTTCGCACATATCGTGCAAACACTTGCCATAAGCCCATTTGGGGCGGTTTTTCTCGTCTAAATTCGGGGTAGTTTGAAAGAGCGCGAAAAAGCACAAATTCACCACGATATTTGTGTCGCTTGGCGGGCAGCCGGGCACTTGCACCACCTTTTGCGCCAGCACTTCGCCGATACCGCAGCTTTGCGTTGGGTTTGGGCGGGCAGCCTGAATGCCTCCATAACAGCTACAAGTGCCGATGGCAAAGACGGCTTTTGCCCTTTTTGCCGCGCTTTGCAGCAGCTCAAAGCCGCTCGTGCCTTTGCCGCCTATGGTAAGATAATGCGTTTCGATAGCCGCCACACCGCCCTCCACAGCAAGTATAAACTCATCATCGCTTGCTAAAAGGCGCTCCAAGCTCTCCTCAGCCTGCCAGCCATCCGCTATCATAAGGGTTTCGTGGTATTCAAGTGAGATGAAATCAAAGAGCAAATGCGCTAAATTCGGGGCTGCGGTGCGCAAAAAACTCTCGCTGCACCCCGTGCATTCGGCTAAATGCAGCCACACAACCTTTGTGCGCGGTGCCAGCTCAAAAACCTGCTGCGCTAGCGGAGCAAAATCGCTTGGCAAAGCAAGAGTTTTCAGCAAAAACTCAACACTTTCGTTGTCTATGTCCTTTGGCTCGGTGTTTGCGCTACTTTTAAGGGCGTCAAGCCTTTGTTCAAGCAAGGCTTTTAGCTCATCATTGCTTAAATCAGCCATTTGCTGTCCTTTCGGGCGAATTTAAAGCGATTATAGCACATTTACACTTAAAGTTTGCTTTGAATTTGGGCTTTGTTTGGTAAATTTAAGCAAATTTTGAGCGAAATTCAAAATGCGCTTTTTTAAGCTGACTCGTTAAAGTGCTTTGATTTGACACTTTGTTTGTCGTTGAGTGTAAATTTTAAAGAAATTTGCGGGCAAATCACAAGCAAAAATAGCCCTTAAATTTGAAAAAGTGATGATGGGCTAAAAAAGATGAATTTAAGCGTATTTGCGATGATGATTTAAAGAATTTTAAGCCCACAAATCAACGCTTTTTAGCGAAAATGTCAAAAAATTAAGATTTTGTTTATGGTGGAAGCGAGGGGTGTCGAACCCCTGTCCAAAAATAGTCCGTCATAGGCATCTACATACTTAGCAAGAATGAAAACTTCACCGCACAAGGCTCATTCTCCAAAGCCAGCTTGCACGGCTGAGACTAAAATTCGCTCAAACGCTCGTCAAACGCCTAAACTACACTATCAAAAGGTTACTCGCACGCCAAGCTAGATAGTATCGCCCAGCAGCAAGGCTCGACCGCTACGCGATTTTAGCGTAAGCAGGAGCGAATTTCGCGTTGTTTGCGTTTAAATTTTGTCGGACTTTTAACGCTTTGTCCAAAGCGGTATGCCACCTAAGCCACTCTACTCCTGTCGAAGCCAAGTCGCTCCCAAATGTGAGTGTGATTATAGCACAAATTTCGCACAAAAATAGTAAATGAAAAGAATTTTTTGCGAAATTTTGAAATTTTTGTGAATTTTTATTATGGATTTTTATGAATTTTTTATAAATTTCCGCCGTGTTTTTTTTAAATTTAGCCTTGAAAATGCGACAAATTTGACTCTGCTTTCTCAAATTTATTTTGTAAGCGTTTTAAGTTTTATTTACAGCGTGCAGTATTGAAAGAGTTTTGAAACTTTGTTTTTGCTGAATTTAAGTTTAAATTTAGCAATTTAGCTAAATTTTTTAAAAGAAATTTTTTAAATGTTTAAATTTATAGAAACCTTGCCAAAGACTCAGTATGAGAGCGTTTAAAAATTTATTTAAATTTAATGCTACTTTTTATGACTTGCTATGCTGATTTATCAGCTTATAATGACAGCGGATAAGCAAGGCTTGCAAAAAATTTACCTAAAATAACAAACAAAAGCCGTGCTTGCAATCAAAGTTGATTAAAATTTCACACTCAAAGCAAGGCTTTTGAGTAAAAATTCAACCAAATTTTGGCAAATTTTAGATTAAGCATTTTGCGTTGGAGGCGTTTTGTCAAAAGACATTTGCGTTTGTGTCGGTTAATTTGCGCCCAAAAATTCAAGCGCAAGCGCTGCTTCGCCTTGCATTAGGGCGTTTAGGTTTTGTGTGTCCCAGCAAAAATTCGGGCTGTGGTGCAAGGCGGGGCTTTTCAAGTCCTTTGAAATGCCTACAAACACATACGCGCCCTTTCGCGCCCTTGCTAAAAAGGCAAAGTCCTCAGCGCCCATATCAGCGGTGGCTTCTTTGATGACATTTTTATCGCCCAAAACCTTAGCAAAAGCCCTTTGTGCCAGCGCGCTCATCGCCTTGTCGTTGATGAGTGGCGGATACTCACGGGTGTATTGCAGTTTAAATTTGCCGTTAAACTCGCTCGCTACGGCTTTGGCGATTTGCTCTATGCCTTTTTGTAGGATTTTTTGCGTTTTGTCGTTAAGAAAGCGCACCGTGCCTTTGAGCGTGGCATTTTGGGGGATTATGTTGTAAGTCGTGCCAGCATTTATCGCCCCTATCGTTACTACGCCCGCATCCACAGGTTTCAAACGCCGTGAAACTAGCGTTTGAGCGTCAGTGATGAATTTCGCCGCCATTACCACAGGGTCGATTGCCGTGTGCGGGTGCGCTCCGTGTCCGCCTTTGCCGATGAATTCCAAATCAAAACTATCCACGCCAGCCATCACAGCACCGCTTGAAATTTGCGCCTTGTTTTCTTGCACGCTGCCCCAAAGATGAAAGCCAAAAATCGCATCAACGCGTGGATTTTCCAGCACGCCAGCCCTTATCATCGGCTCAGCACCGCCGTAGTTTTCCTCAGCAGGCTGAAACATAAATTTCACCACACCGCTAAATTCGCTTTTCAGCTCGTTTAAAATGAGCGCCGCGCCTACCAAAGCGGCTGTGTGTCCATCGTGTCCGCAAGCGTGCATTTTGCCAGCTACCTTTGAAGCATAGCTAACGCCGCTTTTTTCATCGACGGGCAAGGCGTCCATATCGGCTCTTAAAAGCACGCATTTTTGGGCATTTGAGCCTTTTTTTGTGCCTACTATTTGCGCGACAACGCCCGTTTTAGCCACGCCACTTTGAAAAGAAATGCCCGCTTTTTGCAAAATCTCACACACTTTTTTAGCGGTGTTAAATTCCTCAAAGCTCAGTTCAGGCTCGGCGTGGATTTGCTCTCGCAAGGCGCGAATTTGCGGGTAAAATTTCGCGCTTAGTGCCTTAATGCGTTCTATCATTTTTTGTGCTTGTCAAGCTTTTTGAAGCTTTCATCGCCCTTGTTTAGGCTGATTTCCATTCTTTTGATTTCCTCAAAGCCGTCTCTTACAAGGTCTGCATCGGGTTTTTTGATGTCCTTGCCCTTGTCTGTGTAATTTACGCTTTGCAAGATATAGCGCATTAAATTCAGCCTTGCTTTTTTCTTTTTGTCCGAGCTGATAATCGTCCAAGGGCATTTTGGCGTGTTTGAAGCAAGCAGCATTGAGTATTTTGCCACAGTGTATTTGTCCCAAAGCTCTTGGCTTTTTGCATCCACAGGGGAGAGCTTGTATTGCTTTAACGGGTCGTTGCGGCGACTTTCAAAGCGCCTTTTTTGCTCGTCTTTTGACACAGAAAAGTAGAATTTAAAAAAGAGTATGCCGCTATCCACTAGCATTTCCTCAAAGCTAGGCACTTCGCGCAAAAAGTGCTTGTGCTGTTCGGGCGTGCAAAAGCCCATCACAGGCTCGACACCGCCGCGGTTATACCACGAGCGGTCAAAAATCACGATTTCGCCCGCTGCTGGCAAGTGCGAAATGTAGCGTTGAAAATACCACTGCGTTTTTTCCACATCGCTTGGCTTTTCAAGGGCTACCACACGGCAACCGCGTGGGTTTAGGTGCATCGTAAGCCGCTTTATCGAGCCGCCTTTGCCCGCCGCATCGCGCCCCTCAGTTAAAATCAGCACTTTAAGCCCCTTTTCCTTGACATAGTTTTGGAATTTCAAAAGCTCAATTTGCAATTCAATCAGCTCTTTTTCGTATTCAAGCACGCTTTTTTTGACTTTGATTTTGACATATTTTTTGGGTTCGCCGTCTTTCTTTTCGGGCTTGTCGCCGTCTTTTTTCTTTTGCTTTTGACTCAGCTTTAAAAGCCCCTCTTCATTTTCGTCCATAAATTCGGCTTCAAGTGTCTTCAAGCTAAATTTTTCAGCCTCTTTTGCCTTGTAATCGCTCTTGTTTTCGCTCATCGCTCGTCCTTTTGAAAAAATTTCCGTAAGTTTAGCATATTTCATTATAATTTACACTAAATTTAAAGGAATTTTATGAAAGTTTTTTTTACCTTGCTTTGTTTTGTAACGCTTGTTTTTGCTAGCGTGCTGACACCACAACAAGCCTTTAAACTCACGCAAAATGCCGACACACAGGGCGTTTTCGTGCGTATAGAGCTGGCAAATGGGATTTTTCTCTACAAAAATCGCTTGAAAGTGCTTTTAAACGGCGATGACATAACGGCTTATTTAAATTTGCCAAATTTTGTCGTAAAGGACAAAGAAGAAGTCTTTTACAGGGCTTTGCAGCTTGATTTGCCACGCCTTTTGCTTGAAAATGCAAAAATAAAGCAAGCAAAACTTGAAATTTTTTATCAAGGTTGCGCAGACAGCGGCTTTTGCTACCGCCCGATGAGCGCAAACTTTGAAATCACAGCGCAAGAAAATGACAAAAACAACACCTTTACCATCGCTCCGCTTTCGCAAAAAAGCTCAAATTCAAACGAATTTACGCGTTATTTGCAAGAAAAAAATGTCGCGCTCATCTTAGTCATTTTCTTTGCTTATGGGCTTTTGCTCTCTCTTACACCTTGCACCTTGCCGATGATACCGATACTTTCATCGCTCATTTTAGCGCAAAGTATCGCAAAAAGCGACACAAAAGCTGAAAGAAATTCAGCTAAAAATGTGAATTCTCACTCAAATTCTCACTTAAATTCAGGCGAAAATTTAAGTGAGAATTCAGCAAAAAGCGTAAATTTAAACAAAAATTCAAGTCCAAATTTAACCAAAAGTTTGAATTTCAGCGAAAATTCAAGTAAAAGCACAAATTTAGCCCAAAATATCAGCAAAAAACGCGCCTTGTGGCTTTCTTTCGTCTATGTCTTTTTTATGAGCCTTGCTTACGCGCTGGCTGGGCTTATCACGGCAAGTCTTGGGGCTAGCGTGCAAGGGCTTTTGCAAAAGCCTGCTGTGCTGGCGGTGTTTGCGCTCATTCTCGTGCTTTTGGCTCTTGCTTGCTTTGGGGTTTTTAGCCTTTCTTTGCCCGCGCGCTTGCAAAAATTCAACCCCGCGAAAAATTCAAAAGGCGTTTTGGGCGTTGCTTTGATGGGCTTTTTGTCGGCTTTCATCATAGGTCCTTGCGTTGTCGCGCCACTTGCTGCGGCTTTGCTTTATATCGCCACGAGCGGGGATTTGGTGCTTGGGGCTTTGGCTTTGTTTGTGCTGAGCTTTGGTATGGGCGTGCCTTTGCTTTTCGTGGGCGTGGGGCTTAGTTTCATCAAGGCTGGGGCTTGGACGCAAAGGGTAAATGTCTTTTTTGGCTTTGTAATGCTTGCTATGGCGGTGTGGGTGCTGTCTCGCTTCGCTCCAAGTAGCTATATTTTGGTAGCTTATGGCGTTTTGGGTGTGTTTTTCGCAAGTTTTATGGGGCTTTGGGGCAGTGCGCAAAATGGCTTTGATAAGGCTAAAAAAGCACTTTTAACGCTTGTTTTAGCTTACAGCCTTGTGCTTTTTTTAGGCGGGCTTTTTGGGGGCAAGGACTTTTTAAATCCTTTGAATTTAAGCGTAAATTCACAAAATTTTACGCCAACTTCGCGCCTAAATTTTGAGTATCTTACGAGCTTAAACGCCGTAAATAAGGCTCTTAAAGACAATGAAAAAGTTTTGCTTGATTTTACTGCTTCGTGGTGCGAAAACTGCAAACTTTTAGACACGCAAACTTTCAGCGATGAGCGCGTGCAAGAGCGTTTGAAAGGCTATAAACTCGTCAAAATCGACATTAGCGAAAATGACAGCGCACAAACACAAATGATGAAAGAATTTGGTGTTTTTGCTCCGCCCGTGCTGATTTTTTACGAAAAAGGTGCTGAAATTTCAAGGTTTGAAGGCTTTGTAAGCGCAAATGAATTCCTAGCAAAAATGCCTTGATTTGAGCAAAAATTCGGCAATTTTACACATTTGCGCTTTAAATTCGCGCCTTGCGGGCAAAAGCCTTGCTTTTAAAAGCAAGGCTTACTCGCTTAGCCCATTACGCCGTCTGTTGCGCTCCATTGCGTAAGGCTGTTTTCTTTGGCTTGCACGCAAAGGTAGCGTAGTTTGCTCGTAGCTGATATCTTTCTCATCACGCTTGGAGCGACTCGCACCGCGTCATTTGCCTTTACTGCAAGCTTTTCGCCATCTAGCTCGATAGCGCCATCACCTTCTAAAAAGAGATAAAGCTCTTCATTTTGCTGATGAGCGTGGTAAAATGGCACCTCCGCACCAGCTGGCAGCTCATTGAGCGAGACTTCACAGCTTGTTAAACCAAGCTTTTCCTTTAACTCCACTCTCGCTTCGTTTGCGAGTGAAATTTTACTGAATTTTGACATTGTGTATCCTTTGTAAAAGTTTAAATTTTAGCACTTTGTGCTACTTTGTTGAAAACTTGCGACATTTAATGCAAGTTTAAACCGCTTAAAGCCCTATCACGCCCACGCGCACCTTGTTGAGCTTTGAATTTTGCGCTATGTCAAGCATCGCGCTCGCATAATCAGCGTAGCTTACCTTGCTTTCGCCCTTTGCGTTCGTCTCAAACTCTTCGCCGATGATTTTGTATTTGCCCGTTTTGGGCGCATCGGCTACAAATTCAGCCGCAGGGCAGACATATACCCAATTCAGCGCATTTTGCGAACGCAAAAGCTCCAAAAGCTCGGCGTGAGCGTTTGCCACGCCCTTGTAAGCGTCTGGAAAGCTCGGCGTGTCCATTAGTCTTGTCGTGTGGCTTTTGTCTATATACAAGCCGCCAGCACCGCCCACGACTAAAAAGCGCGCCTTGTTGCCCGCTAAAATGCCCGCTAAATGCGCGCCTTGCTTTTTGAAAAGGCTAAAATCCTCCCACTCACCAAAGGCATTGATGATGACATCAAAGCCCTGCAAATCAGCACTTGAAAGCGCAAAAATGTCCTTTTGCACCACACTTGCGCCTTTTTGCGCCAAATCCTTCGCTTTTTCAGCGTTTCGCACGAAAGCACTTACGCTGTATCCGCGATTTAAGGCTTCCTCAGTGATGAGTCTGCCCGCCCTGCCGCTTGCGGCTAAAACTGCGATTTTCATTTTCGCTCCTTTTTGTGAAATTTTTCCAAAGCTTGAAACTACGCCCAAGCTCAACGCTGCCGAAACAAACAATGATTTTTTAAGAAATGCTCTTCTTTTCATCGTCCGTCCTTTCTTTTTAATTTCAAATCGATTTGTTGAGCGAAATTTAACACACTAGCATAACTTTGTCAAGTAAGCACTTTTTTATTATATAGTTATCTTTTAGAAACTATTGTGAAAAAATAAGCCTTTAAAGGCTTTAAAATTTTTGTAAATTTTTTAAAATTTTTTGAATTTTGACTTGAATTTTGAAAAAAATTTGCTATAATTTTGGCAAATTTTTTAAATTTAAAGGACAAAAATGAAAAAGTATTTCTCCCCTTGCCCCATAGAAACGGCACTCAACCTCATCGGCAACAAGTGGAAATTTCTCATCATACGCGATTTGCTTAAAGACACAAGGCGTTTTGGCGAGCTGAAAAAGTCCATTTCAGCCACCAAAAACCAAGACATTTCTCAAAAGGTGCTGACGCAAAATTTACGCGAGCTTGAAGAAGCAAGGCTTGTAAAACGCAAGGTTTTTGCCGAAGTCCCGCCCAAAGTGCAATACTCTTTAACCCCGCTAGGACAGAGCCTTGAAAGCGTTTTTGACAGCCTTGCTTTGTGGGGCGAAAACTACAAAAATATGGCGTGAATTTCACTTGTATTTAAGCCTTTGCGGTAAGAGTTTGAAAATTTTTGGGTAGGATTTGAATTTTTGCTAAATCGTGCTGAATTTGTGCTAAAATTTAGGCTTAAATTTGCAAATTTAAGGAAAATTATGTTGAAAAAAATGCTTTTTATGCTTTTGTTTTGTGGGTTTTGCGTGGATTTTGCTTTGGCAAAGGCTGCTGAAAACAACGCTAGCAGTCAAAGCACTTTGCTTGAATTTGAGCGCAAAACAAAGCATTTGAGTGCTAAAAGCACGAGCGCAAAGGCTCGCAAAAGTGAGCGCGTAAAAATCCCTACGCATTAAACGCCTTGTTATGAAATTTGTGCTAGAATTTGGGCTTTAAAAGCGAAAAATTTAAAAGCAAAGCTTAAATTTTAAGGAACGAAAATTGCTTTTATGGCTTGTAAAAAAAGCCTAAATTTTGAAACAAAAGGGACAAAAATGCAAAGACTTCGTATCGCGGTGCAAAAATCAGGGCGTTTGAGTAAGGACTGTGCGGACTTGCTGAAAGATTGCGGCGTGAAAATGCACATCCACGAGCAAAGCCTCATCGCCTTTGCCACGAATTTGCCTATTGATTTGTTGCGCGTAAGAGATGATGATATACCAGGTCTTGTTTTTGACGGCGTGGTTGATTTGGGGATTATCGGCGAAAATGTCCTTGAAGAAAACGCGCTTGAACGCAAGGAACTTGGCGAAAAGGCTGAATTTAGCCTGCTTAAAAAGCTTGACTTTGGCGGCTGTCGTTTGAGCCTTGCGCTTGACGGAGATGCTGATTATAAGGGGCTTGATGACTTTCGTGGGCTACGCATAGCCACTTCTTATCCGCAACTTTTAAGGCGTTTTATGAGCCAACAGGGCATTGAATACAAGCACTGCACGCTTACAGGCTCGGTTGAAGTGGCGGTTCGAGCGGGGCTAGCCGATGCGATATGTGATTTAGTATCGAGCGGAGCAACCTTGCAAGCAAACGGGCTTAAAGAAGTCGCCACGATTTACGAGTCCAAAGCCTGCTTGATACAGCGAAAGGGCGAGTTTGCAAAGGAGCTTGAAGAGCTTACTACTAGGCTTTTGCTACGCATTGATGGGCTTATGCAGGCAAGAGAGAGCAAATACATAATGCTGCACGCCCCAAAAAATAGGCTTGAAAAGATAAAGGCTTTGTTGCCCGGTATGGAAAAACCGACTATCTTGCCGCTTGCAAATGATGAAAATAAGGTGGCTTTGCATATGGTGAGTAAAGAAACGCTATTTTGGGAGACTATGGAGGCTTTGAAAGCACAAGGCGCAAGCTCTATACTCGTGTTGCCCATAGAAAAAATGTTAAAATAATTCGCTTTTTTAAAAAAACTTTAAATTTTTAAATTTAACTTATAAAATTTTTAAAAAGTAAGTCGATGTTTGCCTTGTAGTTTTTAGTAAAGGGGCAAAATGCAAATTTCAAGCGGCTTTACGCCTTTTTTTGTCAAAGCGCATTTAAAATTAAAAGAAGAAAATCAAAAAGAGCAAGAAAAAGCAAATTCATCACTTGAAAATTCGGCTCAAAAAACAAATGAGCTAACGAAAAATTCGCAAGAGAGCAAGGATTTAAATAAAACAGAAAATTCACAAAAAAGTGATGGTTCAAGCGAAGATGGAATGCTGTCGGCACTTTACAAGCGTTTGCAACAAATTTATCAGCAACTTGACAAGCTTCAAGCCCAACTTGAAAGCCAAGATGATATAAGTGCGAGAAATTCGATATTAACGCAGATTATGCAGCTTAATGGCGAGGCGCAAGAAATCAACAAACAAATTCAAAAAGTTCTCGAAAAGTTATTTAAAAGTCTCCAAAAAAGTGCTTGATTTTACTCTTAATGCCTTGTCATAACCGATGACAAAGCCTAAAATTTGCTTTTTAAAAAGATTTTGTTGTATTCATTAAAAGGTTTTTGCTGATGAGTAAAAAACGAAAATTTTTAAGAAAATTATGCTAAAATTTATGCCAAAAAGGACTTAAAATGCAGATTTTACACTATGAGAGATTAAATAAAGCGCAAAGAGAGCAGGCTTTGCAGCGTCCAGCGATAAATTTAGGGGAGCAAACCTCGCAAGTGGTGGCAAGTATCATCAAAGAAGTGCGTGAATTTGGCGATAAAGCTTTAATCGAACAAGCCTTGAAATTTGACAAAGCCCAAATTTCAAGCGTTAGAGTAAGCAAAGATGAAATCAAAAACGCAAAAATAGACAAAGCCTTACAAAAAGCCATAAAAACAGCCTATAAAAACATAAAAAAATTCCACGAAGCTCAAATTTTCAAGGGCATTGACATAGAAACGATGAGCGGAGTGCGTTGTGAGCTGGTTTCTCGCCCCATTGAAAAGGTAGGGCTTTATATACCCGGGGGGCTTGCGCCGCTTTTTTCTACGGCTTTAATGCTGTGTATCCCCGCTAAAATCGCAGCTTGCAAAAAGATAGTTTTAGCAAGTCCCGCTAAAATCAACAACGCCATACTTTTTGTAGCCAAGTTGTGCGGTGTTGATGAGGTGTATCAAATGGGCGGAGCGGGCGCGATAGCCGCACTTGCTTATGGCACGCAAAGTGTTTGCAAGGTGGATAAGATTTTTGGACCGGGAAATGCCTTTGTAACGGAGGCTAAAAGGCAGGTAAGTGCTGATATAAAGGGCGCTGCGATTGATATGCAAGCAGGACCAAGCGAGGTTTTAATCATCGCTGAAAAGGGCGCAAATGCTGAATTTATCGCGCTTGATTTGCTTTCACAAGCAGAACACGGAGCGGACTCGCAGGTGATTTTGCTTTGCACTGATGAAAATTTAGCCCTTCGCGTAAGCAAACAGGTGCAAAAAGAGCTTGAAAACTTGCCTCGCAAGGAAATCGCTCAAAAGGCAATAGCAAATTCACGCATTATCATCGCTAAAAATTTGGCTCAGTGTGTGGAAATTTCAAACGAATACGCGCCTGAACACTTGATAATCCAAACAGCAAAGCCAAGAGAGCTTTTAAAGCACATAAACAACGCTGGTTCGGTGTTTTTGGGAGCTTTTTCGCCCGAATCAATGGGGGATTATGCAAGCGGGACAAACCACGTTTTGCCTACTTATGGGCTGACAAGGGCGCATTCAAGTTTGAATTTGAGCGATTTTTGCAAGAAAATGACCGTGCAAGAGTTGAGTAAAAAGGGCTTTAAAAAGCTTGCTCCAAGTGTTGAAATTTTGGCTGAAAATGAAAGGCTTGATGCGCACAAAAAGGCTGCAAGCGTGCGTTTGAAGACACTTAAAGAAAAAGAGTAAAAAATGTGTAAAGAGTTATTAAATTTTTGCTATAATGAAACACTTAAATTTGCGTTTTAAGGACACTCAATGCAAGATATGAACGAACTTTTAGTCCAAAGCATAGACACTTTGCCGCCTTTGCCAAAGACGGTGTGCGATTTGCAAGCCTATATAGACAGCGCTGGGGCAAATGTAGAGATAGACAAAGTCGCCCAAATCATCTCTGGCGACCCGCTCGTTACGGCTAAACTTTTGCAGCTAGCGAACTCACCTTTTTATGGCTTTTCGCGCGAAATCACCACGATACAACAAGTCATCAACCTTTTAGGCGTGGGCAACATAAGAAACATAGTCATCGCAGACTCCATAAAGACGGACTCTAAGGTTGATATGTCGCCTTACAATCTCGACACCAACGAGTTTTTGCGGAAGTGCAACGAAGAAACGCGCTTTATCTCCGAGTGGCTTTTAGAAGAGGACAGGAAGCTTTCCTATCTGCTCGTGCCTTGCGCTATGCTGCTGCGTTTTGGAATGATAGTTTTTTCAAATTTTTTGATACAGCAAAAACAAAACGCTGAGTTTTTAAACGCCTTAAAAGCCAGCAAATTTGAAGACATTAGCTCAGCCGAAGAGCAGTTTTTGGGGGTTGATCATATCTCGTTTTTGGGCTTTTTGTTTCATCGCTGGAATTTTGATGAAAATTTAGTCGAAAGCGTTTGTTTTGTGAATTCTCCGCACGCTGCTGGGGACAATGTCAAAAAGAACGCCTATGCTTTGGCGATTACCAACAACATTTTCGCTCCATACAACGGCGGCTCGAAGTTTCGCGTGAATTCAGCACTTGCCCTTATCAAAGAAGCAAACGGACAGGGCATTGTCTTTGATGAAAACAATTTCAAAGCCAAGCTGCCCGACTTTGCCAAGAAAAATTTGCCCTAAATTCGTGGCAAGCGATGCTGAAAATCACCCTGCCGCCGAATGCTTTTTTAGATGATTATGTGCTAAATGCCGAGTTTCACAAGTTTGCGGGCATTTCTAAAAACGCTTATAAATTTTGGAAAAACGCCCTTGCGGCAAATTATGGCGGCACGCGTATAGTGTTTTTACACAGGGCGCACATTTTGCAAAAACACCAAAACGCCTTAGCTCAATGCACGAATTTAAGCGGTTTCACGCTGGCAAGTGCCTTTTGCTCTTTCACCACGCTTTCGCCCTCGCACCTTGTGGCTAAAAACGGCTCGCAAATCTACAAGCTGCTTGAAATCAAAGAGCTTTGCGGGGTGAAATTAGTGAATTTAAAGGCGTTTTATGACTTTTTGAATTTAAGCTACGAAAAATACATTTACATAGAAAAGTGCCATTTTTTCAGCCCCACACCGCTTGAAAAACGCATACAAATCACACCAAGCCTATGCGTGGGGTATTATTGAATTTTCGCTAAATAATTTCGCTTATTCTTTGCAAGTGTCTTTTTTTCTTGCGTAGTTTAAGATAAGCAAAAGGAAAAGCCAAAAATCCGCCACTCCAAAAGCGTTCGCAGGCTTTTTGTAGCAAAAGTCCGAGCCTAAATTCGTAGGTTTGTGAAAGTTCATTTTGGACAAAATCTTTCATAAATTCACGCATTTCTTTATCGTTTAAGGTTTGGTTTGGTAAATTTTGGTTTGATGAGTTTTTAAACTCTTGCGCTAACTCGCTGTGGCTTTGTGCGACTTGGCTTGTCGCTACTTCGCATTTTGGGCTTGATTTTTTCATTTCATCTTTTTTATGCCCTAAATAAATTTTAAAATACAAAGTAAAAGGCGTCCGCACACGCCTTAAAAAGCCCTTTGCAATATATCTTTGATAGAGTTTAAAGGGTAGGGAGAATTTACTTTGTGCCACTAAGATTTCATAAATTTTGCTAAAATCCTCAAAACTCACTTCTTGGGCGTTAATATCTTTGTCTATAACCTTTAAAGTCGAACCTTTTAAGCATTCTTTGTTTGGATAATACACCTTTAAATTTTTGCAATTAAGAGCGATTGTATCGCAAAATCCAGAGCGCATAGAGATTACACCTGCACAATTAAGAGCAAGTGCAACTGCTTCTTTGCTTGATAGATGAAAGTTTAAAACACCCTTTACACGGAGATATTTTGGCTCTTTTGTGATATTTACAATGATAGTGTATCCTTGTTTTTGCAAGCGTTGAACTTCTAATGCGAAAATCACATAAGGCAAACATTGCATAGAATTTGCTTCTGGCAAATAAAAGATTATTTTATTTAATGGAGCGCAAATTTGAATTTTATCACGCAAATTTTGATTTAAAATAGGCATTTTACTTGGTTTAGCTAAAATGGCGTTTGTGTTTAAACCGAAAAATTTTATATACAAATCTTTCATATCTTTATAATTAAGTTTATGTAAAATATCCAAAGGTATAGGGTGAGCTGGGTAGAGTTTAGCAAGAGTTGGCGTGGGCGTAAAGTTATCCAAATTTAAGCATTTGTGTGTCCTAATAGCTATCGTGTCAGTGCAAATGACATAATCTTTGCACTCAAAAAGCTCACAAACTATCTCGTGGCTAGGCTGGATAACAAATATAATTTTAGAACCAAATTTACGCTCTAATTCTGTTTTTAATGCTATCAAATAATAAGTATCGCCAAGTCCAAATTGAGAAACGAAATAATAACAATCCGTCCTTAAATTCTGCGCTAATTCTTGCAGGGTTTGGATAGGTTTTTGGGTTGTTTGGTTCATTTTTTATCCTTTGATTTATAAATTCTCATCGATTTTTACCTTGATTTTAAACTCGCTATTTCGCCTTTTGTTTATCGCAAAGGCGGTTTTAAGTCCGCTTGGTTTTGTGTCGTTGAGTAAAATCCGCTCGCCTACGGGCAAGTCGGTGAGAATTTGGTTGTAATGCACGCCATTTTGGGCTAAAAACTCACGCAAAGCAGGCAAGTCCTGCGCAGCCCTTGCGGTGAGCAAAATGACAATGTCATCTTTTGGCAAACTCGCAAAAAACTCTCTCACGCCGCCTAAAAGCTCGTCTTTGCCGTGCAAATAGCCATTATGCCGCACAAGCGTGCCGTCAATGTCAATCAGCCAAGTTTTTGGCAAAGCAGAAAGTGTCAAAGTTTTCACAGCGTCCCCTCCAAAAGCATAGTCCCGCGGTAAAACGCCGCGCAAATGCTGTCATAATCCTCCCACGCATAGCTTGTAAGGCTGAGCCAAATGAGCGCGTGCAGGAGTTTGATTTTGTCCTTACTTACGCTTGGGAGCATATCAAAAAAGCATTCCTCCATATCGCTCCAACCGCTCGTTTTTATCATCATCTCCGCCTCATTTTCCTTAATCAAAAGCGTGAATTTCTTGCGGTTAAACTGGTCATAATCCCCGCAAATGCTGTAATAAAGCTTCGCCCAGTCATAATCCGTGTCGCCAAAAAACTGCGTCTTGCCAAAGTAGCCTCGCGGGTCGATAAGCACAACTTTTTCGTTAAAGCTATCAAAAAGCATATTTGAAAAGGTGCAATCCCCGTGAATAAGTGCAAATTCACGCGCAAAGTGCGTCCTAGCAAGGCGGGCGATTTTTTCCCTTTCAAAAAGCGGGTTTTTGTAGTAGCGAGCGTTGATTTTGATGAATTCTTTATCGCTAAATGGCACAAGCGGAGCTATCAAATCAAGCCTTTCAAAGGTCTTTGTGATGTATGTTTGCTCGCTATCAGTGTCATTTGCCTCGCGTTTTGGGCTAAGGGCGTGCAAGGCTTCAAGCGCGTTGATAATGCCTTGCAAAATCTCTTTTTTCTGGCTTTTCAGCAAGCATTCATACTCAAAAATGTTTTTGCCTGCGATTTTTTTCATCGTAAGTGGTGTGTAGTCATAAATTTGCGGAATTTGCGTGAAATTTAGCTCATTTACAAAGCGATACCACGCCACTTCTTTTGTGGCGATGTCTCGCCCTTGCGCGTCAAGCGGGGTTTTGATGGCGAGTTGGTTTTTAAATTCGATTTTGTTAAATGGGCGCGTGAGATTTTGCGGATTTAGCTCGTTATACACCAAAAGCGTGCCGATTTCTTTGCTGTGCTTTAAGTCAAGCGGGCTAAATTCAATCTCTTGCGTTTGTAGCCACTCGACAAGTGCGCCGTCTTTTGGAATGCTTTTAAGACATTGTTTGTTTGCAAAGATGAAAAGTCCTGCCACGCCGTTTTCAAAGCTGGCTTTATGCACGAATCTGCCGTTTTCAAAACTCCATCTACACTCAAAATCGCCCGAAATGCCGACAAAATTTTGTGAATTTTCTGCGCTTGCTGGCTTTGATGAAGTCAAATCGTGGCGTTTTATATCTTTTTCGCAAGCTGCAATGCTTTTACTATTGTGTTGCGGTGATGAGATTTTTAGCTTGCTATGCTGCTGACAATGGGGGGGGGGGGGTGAGTTTTGCGCTCTTTGTGCTTTGCTTTGTTAAATTAAGCACATTGTGCTTGCTTTGGCTCAATCCACAAGGCAAGCTAAATTCATTTGATAAAATCAAATCGCACCAAATCACCATAAAGCTTTCATCTTCGCTAAATTCTTTAACCGCCTCGCCTAAGTCTGAAACCGTCCCGCTGCCATTTGCAGGCAAAATCCGCCACTCATAATCTTGCGCGAAAATGTCAAGGTATTTTTGTAAAACTTCGACTTTGTAGTCAGCGATAATAGTGAATTTCGCCTTTGGAAATTTCTTGAAAAGATGAAAGATAAGGGGCAGATTATCATAAGGCACAAGGCATTTTGGCTTGTTTTTGGTAAGCCCTTCTAAACGCGTGCCTTTGCCACCTGCTTGGACGATGATATTGTAGCTCATTTTGCCCCCCGTTTGTTTGTAAAAGCTGAATTTTACCTTTTTAAAGTAAATTTTCAACAAATTTTAGCAAATTTTTGTCAAATTTCGCTATAATCGCCCTTTTGTTTTGTCAAAATTTGGCAGATTTAAAAACAAATGAGCGAATTTTTAGCAAAAAGGACAAAGATGACAACGCATATAGGTGATGATTTAGATAAATTTTACTCCATACCGCATTTAAACAAACCCGTTACTTTCTTTGGCTCGGCGCGCCTTGCGCCCAACAGCCCTTACTATGAGCAGGCAAAAAAGCTGGCTTTTATGTGCGTGCAGGCTGGATTTAGCGTGGTTACAGGCGGGGGCGGGGGCATAATGCAAGCTGCAAATGAAGGCGCATTTAAAGCCGCTGAACTTTTGGATATAAATTTAAATGCAAAAAATTCAAGCGAAAATTCAAATTTAAACAAAAATTCAAACGCAAATTTGCACCAAATTTCAAGCTCAAATTCAGCAAAAAATTCAAATTTCACACCAAATTCAAGCGAAAATTCACAGCAAAATTCGCCCCAAAAACCAAGCCCAAAAGACTTAAAATCCATAGGTTTTAACATTTTTTTGCCTTTTGAGCAAAAAGGAAACGATTTTTTAGGATATAATATCACTTTTAAGAGCTTAGCCATTCGCAAAATGGCTCTTGTGGAGAAGAGTCTTGCTTTTGTGATTTTCCCCGGCGGCTTTGGCACACTTGATGAGTTTGTAGAAGTGCTTACTTTAAAGCAACTTGGCTTTAAAGATGTGCCTATTTTTGTTGTAGGGCGGGAATTTTGGCGAGGCTTTGACGAGTTTATCAAGTCATCTTTGCTTTCGCTTAATGTTATCTCAAAGGGTGATGAGTTAAAGTATGAAATCACTGATGACTTAGAATTTATCGTAAAAAAGTTAAAGGAAGAGTATGAAAATTCTAGTCGCAATGAGTGGCGGGGTTGATAGCACTGTAACAGCTTATACCTTGCTGCAACAAGGACACGAGGTTGAGGGTTGTTATATGAAGCTGCACGGCAAGCCGAATTATCACGAGGCAAATATAGCTAAGGTTGAAAAAGCTGCTCAATTTTTAGGCATAAAGCATCACATTTTGGATTTGCAAGATGATTTTAAAGAGCGCGTGTATATGCCTTTTGTAGCAAGCTACAAAGAAGGCAAAACGCCAAATCCTTGCGCTTGGTGCAACCGCTTCATCAAACTTGGCAAGTTGCTTGAATTTGCTAAAAGTTTAAACTGCGAAAAACTTGCCACAGGGCATTATGCGCGCGTTGAAAATGGCTTGCTGAAAACAGCCTTTGATGAGACAAAGGACCAGAGTTATTTTTTAGCAAGTGCTGATAAATCAGCCCTATCTTATCTTATCTTTCCTTTGGGCGAGAAAAAAAAAGAAGCCGTTAAAGCCTTTGCTGCGAGCATTAAAGAGCTAGAAAGTTTTGCCACACAAAAGGAAAGTGCTGAAATTTGCTTTGTTGAAAACACTTACATAGAAGTTTTACAGCAATTTATGCCCACAAACGTCAAAGGCTCAGTGCTTGACAGCAACGGCAAAATAATAGGCAAACACGATGGTTATATGCACTATACTATCGGCAAAAGGCGAGGTTTTGAGGTGCGTGGCGCGCACGAGCCGCATTTTGTGCTGAAAATCAAACCGCAAAGCAATGAAATCGTAGTGGGCTTAAAAGATGAGCTGAAAGTGAGTGAATTTGAGCTTGAAAAAATCAATCTTTTAGTGGATAAAACTTTTTTGCGTGAAAATAAACTTTTGCAAAACAGCTTAAATGCTGAAAATTTCAGCTTTAAATGCGAGGTAAAAATCCGCTACCGAAGCAAAAGCACGGCTTGTGTGGTGCAAGTTTTGCCAAATTTAAGCGCGAAAATCACGCTTTTAGAGCCTGTTTATGCCCTTGCAAGCGGGCAAATGGCGGTATTTTATGATAAAGACACCGTGCTTGCAAGCGGGTTTATCAGCTAAAACTGCAAGAATTTGGGCGTTTTGTTTCAAAAAGCATCGATTTGTGTGCTTTTTGTTGTGATGAGCCGTTTTCACAGAAACAGCGTGATGGCTTGGACGAAGTGGCTTTTGCGTGGCAAAAATGCGTTGCTAGCGCATAACACGAAATAAATCCATAAATTTAGCGCGTTGCCTTGTGCCTTGCTGTCCCTACAAAATGCACTTTCTTTGCTCGTCATTGTGAGCCTTATGAAATGGGAGTGCAGCAATCCATAAAATTTAGGCTTTCGCTCAAATTTGCCATACCAAACACTCTTTGTGTCATAAATCTTGTCATACTGAGCGTATGCTAAGTATCCATAAATTCAAAGGCGTATTTTAAATTATATGGATTTTTTTGCTACGGCTGCGCCTTGCAACCCGTTGGGTCGCTACGCTCAAAACGACAATACTTTACCGTCCTTGCAAGCCTTGCATTTGCAAAACTTTGCTTTGCAACAAAGAAAAACACACAAACTATGAAAATCTTTGCTTTACACCGTTCCTTTGCTGTTGTGCTTGAATTCTGGCACGATTTGAGCGAGAATTTGCGCTACATTTGATGAGTGGAGCAGTTCGTTGATTTGCGAATTGAGCTTTTTTAAGTCGCATTTTTCGCTGTGCGTTACAAAAATGCTTTCATATTTGGTTTGAATGTCTTTTTCATCGATTAAAAGTTCCTCAAAAAGCTTTTCGCCCTTGCGTAAGCCCGTGATTTTGATGGGTAGGTGCGTTTTGCCCGATAAAAGTAGCATTTTTTGAGCTAAATCCATTATCTTAACGGGTTGCCCCATATTTAAAACAAAAAGCTCACCGCCCTTTGCGATGGCAGCAGCCTGCAAGACAAGCTGCACCGCCTCACTTACGAGCATAAAATAACGCACAATGTCAGGGTGAGTAAGGGTTAGGGGTAAATTCGCATCGATTTGAGCCTTAAATTTAGGGATTACGCTACCACTTGAACCCAGCACATTGCCAAAACGCACGCAAGACACTTCAAAATTTGCCTCGCTTAAATTGAGGGCGTAAAGCTCGCACACACGCTTGGTGCAGCCCATTATACTCGTGGGGCGCACGGCTTTGTCTGTGCTTATCATCACAAATTTTTTCACCCCATTTTTTTTGGCTAAATCGCACAAAATTTTCGTGCCTTGTATGTTGTTTAGCACCGCTGCATTAGGGTTTTGCTCGCAAAGCGGGACGTGTTTGTAAGCAGCAGCGTGCAAAATCAAGTCGATTTTATAGTGCGCTAAAAGCTCATCAAGGGCGTTCTCATCAAGTATGCTTAACAGCACGGGCGTGATTTTGTCCTTGTGCGCGCTTAATTTTTCGTTGATTTGATAAAGGTTAAACTCGCTATGCTCCACCATTATGAGCTTTTTTGCGCCAAATTGAATGCACTGCTGGCAAAGCTCACTGCCTATCGTCCCACCAGCTCCGCTCACAAGGACAACCTTACCCTTTAAAAACGCGCTAACGGCTTTGTTGTCTAAATCCTTTGGCTTTCTTGCGAGCAAATCCTCTATACTTATGTCTCTTGTTTCATTTTTTGTAAATGAAAATATCTTTATATCGCTTATGCCGTAGCTCACAAGCTCATCAAAGAGCTTTTTTAGCTCATCTTGGTTTAATTTTAAAGCGATGATAGCCGTTTTTACGCCGTTTTGTGCATAGTCTTTTATGGAATTTTTGCTTTGAACCTTGAATTTATCGCAATATGTGCCGATTAAACTCTTTCTTTCATCGATGACGGCGACAGGATAAAGCCCCAAAGAGCCTTCTTTTGCGCCTTTTAAAAGGTGCAAAGCCTTTGAAGTCGCGCCCACAACGATACAGGGTGTGGATTCTTCATAGCGAACACGCCTAAAATCGATAAACATTCTCTTGCTGATACGCAAACCACCGATAAAAAGGTAGCTCAAAACAAAATCAATGCCGATAACACTTCTTGGAAAGGGGTTGAAAAAATCATCAAAAAGATAAAAAATCCCCAAAAAAACGCACTCAGACAAGGCTAGGGCGATGAAAATTTTTCTCGCCTCATTTAAAGAGACAAAACGCCACGCTACCTTGTAAATTCCAAAAAGCGCGAAAAAGGCGAATTTAAGGGCGGTTAAGACGAGCCACGCTTTGATTAGGCTTTCATAAAAGATATTTGGTATAAAGCCTGAAAATCGCAACTCATAGGCTAAAAAAATAGACAGCGTGAATAATACAAAATCACAAATCAAAAAAAAGGTTAATCTCTTGCTTTTATGTGTCATTTTTGCCCCTTAAATTCAGCTTTACGCGCCATTTTACGCCTTAATCACTTTTCTAATTTCCTCGCAAATGCCCACCACTTCGTCCTTGCTCATCGCTGTGCCACTTGGCAGACAAATGCCCTTTTTGAAAAAAAGCTCGCTGTTGCCGTTTGTGTAGGCTTTTTCGCCCTCAAAAACGCCTTGCGCGTGCATAGCTTTCCACAAGGGGCGCGTTTCGATTTTTAGCTGTGCTAAATGCGAGATGATGGCGTTGATTTTAGGGTGCAAGTCCCATTTTTTCGCCCCTGCAAGCTCCATTTGCTCATAAGCAAAAAGCTCTTTTGGCGAAAAATCAAGCAAAGCCACGCTCAGCCAGCGATTTGCCCGTGAATTTGGCAACTCATCGACAAAGCTTAAAATGTCGCCTAAATTTTCCTCATACCAAGCGTAAATTTGGCGTTTTTTAGCTACTCTTTCCTCTAAAACCTCCATTTGTCCGACACCGATTGCGCCTAAGACATTGCTGAGCCTGTAATTATAGCCATAGTCCTTATGCTCGTAAAACAACTCTTTTTCGCGCGCTTGTGTGCTGTAAAAGCGTGCTTTTTCAATGCTTGCGCTGTCTTTTCCCACGAGCATTCCCCCGCCGCCGCAGGTGATGATTTTGTTGCCGTTAAACGAATACACGCCAAAGTCCCCAAAAGCCCCAAGCGCCTTGTTTTCGTAAAAACTTCCCAAAGCCTCAGCCGCATCTTCGATTAAGATGATGTTGTGTTCCTTGCAAAGTGCTAAAATTTCACTCATTTTAGCCGCATTGCCATACAAATGCGTTAAAAGTAGGGCTTTTGGCTTTGTTTCACACTCTAAAATCGCCTTTTTTAGTAGCTTTGTGTCTATGTTAAAGCTTTCATCGCTGTCGATAAACACGGGCTTAGCGTTTAGGTATTTTAAAGCCACCACAGAGCCTATAAATGTGAAACTTGAAGCAAGCACTATGTCCCCAGCTCCTATACCAGCGACTCTTAAAGCCAGATGAAGCGCGGCAGTGCCTGAATTGAGCGCAAGTGCGTTTGGCACGCCCGCATAGTTTTTAACCGACTCTTCAAAACGGCTCACAAATTCGCCCAAAGGGGCTATGTAGTTGCTCTCAAATGCCTGTGCTATGTAGCTTTGCTCTTTGCCACTCATATGTGGCGGAGAAAGAAAATATCTCATTTTTTGTCCTTTTTGCCTTGTTTTTTTGAATTTAACCTTGAATTTTTAGCCGATTTTTCGCTTAATTTTGGCGTTGATTTTGAATTTTTTGTCTTTAAATTTAAATTTGCTGAATTTTTTCCTTTTTTATCAAATTTTTTGGCAGGAACGCCCACAAAAACGCCCTTTTGTTTTATGCTCTTTGTCATTACCGCGCCAGCTCCAAGCACCACTTCATCGCAAAGGCTTAAATTCGGCAACACGCAAGAATTTACGCCCAAAAAACACCTTGCGCCCACGCTCACATTGCCAGCGCACTTTGTTCCAACGCTTATGTGGCTAAACTCGCCCACTATGCACTCGTGTTCGATGACACAGCTTGAATTTAAAATAACGCCCGCACCAAGCTTTGCCCTTGCATTTACCACGACATTTGGCATTATAGCGACATTTGCACCGCTTATATCTGCGCTAGGTGCGATGATAGCACTTTTATGGATAAGGCTTACGCATTTAAAGCCCGCATTTTGCACCTTTTTAAAGAGCTTTTGGCGAGTAAAATTGTCGCCTACGGCGATGAAAATGTCGTGTTTTGGCAAGTTTGGCGTGAAAATTTGCGCCTTTTTTTCATCATCGTCCAAAAAAATCACTTCCCCATAGCCCATATTTCGCGCTATGTCAGCGCACACCAGCCCGTGTCCGCTCGCTCCGTAAATATAAATTTTTTTATCCATTTTCAGCCTTTTTTACATAAATTTACGCGATTTTGTGCAAAAAACACAACTTAATTTTTCCCATTAAATTCATCACTCGTTGCGTTGCCACTTTTGCTGATGCCACTTCTTTGAAAAACCCGCACCATAGTCATTAGAGCGATTTTAGCATCAAGGGCAAAGCTGCAATTTCTCACATAAAACAAATCAAGCTCAAATTTTTTCTCCCACGAAATGTCGTTGCGCCCATTTACCTGCGCCCAGCCCGTAATGCCCGGACGCACATCGTGGCGGTGCTTTTGCGCTTCATTATAAAGTGGCAAGTATTTCACAAGCAAGGGGCGAGGACCGATGAGGCTCATATCGCCTTTGAGGACATTGAAAAGTTGGGGCAACTCGTCAAGGCTAAGGCTACGGATAACCTTGCCAAAGGGCTTTAAGCGAAACTCATCGGGCAGCAAGTTCCTATTTTCGTCCCTTTCATCGCTCATCGTTTTGAATTTATACAGGGTAAAAATGCGCTCATTAAGCCCGGGTCGCTCCTGCCTAAACAAAACCGCACCCAAAACGCACTTCAAAAGCAAAGCCACCAGCAAAATAACAGGCGCAAGCACCACGAGCAAGATGAGCGACAAAACAAAGTCCAAGCCCCTTTTTATGTGCCTTTTATACATACACGCTCCTTTGCGGAGATTATAAGCTAGCTTTTTTAACGAAAACTAAACGCCGCTTGAAAATGGAGTGAATTTCACTCCACTTCCACAAAGGCTGGCACGGAGCGAAGTCCCATAGCAGCATACTTTTCATACAAAGCTACCGCCGCTTCATAGTCTTTTTGCGCTACCTTTGGTGTTTTGACATTTGGGGCGTAATACCTACGCAAAATAGCGATTTTTGCGCTATCTGTCTTAGCATTTTTAGCTTCAAGGTAGATTTGAGCGACTTTTTTAAAGGCAGATTCGCCGTGAACGCTGGTGAGAATGATATTGATTTGCCTTGATTCAAGCTCTTGCTCGATATTTGCTAGGTGCTGACGGCAAAATGGGCATTCAGGGTCTGTAAATACATAAATCTTCGGCTTGTTGCTGTCTCCAAGCGCGATGATTTGGGTTTCATCTTTAAGAGCGGCTTTGACTTTGTTGTCAAATTCAGCCTTTAAGCTTTGATACTGCTTTATGGCAAGCTCCTCGCGGAAAGATTTTTTGTTTTTGACATCGATGACATCGGGGAAGATATAGCCCTCTTTGACAAACAAAAACTCGCTGCTTTGCATATCGCGCACCTTTATGACAAGCTCCACGCTCTCAAAGCCGCCATCTAGCTGCTCTCGCTTGCCTACTGATACCTCAGCCTCTCGCATTTGGCTTTGAAAGATACCTTGATAAAAGGCGATGATTTCGGCATCGCTTAAAGCCTTTGAGCTACTTGCCGATGAGCAAGACACTAGCGCGACACAAGCGCACACCAACACTGAAAAAAAGGCGATTTTTTTCATCGTAAATCCTTGTTTTGAAATAAAAACGCATTATATTTT
Source organism: uncultured Campylobacter sp. (assembly GCA_900539255.1). Taxonomy (GTDB): domain Bacteria; phylum Campylobacterota; class Campylobacteria; order Campylobacterales; family Campylobacteraceae; genus Campylobacter_D. The sequence continues at coordinate 6,354 of UQBJ01000016.1, read as the reverse complement.
CTTTTTCTAAACGCTTGCTAACTTGACTGAAATTTGAGCCTTAAAGCCTCACCTTGAATTTGGCGTTTGAATTTGCCCTAAATTTAAGCTCGCAAACGCCTTGTTTCGCCGTCTTTGATGATTTTGTCGTTTTTGTCAAGCCACTCCAAATACGCTATGGCGTATTTGCGGCTCAGCCCAAAGTGCGCTTTCATCTTTTGTATGTCAAGGCTTTGCCTTTGCAAAAGCTCTAAACACGCCTTTTCAAGCCCAGCGAGCGCGTTTTTTTCGATGAAAAGGTTATGTGTCAGGCGCACGACAAGCCCGTTTTTTGTGAGCTTTTTCAGCATAGCATCGCCTTTTGTGCGGTCAAGCTCCAAAAAATCATAAAGATTGTAAGGCGCAGTGGGCTTTATGCCCTCTTTTTTGAGAATTTCATAAAGCGCATCGTGGTTTTTGCGCTCTAATTTTTCAAAACTCATTCCCTTTTTGAAATAAATCCCGCCCTCAAAGTCCAGCTCTTTGCTCATCGATTTTAGCACAAATTCACACAGCCCCACGCTCGCCCAGCTAAGGCGCGCGCAAAGCAAATTTGCCGAAAGCATTGCAAACTCGTTTTTTGCGAGCGTGAAACGGATAAATTCCTTGATATTTTCATACACGCTTGTGTCATAGACATTGCATTCTTTTTCATCAACAAAGGCGTTTTCAAGGCACTTTGCCACGCTTAACGCCTCACTTTGCAAGAGTTTGAAGCGTTGATAAGATGAAATCAGCCCAAAGCCAAATTTATGCACGCTTTTAAGCAAAGAAAATGCGCCCAAAAAGTTTTTTTGCTCCAAAAAATTCAAAAGTGTGATTTTCGCGTCCTTTTTAAGCGGCTCGCTGATAGGATTTAAAATGCGCCCACCGCCCTTAAAACGCGCATTTTCAAGTAAGATAAATCGCTCATCAAAGCACAAAAACAAAGGCTTGTCAAAGTCAAAATGCACGAAATGCTTGTCATCGTCAAAAGTCCGTAAAATCGACACTTTCGCACTCACTTGCCTTGTGCCTACGCAAAAAAGCACATTGTTTTTGTGCGCTAAATCCTTAGCAAACACCACGCCATCGGCTTCTTTAAAGCCTCTAAAAAAGCCTTTTTTGCTGAGTAAAAAGCCTTTTTTAAGCTCTTTGTAATCACAATTTAAACTCAAAGCCACGCGGTTAAAGGCACTTGCGCGCCCCACGCTTTGCCCTTGAATTTGCACATTTTTGACGATGAGTTCTTTGCTTGTGTCAAGGCAAAGCAACCTTTCATCAAGCCCCACAGAGCCTTCATTGAGCGAGCCTGTAACCACCGTGCCTATGCCTTTTAGGGTAAAAACCCTATCTATATAGTAGCGAAACACCAGCCTTTCATCGTTTGGCTTTGTTTTGAGCGTGAAAAGGTAGTCTTTAAGTTCTTTTATGCTGCTTTCGTCCTTTATGCTCGTGCGAAAAGTGCGTAAAATGCTGACATTAAAAGGCTCTAAATCCTCTAAAATTCGCGCCTCGTGCTCGCTTACATTTTCGCACAAGTCGCATTTACTCAGCACCAAAACGATACTCTCACAACCCAAAAGCCTTAAAATCTGCAAATGCTCCACACTTTGCGCCTTTAAACCCTCGTTTATATCGACAACAAAAAGGCACACGCTAAAAGAAAAAGCCCCGCTTATCATCGTTTTAATGAGATTTTCGTGTCCGGGCACATCGATGAAAGCGATATTTGCGCCTTGCGCGTTTTGTAGGTGCGAAAAGCTCAAATTTATCGTTATGCCTTTTTCTTTTTCAAGGGCGAGTTCATCGCCGTCAAAGCCGTTCATCGCCTTGATAAGCGAGCTTTTGCCGTGGTCTATGTGTCCTGCTGTGCCGATGATGAGCGAGTTCATCACGCTTTGCCTTTAAATTCGCTGTTAATAAGCTCAACAAGCCTTTGAGTTTCGCCTTGCAAAACGCTTCTAAAATCCAGCACAAAGCATTCATTTTCTATGCGCCCGACAATGCCAAGCTTGCGAAAACGCTCTTGCAGGGCAAAAGCATCGCCTACAAACGCTAAAACAAAGCTCGGCAAGGTTTTATCAGGCATTGAACCGCCGCCAACAAGGCTTTTGCTCTCTTTCAGCTCACATTTTAGCTTTATGTCCTTTTGCACGCGCAAAGCCTTTTCTTTCACGCTTTGCGCACTTTCATTTAAAAGCGCAAGAGTTGGGATTTTAGCAAAATCCTTTTGCAAATATGCCCGCAAAGTGCTATTTAGCAGAGCGAGCGTGATTTTATCCACTCTTAACATTCTTAAAAGTTGGTTGCTTTTAAGCCTTGCTATCAAGTCCTTGCGCCCTAAAATAACGCCCGCTTGCACCGAGCCAAAGAGCTTGTCCGCGCTAAAACTCACAATGTCGCAGTGTTTGACAAGCTCACTAATGCTAGGTTCATTTTGTTTTAGGGCTTTGTTAAGTTCGTCACACCAGCCAGAGCCTAAATCATAATAAAACGGCAGATTTTTTGAGCGTGAAAGTGCGCTCAAATCGCTCACTGAAACCTCTCCGCAAAAGCCTTTAAGCGCGAAATTCGACTTGTGCGTTTTCAAAAGTAGCCCCGTGTCCTCGCTGATAGCGTTTTCATAATCAAATAAGCGAGTTTTATTTGTCGTGCCAACTTCCACAAGCCTTGCGCCAGCACTTTTCATCACCTCAGGCACTCTAAAATTGCCGCCGATTTCTACCAGCTCACCGCGCGAAGTGATGACTTCTTTGTCCTTTGCGAGAGAATTCAGCACCAAAAACACGGCAGCAGCGTTGTTATTGACGATGAGCGCATCATCGACATTGAAAAGAATTTTCAGCTTTTCGAGCAAAACGCCGTATCGTTCGCCTCTTTTGCCCGTGTTTAAATCAAATTCAAGGTTAAAATACCCACACGCAAGGCTTTTGCACTCATCAAACGCACTCTCATCAAGCACGCTACGCCCTAAATTTGTGTGTATCACTACGCCTGTGGCGTTGATGAGTGGCTGAAAATCCTTGCTTTTAAACTCATCAATGCGTTTTTGTATCTTGCTCACCAAAAACGCCTTATCCACCGCTAAATTCTTATCATCGCTTGCCTTAAATTCAGCCACCACAGCTTTGGCAAAGTGCGTTCGCAAAAAAAGCGGCTCAGCTTTCAAACGCTCATCATCAATGAGTGCTGAAATTTGGGGAAATTTCCTAAACTCGTTCATTTTTAACCTTAAATCATAGCTTAAAACAAAACAAGATTATAGCATAAATTCGCCCTTTGGAGCAAATTTTTTAGCCCAAACGCTAGCTTCTTGCATTCGCGCAGCAACCCCACTACTCAACAAGCCCTAAAATTCATACACATACCTTAAATTCAAAGTATGTCCCCAAGTTATGTCCGTTTTCACAGCACTTTTGTCATCAAAATTCAACCTGCCTTTAAGTTTGCTCGCAAGTTCTATGCCGTGATGAAGCGCAAAGTTATAACGCAAGCCAAGCGTGTAGAAATGGTGTTTTATACTTCCCTCAGCATAAGCTTTTTCGGCTATATTTCCGTGAAAGTCCGTCTCAAAAGAGCTTTTTTGAAATTTATCTATCGCCCAGCCCATATTTCCAAAGACTCGCACCGCCCTTTCTTTGCCCTGCCATATATCATAAAACGCCCCAAGCGTGATATAAAGACTCATCAAAGTGTCCTTTGAAATGCTGTCGATAGAAAAGTGCAGTTGCGCCACTGCTTCGTCCATAGTATTTCTGCGGTAGTTATAATCAAACAGCGCATCGTCCCATTTCACCGCCACAGCTTCTGCGCCCACACCGAAATTTAGCCCAAATTTTTGCGTCAAACGCAAATTTAAAGTCAAAAATATATCCGCTCCATTGCCTACGCCTTTTTTAGGATAGCTTTGCCTTTCGTAAATGTCTGTGGTTTCGCCCTCTTTTGTGTAAATTTTTCCCAAAGGCGTTTGCGTGGCTTTGAAATTCATTCTTGTGTAACCCACGCCAAATTCGGCAAAAAAGCGTTTGAAAGCATTGTCTTTTGTGGCAAGTGTGGTTTGTGGATTTGCGCCCAGTGAGTTTTGCTCATTTGCATTAAGCGTATCATCACTCACACCACGCGAAAGCTCATCAGCAAAAGCAAAAGTTGCGACAAAGAAAAGGGGTAAAAAAGAGAAAAGAAATTTCACTTGTGCTTTTCCTTTATTTTTCTTTTTTACCCATCATCGCAAGCCCTTTTTGTCAGCGTAGTATTTTACTGCATTTAGTGCCTCCGTAGAAGGTAGAGTTATTGCACACTTCTCTTGATTGCTCCCCTTTGACTTCATAGATTGCGTATATGCCGTCATCGTGCTCACTCTCACTGCTATACCAATATATCCAACACCCCTCGCCAGCTGTGTCAGCAAAGGTAACGCATTTTTTTGGTGCTGCTACTGCAAAAGAAACAGCACATAGAGCTAAGATAATGATTTTTTTCATTGTGTATCCTTTTTAAATTTAGTGTAAAGTGTTTTGCACACTTTTGGGACAAAGTCTTTAAGAAAACTCACTCCAAAGTCTTGTGGTGCTTTGGATAGATTATCAAGCAAAGCACTTATATCTTTCATAGTCTTTGTGATTTCAAATTCTTGTAGGACTTTGTTGAGATTATCACTCTTTTTAAGCCTTGTTGCCTCGTCTTTAAGCATAGTGATAAACGCCTTGCAAGAGATTTCGACTTTTTCGCTGTTTAGGCTGTATTCAAAACCCTCTTGCACCTTATCTTTGAGTTTGGCTTCAAGGACATTTCTAAACACAGGATTTTCTATGGTTAGCTTTATGGTGTCCTCTTTTGAGCCGTCTTTTATGGCTATGCGTTTGTTTGCAAAGGCGCATAAAAATTCCTCAAAAATTTCATCATACTCGGCTTTGTTAAGAAATTTCACCGAGATATTTTTCTTACTTGCTTTGATTTTAGCGGCTGTGGTTTTCAACAAGCGTTCATTTTGCTCGTTTGAATTTGAGTCGAAAAAATGCTTTTCATCGTGTTTGTTGAAAAGATAAAGCAAATAATCATTTATGTCATTTTTGCTCCACGCCCCAAAGCCTTTTAGCATTATGGCTTGCCAAAGCTCTTCGACAAGTTTATGAGCATTTTTTGGTGTTATGGGGTTAGTTGGGGCTGTGTCGTTCATTGAATACCTCCTTTTTCAAAATTATAAGTGAAAGTGCCGCCATTTGTCTCTAACTCCACTTCGATGATTTTATTGACAGCGCAGTTAGGGCGTGGATTGAATTTTTCTCCGTATGGCAGTTTCACAGGATATACAGAGATAAAAGCGCGTTTAGATGCTTCATCTAAACCATTGTAAAGTGCTAATCCATCTGTATCGCTAAATAAAGGGAGTTTAGTTTTACCAAAAGCACCAAGACTTAATCCTTTTTCGCGAAACAGCAAATCGCTCATACTCCCAAATTCAATGGTTTCGCCATTTTTCACAAAGGTAATACGAGCATCAGGATGCTCACCCTTAAAAAACACCCTATCGCGATTAGCCCTTGCATAAGCGAGCAAAGACTCTTCGCTTGTTTCGTAAATAACTACACCGCAATTACCGCGGTTAAGCTTCACAGCGTTGATAATGGTTTCATTATCTTGGGACTGAATGACAAGAATGGGATTAAGCTGGTTATCCAGCTCGATATTAACCAAAGGCTCTTTTATACTTGAAAAAAGCCCTTTCACCTCATCGCAGCCCGTAAAGGCAAACGCCACAAAAGTTGCTAACGCAACACCTAAAAATTTCGATTTAGACATAATGTCCTCCTTGTAAAAAATTTTTTATCAGTTTGCACTGAGCGAAAACTTGGGGTAAAGATATGAAAAAGCCTTGTGTAGGGCTTAAAATTTGAGATAAATTTATAAAATGAGTTGAATTTTGAGTGAAATTTATGAAATGCCTTGAATTTTGAGTGGAAAATTTGAATTTGTGTTTTAAAATTTGAGTGAAAATATCCATTATTTTTAAGCAAAAGCCCGAATTTGTCATACTGAGCGTTAGCGAAGTATCCATAAACAAAGCGTATCTTAAATTCTTTGGATTTTTCGCTACGCTCAAAATGACAAAATCCGCCGTTTTTAGGCAAACGGCTCGCAATGACAAGCGCAAAAAGCCCAAAAACAAAGCATTTAAAAATTTCAAAAAGACAAAATGCCCTAAAAAATGCCTTTTGTAAGCAAAAAGATGAGTTAAAACTACGATGAAATGAGTAAAAAAGCCCTTTAAATTTAGCCCAAAGGTGTGCCAAAAAGCGCGAGCAACGAGAGAGAGAGAGAGAGAGAGAGAGAGAGAGAGAGAAGTCTCCCGCCCAA
>UQBJ01000015.1 GCA_900539255.1 uncultured Campylobacter sp. | reverse complement strand
CCGTTTGCGCTGAGCCTGCCTTGTCCGCGCAAGTCAAACTGCTGTCCAAAGCCTGCTGTATTGACGATAGTGATAAATGGTATGTAGCGAAGTGCGCTCTCTGTGTCTCTTGCGCCGCGAATAGCCTCCGCATCGGCGTGATATACGCTTTGGTTGAGCTTGTTAAGCTCGCTAGGCATTAGCCCGTAGGTTTTTACCTTGCCACGCGTTTTGTCATCGCTTTTTCTCACAAGCGCGCTTTTGTTTTTCTTTTTCGCGCTTGCTTTTTTGGTGGTTTTTGCCTTTGTGGCGGTGCTTTTAGTGGTGTTTGTTTTGGTGCTTTTTGCTGTGGCGGGGGCTGACAAAGCCACGCTCGCACAAAGACTGATAGCCAAAGCTGGCAGTAAAATCGCTCTCATAAAAAGTCCTTTTCAAGTAAAATTCGCAAAATTCCTTTGCGTAAAAGCTGAAATTGTAGTGAAAAATTACATAAAAGTCAAGGGTTGAAACTAAAATTCACATTTTTGAGTGAAATTTTAACAATAGAGATGATTTAAATTTGTGCTTAAATTCAGCCTAAATCTTTTTTCAGCCTTAAAGAATTCAGCACCACAGCCAAAGACGAAAAGCACATTGCAAGTGCTGCAAGGTGTGGCGTGAGCGTGAAATGCGCTAAAATTTGAGCTAAACTCGTTTCAGCGGCGATTTTGGGTGCAGTTGCGAAACTCGCCACAAAGCTCGGCACGCCAGCTGCTACGGGTATGCAGCACGCGTTGTAAAAAAACGCCCAAAAAAGATTTTGCTTGATGATGGCAAAGGTTTTTTGTGAGAGCTTGAAAGCATAGGCGATGGCGCGTAAATCGTCCTTTATAAGCACGAAATCCCCAGCACTCTTTGCCAGAGCACTGCCTGAATTCATCGCAAAGCTCACATTTGCAAGGCTGAGCGCGGCTGCATCGTTGATGCCGTCCCCTACAAAGACGCAAACGCCCTTTTTTTGATACTCTTGCAAGGCTTCAATCTTATCTTGTGGGCTTAAATTCGCCCTGAATTCATCAATGCCGAGCTTTTGAGCGTTTAGGGCTACGCTTTTTTCGTTGTCTCCGCTTAAAATCACGCTATGAAGCGAATTTTTGCGTAAAAATTCAGCTAAATCCTGCGCCTCGTCCCTTAACTCATTTGTAAGGCACACCGCACCTAGACACTCTTTGTCCTTTGCAAAATACACGACAATAGGCGCTTGCTCTTTGTGGTTTTTCACAAATTCCTTGTGCGCCTTGCTTACACTCACGCCAAATTCAGCCAAAAGCGTGGCATTGCCCGCTAGATAAGTGTGATTTGTCATTTTGTAGCGAATTCCACGAGCGGGTAGGCTTTCAAACTCGCCTTGCAAGGCAAAATCCGCCACACTTGCGCTTGAAAGGGCTTTTGCTATGGGGTGTGGGCTTAAATTTTCCATAGCACAAAGCAAAGCAAAGTCGCTTTGAGTAAGGTTGTGCGCGAAAACGCTGAGGGTTTCCTTGCTCAAAGTGCCTGTTTTATCGAAGATAAAAAGTTTTGCCTTGCGTAAAAGCTCTAATGAAGCGGGATTTTTGATGAGTATGAAGTGCTTTGTGGCGTTGTTTATGGCAAGCACTAAGGCTATGGGCGTGGCAAGTCCCAAAGCGCAAGGGCAAGAGATGAGTAAAACCGCACTAGCGTGCAAAAATGCTGAATTTAAGTTAGATTTAACCACCCAAAATGCGAAAACAACGCCAGCTAAAAGCAAGATAAAGCCCACAAAATACGCCGAAATCTTATCTACAAGTTTTGCGATAGGCATTTTTGCGTTGCTAGCCCTGAAAATCAAGTCTTTGATAAGCTCCAACCTGCTATCCATAGCCTTTTTTGTGGCTTTTATGGTGAGTGTGCCACTTACAAGCAAGCTGCCAGCTTCTATTTCATCGCCTTTTTGCTTGATGAACGGCACGAATTCGCCGTTTAAAAAGCTCATATCTACCTCAGCCCTGCCATCAACCACTACTCCATCGACACTCACGCTTTCGCCAGCTTTGACAAGCACTATATCGCCAGCCTTTATGAAAGATGATGGCGTTTTTTCAAAGTCTCCACTCGCATTTTGCACGAAAGATAGGCTTGTGTCAATGCTTAAAAGCGAATTTTCGCTTTGATGAGCCTTAAATTTAGCATTTTCCTCTAAAAATTTCCCCAAAAGCACGAAAGAAACTATCATACTCGCTTCGCCAAAATACAAATGCGCCTCAAACACCCCAAAATACGCCAAAAATGAGTAAAAAATCGCGCAAAAACTGCCAAGAGCGATGAGAGTGTTCATATCTAAACTAGCGTTTTTAAGCCCTTTGAAAGCGTTTTTGTAAAAACTTCGCCCGCAATAAAACACGCCAAAGCTCCCTAAAATCGCCTGAAAAAGCACTGAATTTGACACAAAAGCCATTAAAATCATCGTTAAGGCTGAGATAAATGCGCTTAAAGTGAGATTGTAGCGGAGTTTAGCTAGCTCTTTTTGCTTAAATTCAGCTAAATTTTCACTATCTTGCAAAATCTCATAGCCCAAAGATTTGATTTTTTGGGCGATTGCACCTTTTAAATTCGCATTATCTACCAAAAAAACGCCACTTGAATTCACATAAGACACGCTCGCATTTTCAACGCCTGCTATCTTACAAGCTACCTTTTCAATGGCGTTTGCGCAATTTACGCAAGTCATCTTGCCGATTTTAAGGCGCACTTCTTGCATAATTTTCCTTTTGATGATGATTTAAGCTTTGTTTTAGCTTTTTTAGTTTAGGCAAAGGCTCATTTAACAAGGCTTTACGCATTAAAGCTCTTTGATAATGCTGAAATTTAGCTCATCAAGCGCATTTTTAAGGGCCGAAATTCTTGCCTCATCGACATTAAGGCTTAGCACTCGTGGCTGGGTGTTTAAATCAACCTCAACCTCGCCAAATTCATCGCGCAAGGCGTTTTTAATCAACTTCGCGCAGTTTTCGCACTTGACATTTTCTACCGCAAATTTTCGCATTTTTGTCCTTTTTCTTAAAATCGCGCTTATTTTAGCGAAAAATTCGCAACAAAATTCAGCACAATTAAGAATTTTGTTATATACTAATGTTTCAAAACGACTAAACAAGGACAAACGATGAGTATCAAAGTAGCGATTGTAGGCGCCACAGGTGCGGTTGGCGAGGAGCTTTTAAATGTTTTGAGTGAGCTTGATTTGCCTGTATCGAGCATTTTGCCGCTTGCAAGTGCCAAGAGTGCGGGCAGTGAAGTGGAATTTAAAGGCAAACGCTACCGCGTGCAAGAGCTTACAGAAAGCGTGTTTAAAGAAAACCCCGTAGATATAGCCTTTTTCAGCGCAGGCGGTAGCGTGTCGGCTAAATTTGCGAAGTTTGCCGTAGATGCGGGCGCGCTCGTCATCGACAACACCAGCCATTTTAGAATGGACAAAGATGTCCCGCTTGTCGTGCCAGAGGTCAATCCCCAAGACATTTCGCAGTGGCAAAAAACAGGTATCATCGCTAATCCAAACTGCTCGACTATCCAAATGGTGCATATTTTAAAGCCCCTTGATGATGCTTTCAAGCTCACGCGTGTCGATGTAGCCACTTATCAAGCCGCAAGCGGAGCAGGAAAAGAAGGTATGGAGGAGCTTGTGGCGGGTTTGCAAAGCTTTTTTGCCTTTAAGCTCGATGAATTTAAGGCTCAAACCTTTCCGCACACCCTTGCGCTCAATGTTATACCGCATATTGATGTCTTTATGGAGAATGATTACACCAAAGAAGAGATGAAAATGGTGAATGAAACTCAAAAGATTTTACACAAAAGCCTTGAAGTGAGCGCGACTTGCGTGCGTGTAGGCGTTTTGCGAAGCCATAGTGAGGCTTTGACACTGCATTTTGAAAGCGAAGTGAGCGCGAAAAAGGCGCGTGAAATTTTAGCCAAAGCCCCAAGTGTCGTGGTTATCGATGAGCCAAAGGACAAAAAATACCCTATGCCCCTTTACACAAGCGACACAAACGAAACTTATGTCGGGCGCATTCGTGCTGATATTTACCGCAAAAATGTGCTGCATTTGTGGTGCGTGGCTGACCAAATCCGCGTTGGTGCGGCGACAAATGCGGTGCGTATAGCCAAAGAATGGCTGAAAATGCAAGGTAAATAGTGCCTTTGCAAGCTGGCTTTTAAAGGATACTTTGCCCTTTGAAAAGCTGAGCTAAATTTAGCATTTTAGCGGGCAAAAATTTAAAAATTTGAAAATGTAAGAACTAAAAAAATTTAATTTTTTAAATTTTAAAAGCAAGAATTTAAAAAATTTAAGAATTTAAGAATTTAAAAATTTCAAAGCATTTTAGCATTTCGCTCGCTCTTTATCTAGTCTTTTTTGCATCAAATCGTGGGTTTTTTCAAGCCATTTTTCATCGCTTAAATCCACCAAATCAAAACAGATGATTTTAAGCACACCACTACTCAGCGTGAAAGCCTTGCTGTCAAGCAAAGTGGCTGAATTTACGATGAGTAAGGGCTGCACTTTGAGGGCGAGTTTATCAGCTAACACCTTTGCGCCTACTTGGAATTTAGGGATTTTGCCGTCCTTGCTGCGCGTGCCATCGGGGAAAATCGCCAGCGGACGCCCTTGCGACAAGCGTTCTTTGGCTTCGCGCAAGAGTTTTAAAAGCGAGCGGGGGTTTTTTCTATCCACGCACAAAAGTTGCGGCTTTGTCATCGTGTATTTGAAGATGGGCAGTTCTTGTATCTCTTTTTTGGCTATCCACGCGAGATTTTTAGGATAAAAGGCTTCAAGGGCGATGATATCGAGCATACTTTGGTGGTTCATCAAAATCATCGTGGCGTTTTCATCAAATGCGCCTTGAAATTCCACCTTTATGCCCGTAACAAAAAGCTGCAAGCGCGCCCAACGCTTGCGAATGCGCCAGATTCGCCCTTGGTCGTTCGTAAAGCCAAAGCAAGCGATGACAAAAAGCACGCTAGCGATGAAAAACACGCAATAAAGCGTGGCTCTAATCCTTTTGCACAGCTTCACGGCTCACCCAGCCTATCTTGCCGTCATTTAACAGCACCTTGATGAAATTCTTTCTCTCGCCTAAAATTTCGACTTCTTCGTCTCTTTCGCTCGTGTAAAAATGCGTTGATTGCGCGGTTGGTAATAAGGTCGCCTTTGAATTTGCCTTTAAAATGCCCTTTTGCGTGTCGTTTGACTCGCCCACTAAAAAGCTCATCAAAAAGGCGATGAAAGCGGCGATTAAAAAGGCATAATGCCTTTTTACCACGAAAAGCACGCCACAAATGAACGCAATCACCCACAAAAACAAGCGTTTGTAAAAGTCAAGGCTATTATCTTGCGGGTTTAAATCCGTTTGCGTGCTGATTTTTTCATCGCTTACTTCTACTTTTAAACTCACGCTTTCAAGTTTTTGCGTAGTGGTGTTAAAGTATGAAAAGCTGATTTGGCTCACATTTGGCGGAAAAACAGCTGAGTAAAAGGCGCTTGACTCGTTAAAATCTCCGCGCAACCCATCGACTCTTTGCTGGATAATTTTTTCGTTGTTGAGCTTGAAATTCTTTAAATTCGCGCCCTTTGCCCAAAGCTCGACAATCATCACTAAATTTTTATCATCAAAAAAATCACTCTTAAAATGCCGCACTTCAAGCTCTTGCGCTGCTAAATGAGCGTAGTTTTTGCCGCCTTCAACACGCTTAAATTGCAAGGGGTTTATGTTAAGGCTGGCTTGCTGAAAGGCGATTTTGTTGCGCTTTAAGCTCACTATGATTTGGGCTAGCTCGGCATTGACATTGTTTGCTTCAAAAAAAAGCGTGGTGCTATACTCATCGCCGTTTCTTTGCCATTTTGGGTTTGGGTTTAAAAAGGCAAGCGAGTCGTTTTTGTTAAAGGACAGCTCAAATTCAAAGTCCGTTTTTTCGGTAGTTTTTGCTATGAGTTCTACGCTAAACACCTCGCCTACGAAGTATTCGCCTTTGTAAGGCTTAGCATCAAGCACCAAAGAGCTAGTGGCGACAAAGGGGTCTAAAATGTTTTGCGTGTAATCGCCCCTTTCATCGCTTTCAGCGATATTTTCATAAACTCTTTTGCCCTTTTCATCAAGCTCGCCATAACTCACGCTTAAAGCCAAAGCCGACAAAAGCAAGGATACAAATAACTTTTTCATACAAAACCCTTTAACATTTTTAGCCCAACTTCACTTCCCAAAAGCTGCTCGCAGGCTCTTTCTGGGTGAGGCATCAGCCCAAAAATGCGCTTTTTTTTATCGCAAATGCCTGCTATATCATCAAGCGAGCCGTTTGGGTTGCCCTTATATTTGAGCGTGATTAAATCCTTATCTTGCAAGTATTTTAAATCGCTCTCATTTGCGAAAAAATTCCCCTCTCCGTGCGCGATAGGCAAAGAGATAAGCTCATTTTGAGCGAAATTTTTACACAAGGCGTTGTCGTTTGAGACGACTTTTAGGGGCTGGTTTTTGGAGATAAAACTTAAATTTTCGTTGTGTTTCATCGCGCCTTTTAAAAGCCCAAGTTCTAAAAGCATTTGAAAGCCGTTGCAAATGCCAAGCACAAAGCCGCCTTTTTGAGCGTGAGCCAAAACGCCACGCATAGCCTTTGCGAATTTTGCTATGGCTCCGCTTCTTAAATAATCCCCATACGAAAAACCGCCCGGCAACACCACTAAATCAGCCTTAAATTCAGCCTCTTCGTGCCACACTATATCAGCTTTTATGCCGATTTTCGCAAAGGCATAAGCCGTGTCAAATTCGCAGTTTGTCCCTAAAAAACGGATAATCGCCACTTTCATCGCACGCTCGATAAGGTGTAATCTTCAATAACCGAATTCACAAGTAACTCATCGCACATTTGCCTTGCAAGCTCGTTTGCCTTTGCTTCATCGTTTAAATCAAGCTCTAAAATGATTTGCTTGCTCATTTTGACATTTTTTACCTTGTCAAAATTTAAGGCGTGCAAAGCCTTTTCTACCGCCTTTGCCTGCGGGTCTAAAACGCCATTTTTTAAAGAGATATTTACAGCAACCTTCATCACAAATCCTTTTTTTGCTTTTAAAGCCTTTGAGCCTGAATTTGCCTTTAAATTTAGGCTCATTGAGCTTTAAATTTAGGGCAAATTCAAACTCACTTTAAATTTAGCTTAAAATTCGTCTTAACACTTCCTCATAAGCCATTTTTACCTTACCCTTGTTTGCGCCCTCGCCCAAGTCCTGACGAAAGCGGTCTTTGTCGAGCTTTTCGCCTGTGTCTTTGTCCCAAAAACGGCAGCTATCTGGCGTTATCTCATCGGCAAGCAAAATCTTGCCCTTTTTGTCGTAGCCAAGCTCGATTTTAAAGTCAATCAAGCGCAGTTTCTTGCGGGCAAAAAAGTCAAGCAAAATAGCGTTGATTTTGCGGGCGATTTTTTTGATTTTTTTAATATCTTTTTTATCACGCACCAAATCAAGCAACAAACAATGCTCATCATTGATGAAAGGGTCGCCCAAAGCATCATCTTTTAAGCAAAACTCCACTAAGGCGAATTTAAGCGGTGTGCCGTCCTTTATGCCAAGTCGCTTTGTGAGCGAGCCTGTGGCGACATTGCGGACGATGATTTCGATGGGAATGATTTGACATTTTTTGACAAGCTGAGCGTTATCATTTAACACTTTGATTAAGTGCGTTTTAATGCCCTCTTTTTCGAGCAAGTGAAAAAGCTCGGTTGAGATTTTGCAATTTAGCGCGCCCTTGCCCTTTTCGCTGCCCTTTTTTTCGGCATTAAAGGCGGTTAAATCGTCCTTAAACTCGCTGATTAGCTCGTCTTTTTTATCAGTGGCAAAAAGCCTTTTGCCCTTGCCCTCGTAAATTTGTGCCTTTTTCATTTTGCACTCCCCCTTTGGATATTTAAGATTTTCACCGCATCAACGGCAGCTTTGAGCTGCGCGTCATCGTTGATTTGCTTGCTTGTAATGATATTTTTGTCCTCTTTGCTCTCGCTTTTGCTCGCCTTTTTTTCAGCGCCTATCTTTTCAAGCTCGCCTTGTAAGTGCTGTTTTAAATCGCTTTCTTTGATAGAAAAACTCTCATCTTGCGAAGTGATTTTGCCCGCTGCTACTTCTATGTCTGGCTCTAAACCCACAGCCTGTATAGTTTTGCCACTTGGCAAATAATACCTCGCTATGGTAAGGCGTAGGGCTTCGTTTTTGCTGATAGGCACTATGCTTTGCACGCTGCCCTTGCCAAAGGTCTTTTCGCCCACGATAAGGGCGCGTTTTAAATCCTGCAAAGCACCGCTTACGATTTCGCTCGCGCTCGCACTTCCGCCATTTACAAGCACTACTAGCGTGGCATCTGTGGCTTTTTTGCCCTTTGCGGCTTCGTAGCTTCTGTTTTCTGCTTGAATTTTACCCTTTTGAGAGACGATAACGCCTTTATCGACAAACAAATTTGTAAGCTCAATGGCTTGGTCAAGCAGTCCCCCAGGGTTGTTTCGCAAGTCAAGCACTATGCCTTTTACTTTTGGATTTGCTTTGATGGCTTTGCGAGCCTGCTCGGCGACATTTTTGTCAAAGGTTGTTACGCGCAGGTAAAGGATATTGTCCTTTTCTATCATCTTCGCATACACGCTTTCTACCTTGATAATGTCGCGTTTAAGCGTCAAATCAAAGGGCTTTTGCGCGCCCTTGCGAAAGATAGTTATGGTGATTTCACTCTTTGGCTTGCCTCGCATTTTATCAACGGCGTCATTTAGGTTCATTCCTAATGTTGCCTCGCCGTTGATACGCAAAATCACATCGCCAGACTTTATGCCAGCCTTGTCAGCAGGCGTGCCTTCTATGGGTGCGATGACGGTGAGTGCGCTATCTTTCATACCTACGGTTATGCCAAGCCCACCAAACTCGCCGCTTGTTTGCATTTTCATATCGCTAAGCCCCTTTTCATCAAGGAAAGATGAGTGAGCGTCCAAATTTGAAAGCAAGCCAGAGATGGATTTATCGACTAAATCCGTGATATTTTGCTCCTCGACATAATACTGCTCGATGAGCGCAAGGGTTTTGGTGTATTTGTCCAAAGCCTGCAAGCGTTTGTTTAGCTCATCTTGCTTTGTGGGTGCTTTTGCGTAAGAGTTGCTTGTGAGCAAAAAGCACAGCAAAAGCGTGCTTAAAAAGCCAAAAAGCTGCATAAGTGTTCGTTTCGTTCTCAAAATACTGCTCCAAAATGAAATGTAAATTCTACGAATTCAAAGGGCAATTTTACTCAACGAAGTTTAAGATTTCGTTAATGTTTAGCAAAATTTACAAATTCTCTGAAACATTTTTCTAAATTTTGGTTTAGTTTCATTCTTTATAGAATCAGATGAAATGTTGCTTACAGCAGTATAAGCTGACTTACTTTGCTTTTTTTGAGTAAGTCTAGTGATTTTTTAATACCAGCTTCCCTTGCCAAGTGAGCTTGTTTTTTTTGCTCTTGACTTATTTGTTTTTTTGTGGTAGGATTAGGTTTATTAGTTTTTGCAATAGTCGTTGGGGCGTTTTGCCTACTGCCTCCCTCATCTAGTGAGCTTAAACTACCTAACTTTGCATCGGTGCGGGGCAGCTTGTCGGTGATAACAGAGTTAGGGATAAGTTGTAATTCTACGCTGTAAGCCTTTTTATTTTGTTTAATCGCCTCAATAACGAGCAAAATTTGTTTTTTAGTGTAAAAGCGTTTTTAAAAGTGCCTTTCCCTCATCGTTTAGGGCTTTGCCCTTAAAATAAGCCTTGCCAAAGGCGATGATTTGGGCGTGAAAGATTTGATAAAGCTCATAAAGGGCTAAATTTTGACTTGAATTTGTGCCTTTTAAATTTTTATCCTTTGTGCTTGAATTTTTGTCGCATTTACTTAAATTTTCGTTATTTTTTTGCGAATTTTTGTTGTGCGAATTTAAATTTTTATCACTCATATTTGAATTTATGCTGTTTAAATTCAAAATTTTGTTGTGTGTGCTTGAATTTGCGCCTTTTTCGTCCGTAAAAATGGTATTTCTGTCCTTAAAAAACTCACCCAAGCACGCATTTATAGCCTTTTGTTCGCTTTCAATGCCGCTTTGAAAAAACTCTCTTAACTCATCATAGCTTTCAAATTCATAGCCAAGCGCGATTGCGAGGCGGTTTGTGTAGCTATCTACCACGAGAATTTCCCTTTGACACAGGTAGTTTAAAATGCTATCCGCGCTCTCAAAGCCCAGCCCCTTGACATTTAAAAGCCACTGCCTGCTGACTCGCGCCTTAAATTCGCTCATATCGCCAAACTCACTCAAAAGCGCGCCCACAAAGCCTTTGAGCCGCTTTGCCTTTTGGTTGTAAAAGCCGCTTGGTTTGATGAGAGTGGTTATTTGCTGCGTTTCAAGTGCATTGAGCGTTTCAAGGCTTTGAATTTTCGCTACCCTGACATTCTCTAATGCCTTTAAGACATTGTTCCAGCTTGTATTTTGCGTTAAAATCACAGAGATTAAAAGCTCAAACTCGCTTAAACCCCGATTTTCCAGCCAGTCAAACTCGCTAAATTCAAGTTTTAAGCCGCACAAAAACTTAAAAATGTCCGCCCCGTTCATCATTTGCCTTTGCTTGTGAAGTTGGTGCGGTCGGCGAGACTTGAACTCGCACGAGCTTGCGCTCACTACCGCCTGAAAGTAGCGTGTCTGCCATTTCACCACGACCGCAGATTGAGCTTAAATTCAAAGATTTGAGCCAAAACTAAGCCACATTTTACCCCAAAAAAGTGAATTTTTGCGTTTTTGGGCTTAATTTTGCATAAATTCACAAAAAACCACGAATTTATTTGCCCAGCTTGCCCTTAAATTTACTCACGCAAAAAGCCATACTCATAAATTTTTGGCGTGATTTTTGTGGCTAGTTCTTTTAGAGCAAGGCGCAAGGTTGTCATTAAGTCGTTGTAGCTTTCATCATCACTTCTTGCGTTCATTCGTCCTTTTTCGTTTCGCCCTTGAAAATGCTCTTTTATGTCATATAAACTTGCGTTTTCGTTGTAGGGCTTTTTAGGGTCGTTAAAATTTTGCGTGTGATAATACCGCCAAATCTCACGCCCCGCGTCAAAGACGGCTTTTGCCTCTTTGCTGAATTTCAAAGGCTTTGTAGGGATAAAGCTTTTTTTGGCGGGTAAATTGATTTCTTTTTTATTAAAAGGCAAAATGCCGTCATTTTGAGCCTTATTTTTCTTGTCATATTGAGCGTTAGCGAAATATCCACACTTTGATTTTATGGATACTTCGCTTTCTGGCAAAAGCTCAGTATGACAAGTGTAGTCGCCTAATTTACCATTTATAAAATCAAGCATAAAATGACTTTCAAAACGCTCTTTTGTTGCACCCACTTCACTTTCAGTAAAGGGGATAAAATGATTTGCACCTTCTTTATTTGAAATTTTATTTTGTCCGTGAAAAAGGGTAAAGGCTAAACAATCATTTTGAAATTCTGTATCTTTTTGCCATTCATCGTTTGGATAAAGAAACTGGTCTCTATCGTTAAGCCACGAAGCTTCAATGGCGTGGCGAACGGTGAAATAAATGCTTGTTGCGATGAGATTGCTCGCATTTATCCACAACCCTCTTGGATTTGCCATTTGCTCTTTTGAATTTAAAATATAAACGATATTGTTTTGTTGAAAATCGTTGCCATTTATGCCAGCCAAAAATCCTATGTTGTCGCCGTTATCATTTCTATACAAATTTATCCATTTGTTAATCACTTGATTTTTATCAAAAGGATAAAATCCTTTATGCCCTATAAATTCGCCATTACTTTCAAAAATATCCACTTGAATTTCTTTTAAATTTGATTTTGTTTTTGTGTCCCAAACCAAAAAGCCGATAGGAAAGCCAGATTTTTTATCTTTGTTATTGTCAAAAGTATTTGATGGGCAAATAAAACCTTTTAGAAATTTCGCCTTAAATTCTTTTCTAAAATTTGCAAAAGCACTGCCATTTATGTATTTAAGCGTAGAAAAACTTGCTAAAATGCAGTTTGGAATTTCTTTGTAAATTCGCATAAAAAATTGAGCAAAAAGCTCGCGCCCAGCGGTTTGCAAAATATCTTTATATTTTGAATGTATTGCCGATAAATTTACACCTGCCTTATGCTTTTGTCCTTGTTTAGAAACTTCTGTATAAGGCGGATTGATAAAAATTATCAGCTTTTCACGCTTTT
This sequence comes from uncultured Campylobacter sp., assembly GCA_900539255.1. GTDB lineage: Bacteria > Campylobacterota > Campylobacteria > Campylobacterales > Campylobacteraceae > Campylobacter_D. The sequence goes on along the minus strand of UQBJ01000015.1, from coordinate 36,107 downwards.
TCTCGTCTTTTAAAATGGCTTGTAAATTCGGCGGACATTTAGAAAAATCATCATTTAAAAAGTCAAATTGAAAAATATGCCTTTCAAAAAGCGGAAAATGCTTTTCGTTTTTTACTCTTTGTAGCATTATCTTAACATCAGCTTCATCAAGGGTTGAAGCGTATATATTTGCTTTTGCACTTTCATCAAAAAATTCAAGCAAATTGCCCGTGCCAGCCGCGCAATCCCAAATGATATATCTTTTTTCAAAGCCTTTACCAAGTGCCTTTTCTAAATACTCTTTTGCTTTTAAAGTCCAAATTCTAGGCGTATAAAATGCGCCTTGATATTCTTTTTTGTCCTTTGGGGCGAGCAAATGTCGCTGTTTGAGTATGTTTTGTTGATATTGTTTTAATGGTGGGCGTTGATAGTCGTCCCAAAAGGCTGTGTGTGCTTTGGGTTTGTCTGCTGGCTTGCTATAATCACAATCATTAAAATAAAAAGTAACATTTCTTTTGCCACTTTCATCGACTTTCAAAATATAATGGTTTTTTTGTAAAAATCAAACGCAAGCCAGCTTTTTCTAGTGTTTCGTTTGAATTTTCATCAGCAAATAAATCCGCCAAATAAAATTCGTTATGACTTGGGGCAAAAATATCTTTTTCAAGCGGTTTTTCAAAATCAGCGTTGATTGTAGGTTTGACAAATTTTATCCACTCAAAATAAGGCTCTTTAAAAAAGTTATTTGTAGTAATGCCTATTTTAAGGGCATTTCCGTGCCTTACTCGTAATTTTTTAATAAATCTTTGCAAAAGTGTGTTGAATTCATCATTTTCATCAAAAAAATCAAAAATTAGGCTTTGTTTTTCTAATGCTTTTTTAAGCATTTTGTGAAGTTGCTTGAATTCTTTGCTTTCGTGGTCGCTTGGCGGGACATTAAAGTTAAAATCATTTTGATTAAAAACACTTGCGATTTCGCTAAATGGCACGAAAGCGATTTGTTCGACATTAAAAGCGCCGATAAATTCAGGTGGCAAATGCTTTTCGTGCGTTTTTTCTTTGCCTATGGTTAAGATGAGTTGGATAAGGCTTTTGATATTATCACTTTTGCCACGCTTTGCTTCCGCCCAAAACAATGCTTGTTTTTTGCTGATAAATAAATTTGGCTTTTGCACCACGCAAAAGTCTATATTGCCTATGTATTCGGTAGTGTCAAATTCATCGTGCGTAAAAAAATCCTTTTTTACCTTTGCGATAAGCTCGGCTTCACGCCATTTTTCATCATAAGCCATTTTTAACCTTTCAAAATTTATTATACCTTAAATTCATCTTTAAAACTCAAATAAAACTGCCTTGCGGTGCGGGCTGAGTGGCTGGCGCGAAAGCGGGCAAATTCCTTTGCCTTGTCGTGCAAAAGCTCTTTTTTGCCGCGAAAATCCTTAAAATAAAAATCCACGATTTTCAAATAATGCTCCAAATTTTCAGCATAAAAACTTATCCAAAGCCCAAACCTGTCGCTTAAACTCAGCTTTTCTTCCTTGACATCGCCAAGGTGCAACTCGCCATCTTCAAAGCTAGCATTATCATTGTCGCTGTCAAATTCAGCCAGCAAGTGCCTGCGGTTTGAAGTGGCGTAAAGAACGATATTTGCGGGCGTTTTTTCTATGCTGCCCTCCAAAAGCGGCTTTAAAAATTTATACGCCTCATCGCCCTTTTCAAAGCTCAAATCATCGCAAAAAATGATGAATTTAAAGGGGAGTTCTCGAAGCTCATCGATGATTTCGGTTAGAGCGTTTAAGTCGGCTTTGTCAATTTGCACTAGCCTTAAATTTCGCTCTTTAAATTCGTTAAAGGTGGCTTTGATAAGGCTTGATTTGCCCGTGCCGCGCGCGCCCCATAAAAGCGCGTGATGAAAGCCCTTGCCCTCTAAAAAGCTCTTTGTGTTCGCAAGTAGGGTTTCTTTTTGACTCTCAATGCCAAGCAAATCGCCCAAACTCACCTCATCAAGCTCTTTGACGGGCTTTAACTCGTCTTTTTTCGCCCTATAAATCGCCGCATAAGTGCTATGCCACTCCATTTTGCCCCCTTTTTCGCAAAAAGATTAAAAGCGTTTCTAAAATGTCATCATCGTCCTTGCTTGGTGCTTTAAGCAAGGTTTTTTCGCCTGCCTTGTCGGTTAGGGCGATATTTGCTTCATAGTTGCTAATAGCCTTGTAATGCTTGCTAGCAAGCACTTTGATGGTGATTAAATCCAAAAACTGCTTGGTGTAGCGGTCAAGCTCGCCAAACCTGTCCTCAATCTCGCCCCCGATTTCATAAATTTCACTCACACTCTCGCATTTACTCAAACGCCTATAAAGCTCCAAACGCAAGCGTTCAGCGGGGATTAAGTCGCTGTTTAAAAAGGCGTTTATGTTGAGTTTTAAGTCGATTTTTTGCTCGCTGAAAAGCTCTTTTTTGCTTAAAATCGCAATTTGCTCTTCAAGCATTTTAAGATAAAGGCTGTAACCGATTTGCTCGATATGTCCGCTTTGCTCGCTGCCTAGCAAGTTGCCGCCGCCCCTTATTTCAAGGTCGTGGTAGGCTAAAATGCTCCCAGCTCCCAAAAATGAGTTGCTTTCTAGCGAAACAAGCCGCTTTCTTGCCTCCACGCTTAAATTTTCGCTCACTAAAAAGTAGCAATACCCCTGCCTGTCGCTTCTGCCAACGCGCCCGCGAAGTTGGTGCAAATCAGCCATTCCAAAGCGTTCGCTGTTTTCAACGATGATAGAATTTGCATTTGGCAAGTCAATGCCACTTTCTACTATGCTCGTGCAAAGCATTAAGTCATAGTCTTTGTTTTCAAATTTAAGCATTTGTTCTTCTGTGGTTTTTGCATCGATTTTAGAGTGCAAAACAAGTATGCGCAACTGCGGTAAAAGTCCTTGTAAATGGGCTTTTGTCTGCTCTATGCTTGCTATGTGGTTGTGTATGTAAAAAACCTGTCCGCCGCGGCGAATTTCACGCAAAATCACTTCTTTTAGCAATTTGTCATCATTTTGCTTGACAAAGGTTCGCACGGCAAGGCGGTTTTGCGGGGGCGTTTGCATTACGCAGTAGCTTTTTATCGTGCTTAAAGCTTGGTTTAAACTTCGCGGGATAGGTGTCGCGCTCATTGACAAGATATGCGAATTTTGGCTGAATTCTTTGAGCTTTTCTTTTTGTTTTACTCCAAATTTATGTTCCTCATCGATGATGATAAGCCCTAAATTTTCGCTTTTTAAATTCAAAAGCGCGTGCGTGCCGATTAACACAAAGGCTTCTTTTTTGTCGATAAGGGCTAGAATTTCGCTTTTTTCTTTACTGCTTGTAAATCTGTCAAGTTTTTTTACCCTTATGCCAAAGGGCGCAAAGCGTTTGCTTAAAGTCTTAAAATGCTGGTGCGACAAAAGCGTGGTTGGGACGAAAAAAAACACGCCAAAGCCACTTTGCACCACAGGAAAAATGGCATTCATCGCCACTTCTGTCTTGCCAAAGCCCACATCAGCGCTTAAAAGCCTATCCATAGGCACGCCTTTTTGCAAGTCCTGCAAAACTTCTTCGCAGGCTTTTTCTTGGTCTTGCGTGTAGTCAAAGCCAGAACTTGCGGCAAATTCGCATTGTTTAGCGAAATCAGGCACAAATTTAGGTGCTTTAATGAGAGCGCGTTTAGCAGCAAGCTCGACAATGGCAGAAGCTATGGCAAAAAGGCGTTCTTTGAGCTTTTCTTTGAGCTTTAAAAAGGTGCTTTTGCCGAGCTTGTCAAGCTGTGGTATCGCTCCGCTTGCGCCTATGTATTTGTCGATGAGGTGCAGATTTTCAACGGGCAAAAGCAATTTATCGCCGTTTTGATACAAAAGCGAGACGAATTCCCTTGAAGCACCGCTTATTTTTATCATTTCAAGCCCACTGAATTTGCCTATGCCGTAATCTTGATGAGTGATGAAATCGCCTATTTGCAGCTCATCGATGATGAGTGTTGGCTTGCGGAGGCGTTTTGCCTTGCTTTTTTTGTTTAAGGACACTATAAGTTCATTTGGGGCTATGAGATTTACGCGCAAGGGGCTTTTTACAAAGCGCATATTTGGCAAAAGCTCTATACCTTGCATTTTAAGCAGGGCTTCATTTGCGGCTAAAATAATAACGCTTTTATCCTTGTGAAAGCTGAAAAACTCATTTGTATAAACGCTTTGCAAGGGCTTGTAAAGTTTAGCTTCTGGGATAAGTTTGTCGTTGATAAAGCCTACATCTTGCTCAAATTCCTTTTCATCAAAGGCGCAAACTGCGACAAAATCAAGGCTTAAATAATCAAAAAAACTCTCCACGCACCAAAAACCAAGCGAATTTATGTCTTTGATTAAGACATTTTCGTCAAATTCGGCGATTTTTTCATTGAGCCTTTCAAACTCATCATTTGAAAAGGCGGACAAAAAGGGGCAAATTTGGGCTGTTTCAAGCTCGTTTGGGATTGATTTTTGGCTTTGTAGATTAAAGCACCTTATGCTTTCAATCTCATCATCAAAAAGCAAAATTCGCACAGGCTCATCGCCAGCAACGCTAAAAATGTCGATAACTTCGCCACGAAAGCTCACTTCGCCTTTATCTTGGACTATATCGACAAATTCATAGCCAAAGCGGACAAATTCATCTTTGAGCGCGTTTATGTCAAGTTTTTCGCCCTTTTTAAGCGTTCGGTTGCTTAAATTTGCCTTGCTTGGCAGTTTGTTGAGCAAGGTTCGCACGGGAGAGATGAGAATTTTATCCTCATTTTCCTTGTGATAGGCGTTTAAAACGCGACAAATTTCAAAAAGCTCTTTTGAAAAGGCGCGCAAATCATCGCCAAAGCTCGCGCGAAAATCTGGCAAAACAAAGGTTTTAAGCCCTTTATAAAGCGTGATTTGTGCTAGCTCGTCTGCTTGGGCGTCATTTTCGCAAAGCACGACTTGTGGGGCGTGCGTGCGTAAAAATTCAAACAAACGAGCTTGCATTTGTCATTCTTGCGTGTTTTCGATTAAATCGACACTGACATCTTTGATTTTGCTGTTGCCATTGAATTTACCGCCGTTTTCTATGGCGATTTGTCTGACACTTATGTTGCCATTGACTAAGCCCCCAGCTAAAATTTCAAGCGTGTCAGAGTTTAACTCGCCTTCAAAAATGCCATTGACGACAACCTTATCTGCGCTTAACTCTCCGCGCAAAACGCCTGTTTTACCGATGACTACGACATTTTTCGAGCGGATAACCCCGCTGATTTCGCCGTCTAAATGCAGCATTGAGGCAAAGTCAAACTCCCCGTCTATTTTTGCCCCTAGTGAAATCACTGTGGTTTCTGATTTGCTCGTGTCGGAATTAGTTTTATCAAAGATTCCCACGGCACCCTCCTTTCTTGGTTGAAAAAATTATCCATATTTTGTCTGTTAAGATTTAAAAAATACGATGGATTCAAAGTGTTATTGACAAAGCGCACTTCATAGTGCAAATGCGGACCTGTCGAAAGCCCCGTGTTGCCTGAGTAGCCGATTAAATCGCCTTTTTTGACAAAAGTGCCTGAACGCACCACGATTTTGTTTTTTAAATGCGCATAAACGGTTTTAAAGCCAAAATTGTGTATTATCATCACCACATAGCCATAGCCGTTTGAGTTGTAGCCTGAAAACTCCACAACGCCGTTTGCCGTAGCATACACGGGCGTGTCAAGTGTCGCCATTAAATCAATGCCCGGGTGAAATTCTTGCTTTTTTAAGATAGGATGATCACGCCAGCCGTATTTGCCAGAAATGCCTGTATTGACGATAGGCCAGCCATTTGGGATTTGCAAAAGCACTTCTTTTTGCTGTGCGTTTGTGAGATTTAAATGCTCTATCCTTGCCATCGGCGTAAGGTTGTTGTCCTCATCGTCCTTGCTGTGAAGTCCTAGCTGCTTTTCAAAGGTAGCTATTTGCTCCTCAATGCCCGCATATCTTTCAGCCTGCACGCTCATATTTTTTTCAATCTCCGCATTCATTATGCTCAATCTTTGCCTTTTGCCATCAAGCTCGCTTACTTTGGAGGCAAGATAGCTGATATAAAGCGTGCTTGACACGATGAAAATCAAAAGACAAAGCACCGTATAAAACGCCACTTTTTTGATGATGGCGCTTAAATAAAAATGCCTTGAACCATTGATATCGGTTATGGTAATAGAAAAGCGGTTTAGCAACCGTCTATATTTTCGTTGTTTCAACATTTTCCCTTACAAAATTTTCGACAAGCAAAAAAGAGCCAAAGACTAAGTATTTTTTGTCTTTTTCTAGGGCGCGAAATTCATCGCACTCTATGTTTAGGGCTTTTGCTATGCTTTTAATCTCTTTTTTTGCCAAAGCACGCTCGCTTATATAATCATAAAGCGTAATTTTATCAATTAAAGGTTTCAAAATCTTTAAAATTTCAAAAATATCTTTATCTAAAAACGAATTATAAACAAGTATGAATTTTTGCCCCTTAAAGTGTTGCGATATAGCCTTTGCCGCTTGTGGGTTGTGTCCGACATCGATGATTATGTTTGGTGCAAGTTGTTCGCATCTGCCCCTTAAATCAAGGCTTTTGAGCGAATTTAAGGCAAAGAGTAAATTTTTTTGCGAATTTGTGAGTAAATTTAAGGCACAAAGTGCGGTTTTTAAATTTTCTTGCAAAAATTTGGGTAAATTGTGCTTTGTGGTGTAGTTTTTAAGGGCATTTTTAAATTCTTTATCTTGCAAGGCAATGAATTTGTCGCTTTCATAAAGAGTAGCATTTTTTAAAAGAGCGATTTTATGGGCTAAATTTAAGACAGCTTCTTCTTGCGTGCTAGCAATAACAGCCTTTTGCGCCATCACTTTAAGCTTGGTGCGTGCAATGCCTAGCAAATTTTCGCCTAAAATTTGCGTGTGGTCGTAAGATATAGGCGTAAAAACGCTTAAAATCTTATCAAACACCGAAGTAGCGTCAAATTCTGCGCCTACACCTGCTTCAAACACTACAAAATCACATTTTTTAAAGGACAAAGCCGCTAAAAATGTGGCGTATTCAAAGTAAGAAAGGCTTTGCAAATCTTCATCACTCATCATTTTAGCCAAAGTTTCGTGGGCTGAATTTAACTCATCATCGCTTAAAAGCCTTCCATTTTGCCAAAATCTTTCGTTAAATTCAAAGATATGCGGGCTAGTGTAGTGAGCGACACTCACATTTAGGGCGTTTAAGAGCTGGGCTAAAAAACGCCCCGTGCTGCCCTTGCCGTTTGTGCCGATGATTTGGATTATTTTAAGCTCGCAAAATGCCTTTTTGTAGCGTTCATACAAACGAAAAGCGCGGAATTTGTCTATTTGTGCGTAATGCTCGCTTTTGCTTTTCAAGCATTCTTTGAATTTTAGGCTCATTGCTCGATTTTCTTTGTGAGTTCGTCAAGGATATTTATGTGCGGATAGCTGTCCTTGTCCATACAAAAGTTGATGATTTTGGGCTTGATGACTTCATCTTTGTAAATAAATTTGAAATTTTCAAGCTGGGCGACATTTTTTTGCATAACTTCAATGATTTTGTTGTAGGTTTTGTTATAAATGATGAGTAAATAAGACTTCTCATCAAGCATCCACAGCTCATCGTTTTTGTCGCAGTTGTCTTTGAGTATGCGGCGAAAGCGGGTTAGGATTTCGTTAAGGTTTTTAAGCCCGTATTTTTCGATGATAAAGCGGTAGTTGCTTATGCTAAACACACACAGGGCGTAGTTGTCTCCATTTTGCAAAAACTGCTCATCAAGCTTTAAAATGTGGCTTTGCAAGCTCCATTCTTCGCGCTCTTTGCTGTCATTCATCGAGCTTACCTGCCTTGAAATGCTGGCAAATTTATCGCTTAACGCTTCAAATTTGCTTTTAAGCTCTTCAAAGCCGACACTAACCTTGCCGTCTTTGTCTGTTTTTAGGCTGTTTATGGAGCTTATGTTTTTTTGATTGAGACTCATCAGGCTGTCAAGCATCTGGCTTAATTTTCTTAAATTTTCATCAAAAAAGCTGAGATTTCTTTGCACGAAAATCATATCCGCACTCACGCGTTTATTAACCATTTGAGTAAGTTCGTTGTAAAACTCGTCATTGTTTTTGCTGTCAAAGCCTAAGATATAAGGCTTATCGCGCAGTTTTTGCTCGAAATTTTTGAGCTTTTCATTTTGCGTGAGTGAGGGCTGCAAACAAAGGGCTAAAAGCCGCACAAAACGCTTGTAAGAGTGCGCTTTGAGCTGGATTAAGAGTTTGGCTATGGTGCTGGCAAAATCATCAAATTTTATGCCGTATTCTGCAAGTTTGCTTTCTATTTCTTTGTCGTCCTTGTAGGCATTTGCCCACTCGCTCCATTTTTTTTCGATAAGATAAATACTCTCGCTTTCCATAGTCTTAGAAAGCTGTCCCAAAGTCGTGCTAGCCATATCTTTAAGCTTTTTGTCCTTGCTTGAAAGCTGCATTTTTAAGATATGCGTTAAAAGCCCAAAAAACTCCACGCCCTTTTCTCTGCCCTGTCTGTTGAGCTTGGAGATGAGAAAGCTCAAAAATTCATCGATATTTTTCATCTTTTGAAGCTGAATTTCATCTTGTGAATTTGGGATTAAAAGGGCTTTGAATTTAGCGATTTTTTCCTTTGTGCCTGCGCTCATTCCGTTTTTAAGGGCAAGTTCTTCAAAAATTTCTGTGTAGTTTTCTGGCGTGGGCTTTAAGCCTCGTTCTTTTAAAATCAAAAGCGTTTCTTTGGCGATTTCGTTAATGTTTGCCATTTTGCTGTCCTTTTATGGCGATGATAGAGACAAACTCGTCAAAGGCTTCGCTTGACGCACTTCTTATCGCTTCAAACCTTGCGCTGTCGCTGATGACGGTGTTTGGCGAAATGGCAAAGTCGTAGTTACCGCTTGTTCGTATCTTTTCTTTGCGCCCGTTGGCGAAAGTAGCGTCAAACAAAAGCACTATCCTAGCTTTGTATGCGATGACATAGCCATTTTCATCGTATATAATGGGTATGAAATTCAAACTTTCCATACTCACAAGCAAAATGTCATCGGCTTCTTCTTTGAGTGCAGGGCTTTTGCTGAGCTTGTTGATGATGATTTCCCTTATGGTATCGACTATGTAAATGCTGTTTTTAGAATCTTGCTGTGAAATGATGGTGTTTATGTAAATTTTTTCGCCAAAGACATTGCTTGCTGCCTTGCTTGTGGGCAAATACCCACAGGCACAAAGGGCAAGGGCAAGTGTTGTGGCAAGGATTTTTTTCATTTTATCACCAAATTCACAAGCTTTTTTTCTACATAAATTTCTTTGATGATTGTTTTATTTTCAAGCCATTTTTGCGTGCTTTGCTTGGCAAGGGCTAAAATTTCATCTTTGCTGGCATTGCTTGCTACTTCGATTTCTGCGCGGTTTTTGCCATTTATGCTGACACCAAGTTTTAGGCTATCTTTAATAAAGGCTTCACTCGCTAACTCAATCTTGCCTAAATTCTTGCGTTTAAAAAGCTGCTGGCTTAACTCACAGCAAATGTGTGGCACTATGGGTTCAAGCACATTTAAGATGATATAAAAGCCCTCAGCCAAAATTTTGTCGTTTTTGACTGAATTTAAGGCATTTAAAGCCTCCATACAGGCTGCGATGAGAGTGTTAAAAGCAAAGCTACTTTCATACACTTCGCCTGCTTTTTTCAGCGCTTCATAAACTTTAAGGCGAGCGAATTTTTCATCTTTGTTTAGGCTAGCTTGCTGAATTTGTGGCATTTCATCATAAGGTTTTATTTGCAAAGCCCTATCCCAAAGCCGACACAAAAAGCGATAAGCGCCCTCAACAGCATTATCATTCCATTCTAGCTCTTTTGCGGGTGGAGCGGCAAAGAGTATGAAAAGCCTTGCCGTATCAGCGCCGTATTTTGCGATAATGTCATCAGGGTCGATGACATTGCCCTTGCTTTTACTCATCTTTGCGCCGTCTTTTAGCACCATTCCTTGCGTTAAAAGCCGCTCAAAAGGCTCATCACCACTCAAATAACCCAAATCCCGCAAAGCCTTTTGAAAAAAGCGCGCGTAAAGTAGGTGCAAGATAGCGTGTTCTATGCCGCCTATATACTGGTCGACATTAAGCCAATACTGCATACTTTTTTTATCCAAAGCCACGCTTTGCCACGATTTTTCATCGCTTGCAAAACGAGCATAATACCACGAACTTTCAAAAAAGGTATCAAGCGTGTCGCACTCTTTTTGCGCGCTTTTGCCACATTTTGGACAAAGGCAGTTTTTCCAGCTAGGGTGCATTTGCAATGGGTTGCCCTCGCCTGTGATTTCTATGTCATCGGGCAGGGTTATGGGTAAATTTGCTAAATTTTGTGGCACTATGCCGCACTTTTCGCAACGCACCATAGGAATAGGCGCGCCCCAATACCTTTGCCTTGACACGCCCCAATCTCTTATTTTGTAGTTTGTAACCCTTTGTCCGAGTGAGTTTTTTTCAAAGAATTCTATGATTTTTTCGCGCGCTTGGTTGCACTCTGTTCCGCTGAATTCACCGCTATTTATAAGCACGCCAGCCTTTTGCTCCCAAGCCTTGTTTTCAAGGCTATCTTCGTGGGCGATGACTTTGATTATGGGGAGTTTGTATTGAGTGGCAAACTCATAATCCCTTTCATCGTGCGCAGGCACAGCCATAACAGCGCCAGAGCCATAATCACTCAACACAAAATTCGCTACCCACACAGGAATTTTCGCCTTTGTCAAGGGGTGAGTGGCGTAAATGCCTAAAAAATACCCCTCTTTGTCGGCAATCTGCCTTTGTCTTTGGCTTTGATTTTGCATCGCGCTGATTTTTTGCGCTGTTTTTTTATCTAAATACCCCTTTTCTAAAAGCTCGCAAACAATGCTATGTTCGGGCGCAAGAGCTATATAGCTCACGCCATAAATGGTATCAGCCCTTGTGGTAAAAACCTTAAAACTCTTTTGTCCAGCCTTTTTCGCGCTCTCATCATCTAAAACAAAGGCAAATTCAAGCCCATAACTCTTGCCTATCCAATTTTCTTGCATAGTTAAAACCTGAGGCGACCATTTACCTTGCAAAAGTTGCAAATCCTTTAAAAGCTCCTCAGCATAAGCGGTGATTTTCACATAATACCCACTCATCTTTTTTTGCACTACCTCGTGTCCGCAACGCCAGCATTTGCCATCAACAACCTGTTCGTTTGCAAGCACGGTTTTATCAACCTCGCACCAATTTACATTTGCATCTTTTGTATAAATAAGCCCTTTTTCAAACATTTTGATGAAAAATTCTTGCTCGAATTTCGTATAAATCGCATCAGAAGTTGCAAGCATTCTTTTTTTTGAAAAAGAAAAGCCCAGCGAAAAAAGCTCTTTTTTCATATAGGCTATGTTTTCATAAGTCCAAGTTTTGGGGTGAATTTTGTGCTTTATGGCGGCGTTTTCAGCAGGCATTCCAAAGCTGTCAAAGCCTATGGGGTGCAAGACATTAAAGCCAGCATTGCGGTAATACCTTGCAAGGGCGTCCCCTATGGTGTAGTTTCGCACATGCCCCATATGTATGCGTCCGCTAGGGTAAGGAAACATTGATAAAATGTATTTTTTCGGCAAGGAAAAATCATCTTTTGGCTCAAAACTTTGCTCCTTGTCCCAAATGTCTTGCCATTTTTTTTCTATATCTTTGGCGTTATAAGCCATTACACACTTCCTTTTTCATACATTTGGCGCATTTTAGCCTTTTCTTGTGCCTTTTTAGCCTTTTCTAACTCTTTTTGCCTGTAATTTAAAACGCTGAATTTAAACCACAGCAAAATAGGACTTGCCACGAAAATCGAGCTTAAAGTGCCGACAACAATGCCTACCATTAAGGTGAGCGAAAAGCCCTCTATCATCGAGCCACCAAAAAGATACAAAATCAAAACAGTCGCCCCGCTCGTGCCAGAAGTAATAACAGTGCGCGACAAAGTTGCGGACACGCTTTCGTTGATGATTAGGGCAAGACTGTTTTGCTTGCTTGTTTTTATGCCCTCTCTTATCCTGTCAAAAATGATGATTTTATCATTAAGTGAGTAGCCAAGCACGGTTAAAACCGCCGCCAGCGTGTCTAAATTCACATCAATGCGAAAGAGCATTATCGCTCCAAGTGTGATGAAAACATCGTGAATTTCCGTGATAATGGCAGCTAGGGCAAAACGCCACTCAAAACGCACGGCAATATAAAGCAAAATGGCAATCAAGCTCACAATTATCGCCATTATGCCCTTTTGCCTTAACTCATCGCCTACCTTTGGTCCTACCACATCAGCACGGCGGATTTCAAAGCTGCCTGTGCCTTGCAAAAGCTCATTTATATGCTGTCCTATGTCAGCTGAAAGGTTGCTTGAACTTCCCAAAAAACGAATGGTGATTTCATTGTCTCCGCCAAATTCTGTTACAGAAAGGTTTTGAAACTCGCCCGTTTTGCCTAGAATTTCACGGATTTGCGGAATAGGCGCTTTGCCCTCATAACGCACCTGAACGAGCGTGCCTCCGCTAAAATCAATCCCAAAGGCAAGCCCTCTTTCAAAAAACAAAAAAATCGTCCCAAGCACCAAAACAGCACAAAACACTAGCGAGCCATAACGCATTTTCATAAAATCATAAATTTTCTTTTCGCTAAAAAACTGCATTTTTAAACCTTTGTTGAATTTTTAGTCAAATTTTGCTTTGTGGCTAAATTTTCAGGGCGTTTGTAGCCAAAGAAAAGCGTTGTTTTGCCACTTTTTTCAATGCGCGTCATAAAAAAGTCAAACATTCCGTGCGTGCCTAAAATCGCCGTTATCATCGACACCACTATGCCTATGCCAAGCGTTACGGCAAAGCCCTTTACAGCACCTGTGCCATAAGCATAAAGTGCCACAGAGGTTACTAGGCTTGTTAAATTTGAGTCTATTATCGCGCTCATCGCGTGTTTGTAGCCATTTTCCACGCTTTGCTTTATGCTCATTCCCACTCTTAAAAGCTCTCTAATGCGCTCGTTGATGATGACATTTGCATCAACCGCCATACCAACTGTAAGCACAAGTCCAGCCATACCGGGCAGGGTTAAAGTCGCTCCAAACATCGACATCATCGCCACTATGCCAAGTATATTAACTATCATCGCAGCATTTGCAAAAAGCCCCGCTATACCATAATAAAGCACCATAAACACCACTATGGCTATGCTCGCGCCCATAAGCGCAATCATCGACATTTGAATGCTTTGCGCTCCAAGCGATGGTCCTATGCTTCTTTGTTCTAAAAGTTTCACAGGCGCAAGCAAAGCACCACTTCTTAAAGCCACAGCGACATCGCGCGCTTCTTCTGTGGTGAAATTCCCGCTGATTTGCCCGCTGCCTCCGCCTATGCGTTCTTTGATATTTGGGGCTGAATACACTTTATTATCAAGCACGATAGCTAGGCGTTTGCCAACAGCCTTTTCGGTATAGTCCGCAAAAATCGCCGCGCCTTGTGAATTTAAGGTAAAATTTATCACAGGTGAGTTTGAATTTTGCGAAAAGCCCACTCTTGCATCGGTGAGCATAGAACCATCAAGCACGGGTATGTTTTTGACGGCGTATTTTATGCTTTCATTTTGCGCATCGGGCAAAATCAAATCCCCAAAAGCCGCCGCCTCAGCCTCGCTCATCGTTTGGGCTAAATTCATTCTTGCCTCATCAACTTCCATTAACTGCAAATGCGCCGCTTTCATTATGCGTTCCTTTGCGCGAAGCTCGTCCTCTCGGGTTTTAATGCCCGCTAACTCTACCAAAATCTGGTCTTTGCCTTGTTTAGCCACGGTTGGTTCAGCCAAACCAAACTCATCTAGGCGGTTTCTTATGGTTTCCACAGCTTGCAAAAGCGCATAATCCATAGTCGCCTTAATCTCAGCCTCGCTTAAAACGATTTGATAATGAGCGTTTGTTATATCAACAACTAAGCCCTCTATGCCCTTTAAAAGCGCATCAATCCTTACCAAATCCCCATTATCAAGCACGCTAAATTCTATGCTCTCATCGCTTACTTTTAGCTCATCGATGATGATATTTTGCTTGTTGATTTCATAGTTTAGCGTGGAGGCTATGGTTTTGAGCTTTGATTTTACTGCTTCTTCGCTGTCAATGCCAAGCAGCATATAAAGCCCGCCTTGCAAGTCAAGCCCTAAATTTATCTTTTTGCCAAACTCGCTTTGCAAAAACGAAGGCAAGGAAAACACCACAGAAAAGACAAACACCGCCAAAAAAATGGCGAGTTTGTAAGTAAATTTAGCACCACGCATTAGCTTTTCTTTCGTGTTTTGCTGGCTGGCTGCTCTGGCGTAGTGTCAAGGGTGGCGTCAAATTTCTCGGCAATAAATTTTTTTGAAATTTTTGCCAAAACACCCTCATCGTTAATCTTAACTTTGATAAAATCAAGTTCTGGTTTTACGACCTCGCAGATTAAGCCGCCTTGTGTGATGATTTTATCGCCTTTTGTAAGCTCTGAAATCATCTTTTGATGGGCTTTTGCTTGCTTTTGCTGTGGGCGAATCACCAAAAGATAAAATATCGCAAACAGCACGATTAGGGGTAACAATGAAGTTAAAAGCGAACCTTCTTGCATTTGAAATTCCTTTTGTTAAAAAATTGAACTCAAATTCTACCATTTTAAAAATAATAAAAGCCTTTTGTGTTGCTTTTTTTATATCAAATTCAATTTATCTTTGTATAGCGCAAGAATTCGGCTACGCTCAAAGTGTGCTGTGGCAGGTGCTGTCGCCCTTTTTAGCTATTTATGGTTTTGTGCTGCTTTTGCGTATGAAAGGGGGCGGTTGGTTTTGGACGGGCTTTTTTGTGTCCTTGCTTTGGTTTTACTGGATAAGCCTTTCTTCCATATATTACGGACTTCATTATATCATACCGCTCGAACTTTTGGGCATTGGGCTGTTTTATGGCATTTTATTTCGCCTGTGCTACGCCTTTCATTATGATTTCTTACGGCTTTTAGGCTTATTTTGCTTGCCTTTTATACATTTTTTGGAGTTTGATTGGCTAAATTGGGGCGTTTTGAGCGTGTATGGTATCTTTGATGCAAGCTGGCGTGGGATAGCGTGCATATTTTTAATCGCGTATTTTTATTATGAGGGCTATATTTCGCGTTATTATAAGATTTTTATCATCGTAATGCTGATTTTGCTGGGTATGCAGTATAAAGATACTGAATTTAACGAGCTTCAAAGCGATTTTAAGCTCATCAACACCCATATAGACGAGGCTACGAAATTTGACAAAAACAATGTCGCTAAAAATGCGGACTTTGTGATAAGCGAAATTTTAAAAGCCATCGATGAGCAAAAAGAACTCGTTGTTTTCCCTGAAAGCACCTTTGCTTTCGATTTGCAAAAGGGCTTTGGGGGTATGTATTTTGAGCTTTTGAAAGAGTTTTCAAACGAAATTATGATAATCGTTGGTGCGCCTTACTCCGCAGATGGTAAATTCTACAACAGCGCTTATATTTTCAAGGGCGGCGAAGTGAAAATCCTACACAAGCACTATCTTGTCGCCTTTGGCGAGGAAATGCCGCAAATCCCCTTTGTGAGCGACTTTGTGCGCAAACACCTTATGCCAAATATGGCTTATTTCACGCGTGGAGCAGCCTTTAACGAGTATGACATAAGCACGCAGCGCGTAACAAACGCCATTTGCTTTGAGGCGACAAAGGAAGAACTCTACAAAAAAAGCAAAATCATCATCGCTATCTCCAACAATGCGTGGTTTGACAACCTTGTCGAACCAGCCTTGCAAAGGCTTTTAATCAGCTTTTACGCCAGCAAATACGGCGTTGCCGTCTATCACGCCACAAACGCGAAACACACAGGCGTGATAACGCCCAAAAAATCCTTGTTTTTAGCCTTGCAAAATCAAATTTTTAACGAAAATTCAAGCACAGGCGATGAAAGAGTGAATCTAAACGATGAAAATTCAAGCATAAATGACGAAAATTCAAGTTTAAATGCTGAATTTTCAAACGAAAACGATACAAATTCAAGCCTTGATGAGAATGCGACTTTAAACGATGAGAATTTAAGCGTAAATTTAAATGATAAAAATTCAAGCGTTGATAGGAATTTAAGTTTAACAAGCGACAAAAATTCAGCCCAACCTAAAAACGCCAAAAATTTAGACAAAAAGCCAAACAACGACAAAACGCCCAAAAAATAGGCAAATTCAAAAATCAAAGTGGAATTTAAGCGAGCTTTTTAAAGCGCCTTTGTTTAGTCCCTAAAATGTGGGTTTTAAAGCACCTTTGTTTAATCGCTAAAATATGGCTTTTGTTTTAAGACATTGTCGCTATAATGCTTGCAAACATCTTTAAATTCATTTTCGCCTTTTAAACAAGCATACAAGCCAAATTCCTTTGCCTTGTCAAAGTTGCCTTTATGTCATTGCGAGCCAAGCAGTTAAATTTCGCTCGGCGTGGCAATCCATAAATTCAAGCAAACTTTACCACAAAATTCAAGCAAATCCCTAAATTTTGTCAAACTTTACTATTTTCTTGTCATACTGAGCGCAGCGAAGTATCCACAAATTCAAAGTGCGATTTTAGTGCTTTAAGGTATATCTTAAATTCTTGGATTTTTCGCTCGCAAAGCTCACTCAAAATGACAATGGAGATTTTTCGCCTTTTTACAAAAGGCTCAAAATGACAAAATCTTTGTCATTTTGATTTGTCTTACTGAACACTCTTTTTGTCATACTGAGCCTTTGGCGAAGTATCCATAAATTTAAAGCGTTTTAAAAGACTTTTGAAAGTTTTTCGGCTAAATCGCCGATTTAAGCTAAATTCTCACAAAAACAAAGTTTCAAAGCTCTTGCAACACCGCCCATCACGCACGAAACTTGAAATTAAAATTTTCGTTCGCTTAACTCAACTCGCAACTTTTGTTTTTGCGCCTTGCTCGTGCTATTTGCGAAAAAAGCTAAATTTGAGCTAAAATTTGCTCCGCCACAAGGCGTGGATTTGAAGCCTTATAAATCGGGCGTCCTACCACGATGAAATCGCTTTTGTTCGCCTTTGCCACAGCCAAATCAGCCACTCTTGCTTGGTCGTCCTTGCTTTCTTTAAAAGGACGAATGCCCGGCGTAAGCGTGAGAAAGGCTGAATTCGTGGTGTTTTTCACCGCTAAACTCTCATAAGCCGAGCAGACAACCCCGTCCAGCCCACTCTCACAAGCCATTTGCGAAAATGCCAGCACCGCTTCATCGATACTGCGCCCATAAATTTGCGAAAAACTTGCCCCGTCAAAGCTCGTAAGAGCGGACACGCCCAAAACCAAAGGGCGATTTTTAAGTGCATTTAGGCGGTTCATCACTTCGCTCATCGCCTTTTTGCCAGCACTTGCGTGCAAATTTATCATATCAGCGCCTATTTTAGCGCACTCTTCGCAGGCATCAGCCATAGTGTTAGGAATGTCATAAATTTTCAAATCCAAAAACACCTTAAATTCAGCCACTTTTCTCAGCTCATCAAGCAAGCGCGCGCCGTCTCGCAGATACGAACGCAGTCCGATTTTCGCCCAAATGTCAAGCCCAGCAAGCTCGCGGGCTAAATTCAAGCACTCGTCTTTGCTCGCTAAATCAAAAGCCACGCAAAGTTTCATTTCAGCTCGCTTTTGAGCGCATCAAGCACGGCGTTGATGAATTTTGGGGCATTGTCGCTTGCTAACTCTTTGGCAAGCTCGACTGCTTCGTTGATGATGATGGCTTTGTCTATTTGGCTGTGAAAAAACTCATACACGCTGAGCCTTAAAATCGCTGATTCTATGGGGCTTAACTTCATCTCTTCTTTGATAAACGGCTTGATTTCATCATCAAGCCGTTTTAAATTTGCCTGCACGCCGACATACAAGGCTTTTGCAAAATCCCTTTGCTCCCCGCGCACCTTTTTTGACTCCAAAAACTCGCTAACGCTTGTTTCATCTTGGGCGTTGAACTCGTTAGCGTAAAGAAGTGCGATGACAGCTTGCCTTGCTTGGTGTCTAGTCGCCATTTTAGGCTTTCAGCGCGCTTTTTAGGCTCAAAATCTCAATGAGACTTACCATAGCTTCAAAGCCCTTGTTTCCAGCCTTTGAGCCTGCTCGCTCTATGGCTTGCTCTATGGTGTCAGTTGTAAGCACTCCAAAGCTCACAGGCGTGTCGTTTGCAAGGCTTACATTTGCTATACCTTTGGTAGTTTCGGCACTCACATAATCAAAATGCGGTGTAGCCCCTCGTATAACAGCACCCACGCAGCAAATAGCGTGAAATTTCTTGCTTACAATGGCTTGTTTGAGCACAAAAGGGATTTCAAAAGCCCCCGGCACCAAGATGAGCGAAAGATTTTTTTCGTTTCCGCCGTGCCGCAAAAACGCGTCCTTTGCGCCCTCAGCCAAGCGGTCTGTGATGATATGGTTGAAACGCGAGTTGATGATAGCGATTTTTTCGCTACCTTTGAGCGCGAGTTTGCCTTCGATGATAGTCATTTTTTGTCCTTTTTTTAAATTTATGCTTGAATTTTAGCTCAAATTCTGCTGAATTTTTACAAAATTCATCAAATTTTACTCATTTTTCGCTTTTTCAAGCAAAGCCGAAATTTCTAGCAAATTTTTCACACAAGCTTTCAGCCTTTTTGGTGTGAGCTGATTTTGCGCATCGCACAAAGCCTTGCAAGGATTTGTGTGCGTTTCAAAGAAAAAGCCATCAACGCCCACAGCAGCAGCAGCTCTTGCGAGCGGCTCTATGAATTCGCTTTTGCCTCCGCTTTTACCATTTGCGGCTCCGGGCATTTGCACGCTATGCGTGGCGTCAAAGATGACAGGGGCGAATTCGCGCATTATGATTAAACTTCTCATATCCACGACTAAATTTGAGTAACCAAAGCTCGCTCCGCGCTCAGCCACGAAAACACCGCATTTGTCCGCCACTTCATAGCCTTCTTCGTCCGTTCCACGCGTTTGCAGCACCTTTTTAACGCTGTATTTTATGTCAGCTGGGCTTAAAAACTGCCCTTTTTTGATATTTACTTTCGCCTTTGTCCTTGCAGCAGCCACAAGCAAATCCGTTTGCCGACACAAAAACGCTGGAATTTGCAACACATCAGCCACCTTTGCCACAGGCGCAGCTTGCGCGCTTTCGTGTATGTCGGTGAGAATTTTCATCTTAAATTCATCTTTTACGGCGGCTAAAATTTCAAGCCCCCTTTCAAGTCCCACTCCGCGAAAGCTCTCTATGCTCGTGCGGTTTGCCTTGTCAAAACTTGATTTAAAGTAAAATTCTATGCGCTCATCTTCGTTAAATTCAGCAAGTTCTTTTGCTACTTCAAAGACAAGTTCTTTGCTTTCGATGGCGCAAGGTCCTGCGATGAGAATCATTTTTTTCATTTTTTGTCCTTAGAGATTAAAATCAGTCCGCCAAAAACCACGCCTATTATACCCATAAATACCATAATGCTCGGTAAATCATCGCCCAAAAGCACGCCCAAAACGAGTGAAAAGACAACATCAAGGTAGCTAACCCCCGCCACAACGCCCGCTTTTTTAGCCACGCCATAAGCCTTTGTGATATGGATTTGATACACCGTGCCTAAAATGCCCATCACAGCGATATAAATCCACGCCTTTGCGCTTGGCATCACAAAGGGCGCGATGATGAAATCAAGCCCCTTTGGAGCGTAAAATTCGCCCACTATCATCGAGCAAAGCGGCATAAGCGCACCGATAAAGATGAAAGAAAAGGCGATAACTTCGGTATTGTAAGAATGGCGTAGTTGTCTCACGCTTGTAAGAGCAAGGGCGGCGAAAAAGCCACTTAAAATGCCAAGTGCTGAATTTTTAAAGTCAAAACCCGTGTGAGTTTCAATACTTGCCCAAGGTTGTGAGATGAAAAGCACGCCCGCAAAGGCGATGAGTATGCCACAAACACCGCGAAATCCTATGCTTTCTTTAAAAAGCACAAAGGCAATCAGCGTTACAAAGATGGGCGAAACCTTTTGAAAGGCAAACGCCCCGCCAAGCGATATGTGCGAGACATTGTAGAAAAAAAGATAAAGCGAAAGCGTGCCTGCCACGCCTCGAAAGATGAGTAGCCCAAGCCGTCCGCCCTCTTTGTGTGATTTGAGATGAGAGAGCAAATACAGCATAAAAATCACGCCGATAGCGTTGCGAAAGAACATTATTTCAATGCTTGACAAGCCCTCTTCGCTCAAAAGTTTAGCGCACGCGCCCACAAAGGCAAAGTCCAAACACGCAAGCACCATAAAATAAATGCCTAAATGATGTTTGATGACACGAAGCAAGGCGATTGTCCTTTCTTTGTAAATTTTTGCTTACACTCGCATAAATTATCTTGTATTATAATAAAATTTTGTGAATGTAAAAAAACTCACTGAATTTATCCTGCAAAGGGCTTGTTTATCAGCCTTTTAGCGTGAATTTTGCTTGTTTTAAGGCTAAAAATTTACGCTCAAATTTAAATTTTTAAAGCATTTTTAAATTTTGCTTACTTTTAAAAGGCTAAATTTACGCTTTTTAAGGCTTAAATTTAAGCAAATTCACAAAGCCTTGAAAAGTGCGTCATAAACTTGCAAGTATTTTGCGGAAATAGCGTTTTCATCGTAGTTTAAAGCGTCTTTAAAGGCGTTTTGAGAAAGGTTTTTAAGCAAGGCTTTATCATCAAGCAAAAGGGCGATTTTTTGGCTCAAATCCTTGCCATCGCGCACCTTGCAATAAAGTCCGTCTAAGGCGTTTCGCACGGCTTCTACACAGCCTTCTACCTCGCTTACCACGCAGGCTTTTGCGCAGGCTTTGGCTTCAAGCACGCTTTGGGGAAAGCCCTCTTTGTAGCTTGGCAGGGCGAAAATGTCGCATAAATTCAGCAAAAAGGCTATGTCATCGCGTTTGCCAAGATAATGCACCGCGCCACCTTGCAAAAACTCCAAACTCGCGCAGGATTTGTTCTCATCAAAACCGCCCACAAAGATAAAGCTCGCACGCCCTTTTAGCAGGCTCGCAGCCTCGTAAAACTCGCGCACGCCCTTGTGCCACAAAGCCCTAGCTACCATTAAAACGATAGGCAAGTCGCTTCTTATGCCATTTTGCTTGCAAAAATGCGCCCTTTGTTCGCTTGTGATTTTAAGCGGGCAAAAATACTTTAAATTTACGCCTACTGATGAAATGAGTGTGATTTTTTCTTCTTTTAAGCCTAAATTCTTTAAAAATTCGGCATTTGAGTGGCTTACGCAAATGAATTTATCGGCGCATTTAAAGGCGATTTTATAAAGTGAATTTATGCTAAAACGCACGATTTTGCTTTTAAAATCCTCATCTATATAAAAGCTGCCAAGCCCTTCGACAAGGGCGACACAGCGTTTTATGCCAGCAAATTGAGCAGCGATTATCCCCAAAGTGTTGCTTTTGTGTGCGTTTGTTTGGAGCAAGTCTAAATTTAAGCCTTTGAGCGTTTTGCAAAGTGAAAAAAAATTCTTAAAAACCACGAAAGGATTGACACTGCTTCTTTGCAGCTCGTAAAATACCAGCGTAAATGGTAAATTCAGCTCTCGCAAGCGGTTTGCATACTCATCATTTGGCACGATAACAAAAACCTCATCACCGCGTGTAAGCAAAGCCCTGATAATAGGCATTCTAAAATGATACACGCTCGCACCAGCGTGGCTTAAAAAGCCGATTTTCACGCCTTAATCCTTACTTTTTTAGCTTATATACTTTGGCTTCTTTTTCACTCAAAACAAGCTCATATAGGCTTCTGTCATAATTTTCAAAGAAAAACATTTGCACGAAAGCACTTTCAAACATAGTTTTGTCCATTATGATAAACTGCACGGGCAAGCCAAAATTTTCTTTAAAATAAAAAACGAAAAAATCCCCATTTTCATCGACAAGGGTTTGTTTGAAATCCTTGTTTTTTATGGAGTTAAAATCCGTTATGCTGTGGATTTTAAGCGCTCTGTTGCTGACATAAAGGGCGGTAAAATCGTTTGCAAGCACCATACCATTGCTTAAAGCATAAGAACCATCTTCAAGCGCGCCTAAATTCATAGCCGTGCTAAACACAAAGGGCGAATTTATCTCGCCTGTGGCTAAATCTATCTTTGAAAAGCTCGCCACAGTGGAAAAAATCATCGCCATTCGCAAGGGCATATACACGAAAATGTCGCGGGTTTTGGGGGTTTTGAGCGTAAAATTTGGATTTTTTAAAGAGTTTAAAAAAATCAAAGCATCATTTGAAGTCTCCCCCGCCGCGTAATCTCGCATCATCGCTTTAAGCAAATCGCTTTGCAAAAGCGTGTCGTTGCGCTCGTAAAAACTTTTTTCGGTGTATTCTACCGCAAGCCTTGCTAAATTCGCGCCCGCTCTTTCGTTTTGACTCAAAACAAAAGAAGCAAAAAAATTATCCTTTCCCAAGTGCTTGCCCCCATCAACAAGGGTTTTGACATCACTATAATACCGCACAGGATAGCCATAATCCCACCACGCCACGACATAATCCTCCCTATCAGCGATGCCTTTAAGAGAGTTTAAAATCAGCACTTCGTTGTGGTTAAACACGCTTGAAGCCTTGTAAGTGTAAATGTGTAAAAAGGCATAACCAAGCGACAAAAAAAGCCCTGCAAAAAGCACAAAAATTTGCGCAAAACGCGATTTTTGGTAAGCAAAGGCAAAGAAAATAAGCGCAAAAAGCATAGCAAAGGCAAGTTGGGCGAAAATGCTGAATTTCAAGGCAAAATAAAGCCCAAGACACAAAAGCAAGGCAAAAAGCGTTAAAAAAGCGTAAATTTGCAGGCTTTTTTTGTCAAGGTTGAGCTTTTTTAAGTGTGAAACAAGCCAAAACAGCCCAAAGCCAAAGCCAAGTGCCATCACAGGCACGGCATAAATGGTAAAACGCAAGCCCCCGCGCAGTGCTAAAAAGCCAAGCGCAAGCATAGGCAGGGCTAAAATGAAACTTTTGTGTTGTTTTAAAAGCAAAACAAGCCCAAAACAAGAGAGCAAAAAAGCAAGCTCGCTGGCACTTATCCTTTGCATAAACATTGATAAACCTATGTTTGAAGCCTCTTGTATGGTTTGAGAGACATTAAAATACGCAAAACTTTGCGCGACATTTAGGACATCGCTTTTAAAGATATAAAAAGAAAGCTGATACCAAATCGCGTTAAATCCGCCACTTAAAGCCACAAAAACAAAGGCAAAAACGAAAATAACAATGATGAATTTAAGTTTAAACCACTCATTTTTAAAGCCCCAAAGCGCGAAAAGCAAGGTAATAAGCGCACTTTCATAATACCAAGCCTCGTTTGAAAGCGTTATCATCATCAGCACGCCTGCAAAATAAAAAATCGTTTCCCTGCGATGAAAAACAAGGGCATAAAGCACGAAAAGGGCGATTAAAGCGCAATTTAGCGTATAGCTTGATGGATAATACCAAAGGTAAAATATCATTATAAGGGGCATAGCTATCAAAGAAAGGGCGTCTTTTTTGATGATAAAGCGCAACATACAATAAATTAAAAGCATAGGCAAGGAAATGACAAGCATATCGGTGTCAAAATATCCTGCCATCGTGCGATTGTAGTATGAATTTGCCACACTTGCGAGCAAGGCAGCGACAAAACCAGCCTTTAAATTCCCATAAATTCGCGCGATTAAAAGCACAGGCACGACTATGAGTGAGCTTAAAAACACGCTCATATACAAAATAATACTCTCAAAGCTAAAAGGCGTGAGTTTATACACAAAATAGGTTAAAATCGCCAGCGGGCTGTCGATAAAGGATAAGTCATTTGGCTGATGAAAGCCTGCGATTTTATCCCTTGCGCCCTCAGCAAAGACATAGCCGTCATTTGAGATTATCATCAGGCTATCGTTAAATTTAAAAGAGTCAAAATCACTCGCCCACCAAACCCAGTATAAACGGCACAAAACGCTAAAAGCATAAGCTAAAACAAGAAACAAATAAAAGCTATCATAGCGAGCAAAATGCTCTTTGAGCTTGCTTTTAAGTTTGTGAAAGCTAAAATAGTTTTTTAAATTTAGGGCTGAATTTTTTTGCGAAGTGGCTGAATTTTGGGCGTTTTTGGAATTTTGGCTTGAATTTTCTTGCGAATTTTGTTTTGAATTCAAACTTGCTTGTGAATTTTGGCTTGAATTTGAAGCGTTTTTTTGCGAATTCATTGAATTTGTGGAATTTAAAGCTGAATTTTGCGCCATTTTACTCTCCAAGTATTTCAAAAAGTTCGCGGGCTATTTTGGTTTTGTCAAAGTCCTTTGCCCTTTTGTTTGCCTTTTTTTCATACTCTTGCCTTAAATGCTTGTCCTCGCACATAGTTTGCAAGCCCTCAAACAAAGCGTCTTCATCATTTACAGCCACTAAAAGCCCGTATTCATCGTCTCCAAAAAGCTCTTTTGCTCCGCTTTTATGCTCCGTACAAAGCACCGCACACTCGCAAACAAGCGCTTCAATCAGCACATTTGAAAAGCCCTCATAGCTGCTTGCGCACACGAAAAACTTGCATTTGCTCATATATTTGTAAGGATTTGCATCAAAGCCCAGCAAAATCACTCTTTCTTGTAAATTTAAAAGTGAGATGAGATTTAAAAGCTCAGCCTGTAAGGGTCCTTCGCCTAAAATCACAAGTTTTATGTCGCTGTCAAGCCTTGAAAAGGCTTTGATTAAAAGGGCGTGGTTTTTGCCTCTATCGAGCCTGCCGACATTAAGGATAAATTTGCCCTCCATTTCAATGTTTTCTTTGCAAAGTTCTTTGATTTTATCCAAATCCACAGCGTTGTAAAGCACGCGCACAAGGCTTGGCTTTATGTTGAAATTTTGGATTAAATCATCAGCATTGCCTTTGGAGTTGGCTAAAATCAAATCCGCCTTTGGATACAAAAAGCGGATTAAAAGTTTATTGACAAGGCAAGTGGCGTTGTTTTTGGCATACATTATGCTTGGTGTGGTGCATTCGTTGATGATGAGCGGGGTTTTTAGCCCAAAAAGACGGGCGATGAGTGCTATATAATTTGGGCGGTTTAAAAGCACAAATTGCTTGTCAATGCCTAAATTTTGACAGAGTTTTTTATAGCGCAGGGCTAAAAAAGGCAGTTTAAAGAGCTTTAAAAAAGGCTTTTCGCTCGGCTTTGAATGCTCTAAATAGTGCAAATTTAGCCCATCTGGCAGTTCATAAGCACAGGCTTCGTTCATCAAAATCAAATGCACCTCATAGCGCAGCATTAAAGTCGGCAAAAGCGTGGCGACAACGCGCTCAGCACCACCACTTCCCATAGAATAAATGAAAATTCCTAGCTTTTGCATAGTTTTATCCTTAAACAAGTCAGCATTTTCAGCACTTTGGCTGGCACAAAACACACGCAAAGCAGCATTAAAGCCTCTTTTGTGAGCTTGGTGCTTAAACTTTTTGCTAGACATTCTAACATTTTTTTATACATTTTAGCAAGTTTTGCGTAATAAGCAGCCATTTTGTAATAAATTGCGATTTGTTTTTTATAATCCTCATCTTTTGTGGCGGTAAATTCAGCTTCAAGCAGGTGCGCAAGTGCTAAATAGCCCAAATACACGCGACTTGCATTCTCACTAGCACTTTTTGTAACGCTATGAGCGGTGTTTTGATGATAAATCCTTAAAGGCGTGTGGATATAAAAGGAATTTTGGGCGTATAAATTCACCCACAAAACAGCTTCATTGCCCCAAAGTGCGTCATCAAAACGCTTGTTTTCAAGCAAAGAGCGTTTGAAAATGCTTAAAAATTCCCCATAAAACGCCCCAAGCAAAAAGTCTTTTTTGCTTACTTCCTTGCTTTCGTTTAAGCCCTTGCCGCTAAATTCACTTGTAAGCACGCCATTTTGAGCGATAAGGCAGTTTCCAAAAATGTGCGCATAGCCCTGCTTACTCTTTGCCACAAGGGTGTTGATGGCATTTTCTAAAAGCTCATCATCATCATCTAAAAACATTATAAATTCGCCTTTGGCATTGTCAAGGGCGTTGTTTTTGTTGCCATTTGGACCATTTTTGTAGCTCGTGTTTTTGGTGTAAAAAATGCGTTTATCTTTTTGGCATAAATCCTTGCAAAACTCAGCCGTGCCATCATCTGAGCCATCATCGCTGATGATAAGTTCATAATCATCAAAATTTTGATTTTGAACGCTTTTAATGGCTCTTTGCAGTAAATTTTTTCTGTTGTAAGTAGCGATTAGCACCGATAAAAAGGGCTTTTTCATTGCTTTGCCTTTTTAGTTTTTGAATTTGGCTTAATTTTTGGCTTTGAATTTTGGCTTGAATTTGGCTGAAATTTAGCCTTTTTGCCTAAATTTTGTGCTTTATTTTGTGCTTTTAAATTTGGCTTTAAATTCGAATTTAAATTTAACTTTGCACCCTTTTTTTCAAGCACTTCATCGATGAGAGTGAGCCATTTTTTGACAATGTTTGTTGTGTCAAAGTCCGCACACCTTTTGCTTGCCCTTTGTGCGAGCCTTAAACGCAAGCTCTCATCGTTCATCAAAAGCGCAAGTTTTTCGCTCATTGCTTTGTCATCATCTTTTGGCACGATAAAGCCGTCTAAATCATCTTGTATCAAGTCTTTGGCTGAATTTACATAATCCGTGCTGACTCGCACCACTTCAAAAAAAAGACTTTCCACAAGCACGGTTGGCAGCCCCTCCACAAAAGAGCAAAGGCAAAGGATTTTAGCCCTTTGATACAGGGTTTCAATACCTATAACCCTGCCTAAAAAGCTCGCCTTTATGCCTAAATTTCGCACAAGTTTTTCTAAATTTGCCCTTTGCTTTCCATCGCCTGCGATGATAAATTCATACTCATTTTGCAAATTTTTGCTTAAATTTGCCACTGCGCGCAAAAACATAGCCGCGTTTTTGTTTTCATCAAGCCGCCCTACAAAAAGCACGACATTTTCTTTTTGTAAATTTGTTTGCGGCGTGAAATGACAAGGGTTGAAAAGCACTTTGACATTTTTAACAAATTTTTCATAATAGCTTTTATCATTTTGACTAAGCACCGTTAAAGCCGCACAGTAAGGGTAAAAAACGCGCCTTAATGCGCGCCAAATTTTTGATTTTAAATAGCTTTGCGTGCTGTGTTCGCTGATGATGAGCGGGGTTTTTGAGCCAAAATTTGCCACTATGCAGGCTATATTTGTGCTGTCTAAAAAAGAGATGAAAATGTCGCTTTTGTTTGCTTTCATCGCTTTTTTAAGGGCAAAAAATTTCTTTATTCGGCTGGCGATTTTGTGATATAAATTTGTAAATTTAAACTCTGTTAAACTTTCTACAAGCACCTTTTCATCGAGTTTGTAAAAGGAATCTTCTTTGTGGAATTTGATGATTTTTATTTGATGCTTTTTGCAAAGTTCGTTTGCAAGAGTTACCAAAACTCGTTCAGCCCCGCCGCTACCAAGTGTTGCGATGATAAAGGTGATTTTCATTTTGCCCCTTTTTCAAGGCTGATTTTGCCCTTTTCTACGCGGTAAATTTTATCGCATTGTTCTATGGTGTTAAGGCGGTGAGCGATGATGATAAGGGTTTTATCGCTACTTATTTTATAAATTTCGCTCATTATTTTAGCTTCGCTTTCATTGTCAAGTGCTGAGGTTGCCTCATCAAGCACCAAAATTTGCGGGCTTAAATACAAGGCGCGCGCTATGGCGATGCGTTGTTTTTGTCCCACGCTTAAATTGCCTCCGCCATCGCCCACAATGGTGTTTGCTCCGTCTTTTAAGCTAGTGATAAAACTTTGTAAATTTGCTTGTTTGATGACGCGTTCTAACATTTTTTCATCAAATTCTTCGCCAAAGGCGATATTTTTAGCGATTGTGTCGTTAAAAAGGTAGATTTGTTGGGGTATGTAGCCGATTTTTTGACGAAAATTTTTAAGATTTTGCGCGCTTAATTTTCGCCCATCAACTAAAATCTCGCCCGAATTTGGGGGCAAAAGTCCCATTAGCATATCAACCAGCGTGCTTTTGCCTGAACCACTTTCGCCGATAAAGGCGATTTTTTCGCCTTTTTTTAGGGTAAAATTTAAATTTTCAAAGAGCAAGGGCTTGTTTTTGTAAGCAAAATTCACATTTTTTAGCACTAAATCCTTTTCAAAGCTCACCTTTTCATCGCCTAAATTCTCATCTTTTTCATAAAGTGCGTTATAGACAATGTCAAGCGAGTTTTTATAATACAAAAGGTCGTGGTAGCTTGTGATAATGCGGTTTGCGCTTGGCATAAGGCGGTAAAGGGCTAGCACGAAAAGCGAAATCATCGCTAATGCCGTGTGTATGTCGCTTTGCCTTTGCCAGATGAGCGCTACTACGATAAAAACAAGCACGCAAAAGCCCACAGCTTCTAAAAAAAGGCGCGGAAAGGCGTTGATAGTCTCGCTTGTGATATTTGCACGCGAAAAGGCAAAGCTTTGCTCGCTAAAAAGGTGCGCGACACTTTCTTCTTTGCCTTTAAGTTTGATGAATTTAAAATTGTTTAAATTTGTGTTTAAAGTCTCAAAAAACGCACTCATCGCCACTTCTCTTTTTGCGCCTGCTTTTTTCATCATCGGCGAAAGCACACGCACTAAAATAAGCGCATTTGTAAGCAAAAAGACGCTCAAAAAGAGCGTGATTTGATAATCCACCACAAGCATAAGCGCGTAGATGAGCGCGACTACAAAAAGCTCGCTCATCATCAACAAAAAGCTCGCAAGCATAGTGCTGAGATTA
This sequence comes from uncultured Campylobacter sp., assembly GCA_900539255.1. Taxonomy (GTDB): domain Bacteria; phylum Campylobacterota; class Campylobacteria; order Campylobacterales; family Campylobacteraceae; genus Campylobacter_D. The sequence goes on along the minus strand of UQBJ01000015.1, from coordinate 7,315 downwards.
AAGGCTTCTTGCGTGATGGTTTTAAGCAAGGCAGAGTGCTTTTGGCGCGTGAAACTCTCATAGTCTAAATTCAGGTATTTGCGAAAAAGGCGCAGGGCAAAAAGATGATAACGCCCCTTTGAAAAGCGCGCTAAAAGGTAAAAATAAAGCGCGTTTAAAAAGGCTCGCAGCACATAAAAAACGATGAGCAAAAGCCCAAAATACGCCACTAACTCATACTTTGGCAAGTTAAAAAACTCATCGATTTGCCTTAAATAAGCATTGCGTTCAAACAAGCTAAAATCGCTCGCCACGCTCACAAAGGGCATTATAAGGCTTATGGCAAAGCTTTCTATGAACGAAATCAGCACGCTAAAAGCCAGCAAAGCATAAAAAAAGCGTTTATCCTGCAAACTTAACACGGCAAAGAGTTTTTTGAGCATAACTTACTCCAAAATATCTTGCATTATATAACAAAAAATCATCATAAAAGTCTTTCATTTTGCATATTAGACAAATAAAACAATGTTTGTTCTTGCAATTCTTTATCTTTAAGCGAATTTATTGATTGATTTTCATCAAATAAGCCTAAATTTAAAACTTTATTTGTCAAATTTGTGATAAGTTTGATTTTTTGCGTGTCAATATCTTTAATGTTTTGTGGCACAACAAAATATGCTTTCAAATCCTGCCAATCACATTCTCTTAAACTTATCACTTCATTTAAATGAAAGCTCACAAAACACTTGCCAAGTTTAGATAAGAAAGTCTCTTGTTCTATTTTTTTGTGAGCAATTTGACAATATATTTCATCTTTTTCAAAGCCTATAAATTTACGCCCCAATCTTTTTGCCGCAAGAGCACTTGTTCCCGTGCCTAAAAAAGGGTCTAAAACAATGTCGTTTTCATCGGTTGCCATTAAAATAATGCGTTCTAATAAAGGAATGGGTAGCTGACAAGGATGCTCGTCTCTGTATTTTGAATGCCTGATACGATGAATATCTGTCCAAACATCGCTACACAGCGGTCCAAAAGGATGTAAAATACCTTTTTTGCCACCATAATCTTTAACCAAAACACCCTTTCTGTCGCGTTTGTGGGGATAGCGAATTTCTTTAAATTTGCCTCTATCATCGCTTTTTGAATAAAACAAAATTCCATAATGCGCAGGTTGTAAAGTTTTACCCATAGGTGCAGTCATCGCCTCCCAGCTAATCCAATGCCTAAATACAGCTTTTTGATTAAGAAAACTTGCATAAAAGGTAAGCCATTTGGGGATATTGTGCAAAAAGATAAAGCCACTTGATTTAAGCACTCTTAAACACTCATTTATCCATAATTCACACCATTTTATATACTCCTCTTGTGCGAGCTTATCTTTGTGCGAGTTGTATTTTTTCTTTAAATTAAAAGGCGGGTCAGCAAAAACGCAATCTACGCTGTTATTTGGAATGCTTTTAAATAAATCCAAACAATCACCTTGCAAAATTTGATTTATAGGTAAATTATTTTGCATTTTTGCCCCTTAGAAATTTGAAATGAAATTTTCAAAGCGCTCTAACTCACTTTGATGAAAGGTAAAAACTTCATCATAGGCTTCTACCATTCTAATCAAATCTTGTTTTCGCACATACCAACCGATACCATCAACAAAGCCGATAAATTTTGCTTTTGGATAATGTTTTTTGATAAGATTACCCACCATAATCTCAGTTTTTGCCTTATCGCCTTGCCCTGAACTTGTCGTGCTTAAAAACGAGCTTTCTATAATGATTTTTGGATTTTGTTTATTTGGGATTATAAAATCCATTGTGCGCTTATTTAGGCTTTCATTTACACTTAAAAATGGCAAATCTCCACTTTCATAGCTAATATGCAATCTTTCAAAAAGGCTTTTAAGGCTGGATTCTGGATTATTATCCATTGCGCCAGAGTAGCTACCCTTTTGACGGTAGCGGATAAGCGTATCAAGCATAGCATTAGAATCAAAGTTGATTTTTTGTAAATTTAGCTTGTTTAGCTCAAAAAGTGGCAGAGTTTTAGCTAAAAACGGATTTGAAGAGCCACGAAAAAAGAGATTAACTAAACCTTTGGCAAAATATGAATTTTGTTTTATAAGGCTTTTTAGTTTTTTATCGCCCCATTCTTTTATCTCGCTATTTTCTTTACTTTTGTGGTTTTTATCCCATTCTTGCAAACATAAAAGTGTAGATAAATCTTTATCTTGCACAATGCGTGCTATGGTAATAACGCGCTTTAAATTCTCATTAGCCACGCCATTTAGCACCAGCAAGGCTTCTAAACCAAACTCATTTTCCATAATGAAATTAACAAAAATTTCCTCTTTGCAACCTTTATTTTTGATTTCATTTTGCAAATTTATAAGCAAGGTTTTTAAAAGATTTATCGTATTTGCTTCGTAATGAACTTCAAATTGCGGGTTAGAAAAATAAAAGGTATTTTTCTCAATCACTCTCTTATATTTTTCATTCATCATTAGTCCTCAATCATTTTAAAAAATTCTACCCCAAATTTCTTAACGCCAAATCAAGCCACAAATTTAGCTCATCAACTCCCATTCATAAGCACTTTTGCATATCATTTCAAGGTTGTCAAATCGCGGTTTCCACTCGGTGAAAGATTTGATTTTAGCATTATCGGCGATTAAAACGCTAGGGTCCCCAGCCCTACGATTCGCCATTTCCACGCTAAAATCCACCCCGCTTACCCTTTTCATCGTATTTATCACTTCTTTTACCGAAAAGCCGTGTCCGTAGCCCACATTGAAAACATTGCTTTCACCAGCATTTTGCAAGTAGTTAAGCCCTGATAAGTGCGCACTTGCAATGTCATCAACGTGGATATAATCCCTTATGCAAGTGCCGTCCTTTGTCGCATAATCATCGCCAAAGATAAACATTTTCTCGCGTTTGCCCGCCGCACATTCAGCCGCCACCTTAGTTAAAAGCGTGGCTTTTGGGTAGTTTTGCCCGATTTGATAGCTCATACAAGCCCCAGCGACATTAAAATAACGCAAAATGCAGTGCTTAAAACTAGGATTTGCAAGGCTTGCATCGCGCAAAACCTCCTCGCTCATCAGTTTGCTGCGCCCATAAGGGTTGATAGGCTGTAAAGGGCTTGTTTCGCTCACGCTTTCAGTTTGCGGTTCGCCATAAACAGCGGCTGTTGATGAGAAAATAAACTTATTTGTGCCGTTTTCTAGGCAGGTTTGAATCAAATTTGAAGTGTTTGCGGTGTTGTTAAGATAGTATTTAAGCGGATTTTGCGTGCTTTCAAACACCTCAATACTCGCCGCAAAATGCACCACAGCATCAAATTTATGCTCCTTAAAAAGCCTTTTTACTCCCGCAAAATCGCACAAATCCTGCTCGAAAAAGCTAAATTTTCGCAAATTTTGCAAGGCATCAATGGCTTTTTTGCTGCCCTTGCTGAGATTGTCAAGCACAAAAATCTCGTGGTTTGTTTCTAAAAACTGCTTTAAGGTGTGAGAGCCGATATAACCAGCTGCACCTGTGATTAAAATTTTCATTCTTTATCCTTTTTCTTTTTTGTGGCTTTGGTGTTTTTTGCGCCTTTTGCGCCCAAACTCAACGCCCCACTTTGCACCAGCTCATCAAAGCTTGGTGCGTTTTCATCAGGTTCATCATTTGCAGCCAAAGTGTTTTGGGCTGAATTTTGTGCCATCTCATCAGCGTTTTGATTTGAATTTGCTTCATTTTTATCATCTTGGGCTGAATTTTGCGCTGAATTTACACTCGCTTTTTTTGCATTAAAGCCTAAATTTTCATCATAAATGCCGTTTATGATTTTTTCGCTTTCGCTTTCACAGGCGTTTGAAAAGATTTGCACATAGCCTCGCTCGCTTTTGTGAGCCTTTATATACTCGCTCATCAAGCTAAGATAGCTCAAATAGTCCTCTTCGCTCAAATTTCCCTTAATAAGCTCGTATTTTAGGAAAAGCATATAGGTGTTAAGCGTGTCGCTCTCGCAATACTCGTGGATTTTGTCAAGTTTATCGGCGTAAAAAAGCCGCATTACCTCATCTCCGTGCGTGTCATATTTGCCCGGCAACCCAGCCATAGTGCACACCGTGTCAAGTCGCACGCCACGCCACGCGCCAAGACTTTCAAACAAATCGCAATGCCTTTGCTCGTTGTAGCGGGTTTTGTAGTTGTTCCACTTGTCTGTGATAGTGTCTAAATAAGCATTTGCTCTTATATTGTATTTAAGGGCGCGCAGCACCAGCACGGGCATATCAAAGCCCTTGCCGTTAAAGCTCACAAGGCGCGGCTCGTATTTGTTGATGAAGGCGAAAAAATTGCCTATCATTTCGCGTTCTGAATTGCCCTCGATTTTATTGACCTTGATAAATGCGCCAAATTCATCACAAATCACAGCGCAAATGCTGATAATGCAGTGAAAAGGCAGGGGCAAAAACTCGTTGCCACTTTCATCTTTTTGCGCTGCAAGTGCCATTTTGCTCACGCTTTCATCATCGCCCTCAAAGCCATAAACACGGCGTATCAAAGCCACATCAGGCACGCTCTCGCAGTCAAACACGCAGATATAATTTTTTTTCTTTGAATTTTGGCTCATTTTTTGCCTTTTGGTTGTAAATTTTCGCTATGATTATAGCTAAATTTGATATAAAGTTTGCAAATGAAAATTGCCATTATTCGACTTTCAGCACTCGGGGATATTATACAATCAAGCATTGTTTTGCAGTTTATTCGGCAAGCGCACCCAAATTCAAGCATAGATTGGTTTGTTGATGAAAGATTTAAGGGCATTTTAGAAAAGCACCCACTCATCAACAAACTTTATGCCCTGCCTTTAAAGGATAGAAAAATTTTTAAGGTTTTGCAAATCCTGCTTAATGCGCGCAAAAACCGCTACGACATAGTTATTGATTTGCAAGGGCTTTTAAAATCAGCCGTGATTGCTAAAATGGTAGGCGCAAACACCTTTGGCTTTGATAAAAACAGCCTTAAAGAAAGCCTTGCAAGCCTTTTTTATAGGCACAAAAAGGCTATGAAATACAGCGAAAATATCATCTTGCGAAATGTCGCTTTAACAGGCTTTGCGCTGGAAAAAGACTTTGGCAAAGATGACATTTTAGGCAAAGAGCCTTGTTTTGTGGCTGATGAGCGCGTAAAAGATAAATTAGCCTTAAAATTTGACTTTGATTTTGAAAAAACAAGCCCAAAAATTCTCATTCACACAGGCTCATCATCGGCAAACAAAAACTACCCAAAAGAACGCCACTGCATACTTTGCGCCTTGTTGCTCGCTCGTTATAAAAGGGCAAAAATTATCCTTGCTTGGGGAAATGAAAGCGAAAAAAAGGCTTGCAAATTCATCATTAAGGATTGCGCCAAAGCTGGCATAGTGCTTGCTCCAAAGCTCTCTTTGCCCCAACTCATAGCACTTAGCTCAATGTGTGATTTAATCATCGGCAACGACAGCGGTCCTACGCATTTAGCCTTTGCGATAAACAAGCCCTCCATAACGATATTTGGAGCGACTCCAAGCTACCGCAACGCCTATCAAACGCCCATAAATAAGGTCATCGACAGCGGCAAATATATCAGCGACACCAAGCACATAGATAAGAGTGATTTTTGCATACAAAACATAGACGAAAAAGAGATTTTTACGCTTTGTGAGGGACTTTTGAAATGAAAGTGGTTGATTTGCTTTATCTTTTTTTGTATTTTTGCTTAAAATTTTTCGTTTTCATTTTGCCAAATTCAGCCTTAAAAGCACTTTCAAAGGGTATCGCGCGCTTTGCGTATCTTGTAAATTCAAAGCACCGAAAAATCATCAAGGCAAATTTGTGCTTTTGTTTTCCGCAAAAAAGTGAGTTAGAAATCACTCAAATCACAAAGGAAATTTATGAGAATTTCGCTAAATTTGGCTTTGAGTTTTTAAAACGACAAAACGCCACGAAAGATGAGATAAAAGAGCTTGTAAGCATTGATGAAATGGACATTTTGCAAAGGGCATTTGAGTCAAAACGCACCATAGTTTTCATCACGGCGCATTTTGGTTGCTGGGAGCTGATACCTTTCATTTATGCGAGCTATTTTGGGGCTATTTCTATCGTTACAAGGACGCTTGATAGTGCTTTGATGAACGATTTGCTCATCAAAAACCGCACCAAAAACTTTGATGTCGAGCTTATCGACAAGGTAGGCGGGGCTAAAAAAATGCTTTTAGCCGTTAAAAAAGGGCGCACGCTGGGCATTTTGCCCGACCAAGATGCCGCAGATAGTGAAAGCGTGGTTGTGGAGTTTTTTGGCAAAAAGGTAAATTGGAACTGTGGGGCGAGTGTGATTGCTAAAAAAGTGGGTGCAGTTTTGTTGCCAGCCTTTGTGTATCAAAAAGGGGACAAATACGCCGTGCGTTGCTTTGAGCCTATGGACGCAAGCACGCACAGCAAGGAAGAATTAAGCGCGTATCAAGCCAAATGCTGCGAAGAAATCATCAGCTTTCACCCCAGCGAGTATTTTTTCTTTCACAAACGCTTCAAACGCTTTTATAATGAAATTTATGAGTAGATTTGCTTGCATAGTGAAATTTATGAGTGAATTTGTTTGCATAGTAAAATGTATGAGTGAATTTGTTCGCACTGAAATCATCTTAAATTTACCCTTTCGAGCCGTTTTTGCAAAAACGGCGTGGTAATCCACGAATTTAAACGCAAATTTACCTTTGGATTGCCACGAATTTGCACGCTTGCGCTTTGCAAATTCTCGCAATGACACCACTCCAAAACCACCCCAAAAAACCCAAGCCCACCACAAAAATTTTTTGTTTGTTATACCGACAAAGTCCTTGTCATACTGAGGGTTAGCCGAAGTATCCATAAAATCAAAGTGCGATTTTAGTGCTTTAAGACATATCTTAAATTCTATGGATTTTTCGCTACACTCAAAATGACAAAGTCCTTGTCATACTTATAAATTCTTTCGCATTGACTTAATCTTTATTATAATAACTGCTTTGTGTCATACTGAGCCTTTGGCGAAGTATCCAAAAAACTATCGCATTGTCATACTGAGGCGTTAGCCGAAGTATCCACAAATTTAAAGTGCAAATTTACATTTTAAAGTATGGATTTTTCATCTTAATTTAAAGTGTGCCTTAAATTTCTTTGGATTTTTCGCTAACGCTCAAAATGACAATGGAGGTTTTTCGCTTTGTGCGAAAGCTCAAAATGACAAAGGTGTGCCGTCTTTGCAAGTGGATTTTTCGCTGTGGCTTGCGCCTTGCAACCCGTTGGGTCGCCTTTTGCAAAGGCTCAAAATGACAA
>UQBJ01000014.1 GCA_900539255.1 uncultured Campylobacter sp. | reverse complement strand
GAGAAGTCTCAAAAGGAGATAGAAGCACAAGGCCTTGACGCTTCATATGCGCAGGAAAAAAGTGTTTATTTTGTTGACCTTCCAGGCTACGGCTTTGCAAAGGTTTCAATGGAAACAAAGGAAAAGTGGGGAAAAATGATAGAGAGCTATCAGTTTTTCTTGGCTTTGCACCTTTATAGTGTGCTTGTCAGCGGTGCTTTAATGCTAATTTATTTGGTTTTAACTCAGGGTAATTTTAGAACCGAATTTGACTTTATCCGCCGAATCCGCGTGTTTTTGCCGCTTTATTATTTTTTCTTTGCGGTGGTGTTTTTCACGGGCTTTTTGCTTTTTGCCTTAAAGCACTATGAGCTGAGCCTTAGCGTGAAATATATGCTCGCGGCGTGGGTGGCGATTTTTGGGCTGAGTATCTTTCAGTTTGTCGCCTTTAAAAAAGCGCGAAAAAGCAAGCGGTATAAGCCTTTCAGGTCGCTTAGCTTTTTTGTGTTGCTTGTGAGCCTGCTTTTGCTCGCCCTTTCTTTTAAGATGCCATAATGCGCTTTTTGTTTGACGAAAACGCTGGTGTGAGCGAGCTTTGCTTGAAAGGCGAGCCTTTTTGTCATCTCAAAGTGCGCCGCACAAAAGTGGGAGAAAGCCTAAATTTACGCAACCTGCGCGATGATTTTTTATACACTTACAAGCTAAATTCGCTTGGGCGCAACTCTTGCACGCTTGTTTTGGAGCAAAAAACGCTTGCAAAGGCTGAAAGCTCAAATTTAAGCCTTGCGGCTGGTATCATCGAGCCAAAGGCACTTGAAAGGATTTTGCCCACGCTTAACGAGCTTGGGCTTGGCAGGCTGATTTTGGTTTATACGCACTTTTCGCAGGGCAATTTTGCGCTGGATTTTGAGCGTTTGCGGCGGATTTTAATCAGCTCTTGCGAGCAGTGCGGGCGTGCTGATATAATGCGCTTTGAGTGTTTTGAAAGCACAAAAGAGTTCGCAAAGGCTTATCCTAACGCTATAATGATAGATTTTAGCGGCGAAGTTAATGAATTTAACGGCGTTTGTGAAGATGATATTTTCTTTATCGGCGCAGAAGGTGGCTTTACAGACGATGAAAGAATGCTTTTTCAAAGAAAAATCAAACTCAAAAGCCCAAATATCTTGCGCTCACAAAGCGCACTTGTGGCTGTGGTGGCGAAAATTTTGCTCTAAATTCGCCCCGCAAAAACGCATTTTTAGCTAAATTTTGCTATAATAACCTCTCGAAAATTAAAAATTTATCACAAAAAAAGGCTGTAAAAAGTGATGAAAAAAAATGCAGTAAAAATACTTACAAATGTTGATTATAAGGCGTTGGCAAAGGAATTTGGCACGCCTTTTTATCTTTATGATTTTGATTTGATTCGTGCAAATTTTTTGGCTTTAAAAGGCGCTTTTGCGGCAAGAAAATCCCAAATTTTCTATGCTGTAAAGGCAAATTCAAATTTAAGCCTGCTCAAAATGCTCGCAAACCTTGATAGCGGCTTTGACTGCGTGAGTATCGGCGAGGTAAAGCGAGCTTTAAAAGCTGGGGCAAAGGCTTATAAAATCATATTTAGCGGCGTGGGCAAAAGTGAAAGCGAGCTTGAATTTGCCCTGAAATGCAGTATTTTATACATAAATTTAGAAAGTGAAGCTGAAATGCTTTTGCTTGAAAAAATCGCGCAAAAACTTGGCGCAAAGGCTCGAATTTCCGTGCGTGTCAATCCAAATGTCGATGCTAAAACGCACCCTTACATATCCACGGGGCTTACTGAAAACAAATTCGGCGTGTGTGTGGAGGATGCGAAAAAAATGTATCTTTATGCAGCAAAGAGCGAGTTTTTAGAGCCTGTTGGGGTGCATTTTCACATAGGTTCGCAGCTGCTTGATTTAGCGCCCATTTTTGAAGCCGCAAAGCTCACCGCACAGCTTGTGCGTGAGCTAAAAGCCGCAAAGATTGAGCTTAAATTCTTTGATGTGGGTGGAGGGCTTGGCGTGGGCTATGAAAAGGAAGTAAGTCTTAATTTGTATGATTACGCACAAGGAATTTTAGGGCATTTGAGCGGACTTGATATAACCATAGGGCTAGAACCAGGGCGTTTTTTAGTCGCTAAAAGCGGCGAGCTAGTAAGTAGCGTGCTTTACGAAAAGATGAACGCTAGCAAACGCTTTGTAATTGTCGATGCGGCGATGAACGACTTGGTGCGCCCTAGCTTGTATAAGGCTTTTCACTCTATCGCTTTGCCTTACAATGACGGCGAGCTGAGCCTTTGCGATGTGGTGGGTGGCATTTGCGAAAGTGGGGATTTTTTCGCCAAAGATAGAGCCTTGCCAAAGGCGAAAAATGGGGACATTTTAATCATCAAAGATGCTGGGGCTTACGGTTTTTCGATGAGTAGCAACTACAACACCCGCCCAAAGCCCTGCGAACTCGCCCTTGAAAACGGACAAATCCGCCTTATCCGCAAAAGAGAGACTTTTGAAGAGCAAATTCAAAATGAGGTGGAGTTTTTGGAGAAATGATGACATTTAAAAGATATAATTATAAAGTTAGAATACAATGTAAGGAAAAACAATGAGTATTGCATTACAAAATTTACATAATAATGTGAAAAAAAAGGAGCAAAATGTTATTCATCTTGCTACCACATTTAGTGGTATAGGTGCAATAGAACAAGCTTTTAAAAGATTAAATTTAAGACATAAAATTATTTTTGCAGGTGATATTTGTCCTTTTGTTAAACAAAGTTATTTTGCAAATTATGATATAACAGAAAAAGATTGGCATAATGATATAACACAATTTAATGCTATACAATACAAAAATAAGGTTGATATTTTGGTCGGTGGTTCGCCTTGTCAAGCTTTCTCTATGGTAGGGAAACGAAAGGGATTAGAGGATACAAGAGGGACATTATTTTATGATTTTGCAAGGATAATTAAAGAATGTGAGCCAAAAATTTTTATTTATGAAAATGTTAAAGGTTTAATCAATCACGATAATGGTAAAACTTGGAGTATAGTCCAAGAAACATTTAATTATTTGGGTTATAAAATTTATTCACAAATTTTAAATTCAAAAGATTATGGAATTCCACAAAATAGGGAAAGAATTTTTGTGATAGGCTTTAAAGACAAGGATTTTAAATTTGAATTTCCTAAACCATTTAAATTGCGTACAACTATGCAAGATTTTTTAGAAGATTATACAGATTCTAAATATTATCTCAAAGAAAAAGGGGTAAAATTTGTAACCAGCTCTAAAAATAAGCTTAAACGATATACGCAAATAAATGGCACAATAGCCCTTTGTCAAAAAGCAAATCAGCAATTTAATTGGCACGGAGACTTTGTGTTTGAACAAGTTTTAAGAGATGATGAATTTGTTTTCAATGTTGATGAGGTTGAGGAAAAATACTATTTGTCGCAAAAGGTTAAAAACTATGTGTTGGCTGGGGGAACAAAAAAATTTAAAACAAGCACGAAAACAGACTTGCAAATTGCAAGACCACTTTTACAAACGATGCACAAAATGCACAGGGCGGGGGTTGATAACTATGTAACACACAAGGGCAGAATACGAAAACTTACCCCAAGAGAATGTTTGAGACTTATGGGATTTGGAGATGATTTTAAAATTGTAGTAAGTGATTTACAAATTTATAGACAAGCTGGAAATAGTATCGTTGTGAATGTGTTAAGCGAAATTCTGAAAGCTTTGGAAATCCAAAAATTTGGGAGGCAATAAAATGCTATTAAATAAGCAAGATTTTGAAATTTTGGATACTATTGAAAAGATTACAATAGCAGATAGTTTTATAAAGGGAAATAATAAAATAGGTGGAGGACACGGCGAATCTAAGCTTTATATTGGACAGATTACAGATAATAAAATCTTAAAATTTTTTGATATAGATAAACAAAGAGGTAAGGAATTTAATTGTTTTGTTTTGAAACAAGATTTATTACAATATCTTAACGAAATAAAACTAGAATATCAAAGTCCAACACAAGAATATAAGAATAAACTTCAATTGCCGACATTATGGAATGAAAGACACTTAAAAATAAGTGCAATGAGTGATTTTTTACCCTTTGTTTTAAGGGACCAAGACCAGCTAAAACCGCCACGAATTTATTTCAATACAGAAAAAAGAAATGAAAATTTTGATACCATTAGAGAAATAACTCTGCCAAATTTGAGTTATTTGTCTTGCATTAAATTGCAAAATCAAAAAACAAAAGATGTTCTATTCTATTTTAGGATTTTTGCTGATTTAAGTTACTTAAATATAAGCCTAGAAGAAAATAAAATCATAGAAGCTATAAACAAAAACGAACACATATCGCAAAACGAGAAAGAGAGAATTTCAAATTCAAGGATTGGACAAGGAAAATATAGGGAAGCATTGCTTGCAGAGTGTCCATTTTGTCCTATAACTATGGTCAGTGATGATAGATTGCTTATTGCTAGTCATATCAAACCTTGGCGAATGTGTGATGATTTTGAAAAAACCGACCCTAAAAATGGTTTTATGCTAACGCCTACAATCGATTTTTTATTTGATAAAGGATTTATAAGCTTTAATGATGATAAAATAATGTTGCTTAGTCCTTGGATTTCAAAAATAACATATAAAAATCTCAATTTGATAGACAATAAAAAGTATCCTATGCTCAATGTTGAAGGTAGAGAAAAGTATTTGTCTTTTCATAGAGAAAATATTTTTAAGGGCTAAAATGCTTTTCATCGATGTGCAAGGCACTTTGCTAAATGATAATGACAAAAGCCTTATAAAAGGGGCGAGCGAGCTTATTGCGTGGCTAAATTTACGGCAAATGCCTTATGTCATCATTACAAATAACACAAAGGACTTGAATTTCCTTGCGAATTTACGCAAAAAAGGACTTGACATAAAGGACAACGCGTATTTAGACCCGTTTTTTGTGCTGCGCCAAAGGTTAGCACCTTGCAAGGTGGCTGCTTTTGGGGCTGATGAGTTTAAAAACGCCTTGCGTGAGCTTGAATTTAGCCTTGATTACGAGACGCCAGAAGCCTTGCTTGTGGCAAGCTATGATAAATTCAGCTTTGATGACTTTGCGTTGATGATAGAATGTATAAAAAAGGGCGTTAGGCTCATAGCGATGCACGAAACGAGCATTTACAAAAAAAATTCTAAAAGCTACCCAGGGGTTGGGGCGATAATGAAAATGCTACAATACGCCACAAACGCGAGCTATGAAGTCTTTGGCAAGCCAAGCGCAGCCTTTTATGAAAGCGCCTTAAAACTTTTGCAAGCGCAGGATAAAAGCGCGAAATTTAGCAACACGCTCATCATCAGCGATGATTTTACGGGCGATTTACTCAAAGCGCGTGAAATGAAAATGCGCATAGCACTTGTTTTAAGCGGAAAGCTAAATTCAAGCAAGGGGCTTGATTTAAGGGCTGATGATAGGGTTTATGAGAGTGTGAATGAGTATTTAAACGAGCTTAAAACAAAGGATAAACGATGAAGGATTTAGAGAAGTTGCGAGCGAGCATAGACGAGCTTGATACACAAATTTTGGGGCTTTTAAACGAAAGAATGTCAGTGGTAAAGCAAATCGGCGAGCTTAAAGACAAGGCGCAAAGCTCAGTTTATCGCCCTGAGCGCGAAAGGGCTATTGTCCAAAGGCTTGAAAAGCTAAGCAATGGGCTTTTGAGCGCAAGGGCGATAGAAGCGATTTACCAAGAAATTTTTGCGGTGTCAAGGAATTTAGAAAAGCCTCAAAGCGTGGCGTATTTGGGACCTGAGGGAAGTTACACTCATCAAGCGGCGATGAGTCGTTTTGGGGCGATTAGCTCTTATGTCGCGCTAGCTAGCATTGAAGCGGTGTTTAAGGCACTTGACAATGATGAAGTAAATTACGCTCTCGTGCCGATAGAAAACAACACAGCAGGCGCGGTGGGCGTTACGCTTGATTGTTTAAGCATTTACAATGAGCTTAAAATTTATGCTGAACTTTATATGGACATTCATCATTCTTTTGTGAGTTTAAACAAGGATTTAAAGGCTATCAAGCGCATTTACTCGCACCCACAAGGCTACAATCAATGCCGCTTGTTTTTAGAAAGCCACAACCTAAACGAGCTTGAATTTATGCCCTCAAAATCCACTTCAAACGCGGCTTTTTTAGCCTCAAAGGACGAAAATTCAGCCGCCATTTGCTCTAAAATCGCCGCAAAGCTTTATAATGTGCCGATTTTGTTTGAAAGCATTGAAGACAATGCCTCAAACCGCACGCGTTTTTTGATTTTAAGCAAGAGTAAATTTCCAAAAACAGCAGGTTGTAAAAGCTCGATTTTAGCACACACAGCGCACAAGCCCGGGAGCCTTAGTGATTTGCTTAATGATTTTAAAAAAGCGCACATAAATTTAACGAGATTAGAAAGCCGTCCAGCGAAGACAAAGGCGTTTGATTATAGTTTTTATATGGATTTTGAAGGGCATATTGATGATGAAAATGTGCAAAAAATTCTTGCCAAACACAAGGACATAATGTGGCTTGGCTCGTATTTGTCAGGAGAAAACAATGCAATTTAACGAATTTTTAGGACAGCTTGCTAACTACGAACCGGGCAAGGATATAGAAGTGATAGCGCGTGAGTTTGGGCTTAAAAAAGTCATCAAACTTGCAAGCAACGAAAACCCGCTTGGTGCGAGCAAAAAGGTGGTTGAGTGCTTAAAGGCAAACGCGCATTTAGCGCATCTTTACCCAGATGACACGATGAGTGAGCTTAAATTTAAGCTCTCAAAGCACTATAATGTAGGCGAAAATCAAATCATCATCGGCGCAGGAAGCGACCAAATCATCGAATTTGCCATTCACTCAAAGTTAAATTCGCACAATGCCTTTTTGCAGTGTGGCGTTACCTTTGCTATGTATCAAATTTACGCAAAGCAAACGCAAAGTAAATGCTACAAAACAGCGAGCATAACGCACGATTTGAGCGAGTTTCGCGCCCTTTATGAAGCGCACAAAGATGAGATTAAGATGATATTTTTGTGCGTGCCAAACAACCCTTTGGGCGAGTGTTTGGATAGCGGCGCGGTGCGTGAGTTTATAAGGGGCGTTGATGAGGATTGTTTGGTTGTGCTTGATGCGGCTTATAATGAATTTGCCAGCTTTAAAGACGAAAAAAAGCATTTAAACCCTGCAAAACTTTGCGCTGAATTTAGCAATGTGCTTTATCTTGGCACTTTTTCAAAACTTTATGCGCTTGGAGGCTTGCGTGTGGGCTATGGTATAGCAAATGAGGCTATCATCAAGGCTTTTTACAAGCTTCGCGCGCCCTTTAATGTAACGAATTTGAGCTTAAAAGCCGCCTGTGTCGCCCTTGATGATAAGGAATTTGTAGAGCAAACCCTGCAAAACAATTTCACGCAGATGAAGCGATATGAGGACTTTGCAAGGCAAAATGGGATTAAATTTATAAATTCTTACACGAATTTCATCACTTATTTTTTTGATGAGTGCTTGGGGCAGGGCGTGGCGGATTTAAACGCAAGTGCAGCGCAAAGTGGGGCGAATTTTAGCACAGATTTGACACAGCACAAGGCAAATTCTAGCACGAATTCAAGCGAAAATTTGATTAAAAAACTTGACAGCACACAGTTGGCAAATGAGCTGCTTAAAAAAGGCATTATTATAAGGGATTTGAAAAGCTATGGCTTAAATGCTATCCGCATAACCATAGGCTTAAAAGAGGAAAATGACGCGTTTTTTGATGAATTTAAGCCACTTTTGTGAGAAAAATTTAAAAATTTAGCGAAATTTAGGGACAAAAATGTAAATTTTTGAGCTAAAAAGTCGATAAAATGATTGAAATTTTGAATTTTTTAAGCAAAATTGCTGAATTTTTGCTTAAAAAGTGTATAATAATGACGAAAATTTTGAAAAGTTTGAGGCTTAAATGCAGTCAAACCGCCTTAAATTTAGCTTTTTGAAAGCGTGAGCTTTGCGGTTTGCTTTGTGATTTGAGCTTTGTAAGGATACAGGTGTATGGAAGAATTTAAAAATATGATTCACCAAATCGGCTTGCTCTACCAAAAGCTCAGCAAAAGACAACGCCTAGTTATCGCTGTTTCGATTGTGGTTGTCATCGCCTTTTTGGTGTTTTTAGCACTTTACAAGAGCAGCAGCAGCGCAGGCGCGAACTCAGGCTATGCCGTGCTGGTGCAAGATATAGGCGTGGGAGACTCAGCGGCGATTGTCGCAAAGCTCGAACAAAACGGCATTCCTTATCAGCTTGAAAACGAAAGAACCATTTTAGTGCCACAAGAACACCTTTATCAGCAAAGAATGATGATAGCCAGCGAAGGGTTGATAAAAGACAGAGGCACGGGCTTTGAGCTTTTTGATAACCAGCAATTTGGCGCGACAAGCAAAGAAATGGATGTGAAATTTCAGCGCGCCATTGAGGGCGAGCTAGCCCGCACCATCTCAGCACTTGAACCCGTAGAAAAGGCTGTGGTGCATATAGCCTTTCCAAAAGAAAGCGTTTTTACCGAAAGGCAGGTGCCGCCCACCGCATCAGTAACCGTAACGCTTAAATCCAAACTTGTGAGAAAACAAATCGATGGCATTAAAAACATAGTCGCAGCGGCTGTTCCGCGCCTAACGCTTGATAATGTGCATATTATCGACCAAAAAGGCACGCCGCTTGACTTGCAAGAAAATTACGAAAACGAGCTTTTAAAAGAAATCGAAAATTTCCGCAAAGCCCGAGTGGCTGAGCTTGAAGATAAGATTTTCAAAGCCCTTGAACCTTATGGTGAGGTGCGTGGCGGTGTCAATATCGAAGTAAATTCCACTAGAATGGAGTCTTTGATAGAGCTTTACGACCCAAACACGGTGATTCGTAGCGAGCAAAGCCTAAAAGAAGAATCCCAAGGGCGAAAAGCCCCTGTGATACAAGGCGTGCCAGGAGCCGTTTCAAACATAGGACCTGTTGAAGGGCTTGATGGACCAAACGGGCTTGAATGGTCGAAAAAAGAGCAAATCACCACAAACAACGAAGTTTCCAAAACTACAACAAACATAAAAAATCAAATCGCTACCATAGGCAAGGTTTCAGTAGGTATTTTAATCCCCAAAAAATACACCGATTCACTCAACGAAAGAGATGAAATTCAGCGCACTTTCACAAATCGCACGCAGGCTGAAATCGCCAGCATAGAAAAGACGGTGCGAGATATCATCGCCTTTAACCCTGTGCGCGGGGACTCTGTCTCAGTAAGCGAATACGAGCAGTTGCCAAAGCTTGAAAGCAAGGCTTTGACGATTTATGACAAATACATTAGCCCCTTGCTGCCGTCTATTAAGTATATCATCGCGGCGATTTTGCTCTTTGTTTTTTACAAAAAAGTCATTCAGCCCTTTATGCAAAAAATGCTTACAGATATCGCTGAGGGCGAGGAAGAATTTAAGCCAGAAGAAGTCAGTGTCGAAGAGGCTGAGGACGCTTTGGAGAAATTCAACAAAGCCCGCAAGAGAGTGGAGGAAGGACTTGGGCTTACCGATACTATCGATGAGGATTCGTTACAGTATGACATACTCATCGAAAAACTGCGCGCCCTAGTGAATGAAAAGACAGAAGAAGTGGCAAGCGTGTTGCAAAGCCTTGTTGAGAGCGACACACCAAACGAAACTAAGGATATGTGATGATAAAGCTTAGCGAAGAACAAAAGATGACATACGATGACTTATCTATGGCTGAAAAAATCGCTATCTTGCTCATACAGCTTGGCGAGGATGTAACCACTTCGCTTTTTTCACATATGGAGATAAACCCCATAACCGAAATTTCACGCTACATAGCCCAAGCTAAAAAGGTTGATAAAGCCGTAGCCACAGCGGTTTTGGAGGAATTTTACTCTATTTTACAATCAAATCAATACATCAAAACAGGCGGCTTTGACTACGCCAAAGAGTTGCTTTTCAAAACCTTTGGACCCGAAATGGCAAATAAGATTTTGGAAAAGCTTACCAAAAGTATGGAAACAGACCAAAATTTCAGCTATTTAGGACAGGTAAAACCACAGCAGCTTGCTGATTTTATCTCCAAAGAACACCCCCAAACTGTGGCTTTGATTTTAGCGCATATGGACAGCATTCACGCGGCGGAGACTTTGGAGTATTTTAACGAAGATCAAAGGGCAGATGTGGTTACGAGAATGGCGAATTTAGGCGACATTTCCCCAGCTATCATTAAAAGGGTATCAGCCGTGCTAGAAAAACACTTAGAAAGCTTTGCAGGCACAAAGGTAGAAGTAGGCGGACCGCGTGCGGTGGCTGAGATGATAAACCGCTTAGGACAAAATGCGGCAAAATCCATCATCGCTCAGTTGGAGCAAAGCGACCCAGAGCTTGCAGCCACTATCAAAGAACTTATGTTTACCTTTGATGATATCGCTAAACTTGGCAACCAAGCTATACGCGAGATACTCAAAGTAGCCGACAAAAAAGACTTGATGATAGGGCTTAAAGGTTCTAGCGAAGGACTCAAACAAAAATTCCTTGCAAATATGTCAAGCCGTGCGAGCGAGACTTTCCTTGAAGAAATGGGCTTTTTGGGCGCAGTGCGCGTAAAAGATGTCGAAGAAGCACAAAGAAAGGTTGTGGATATAGTGCAAAAACTCAACGAACAAGGCTTAATCCAAATGGGTGAAGGCGATGAGATGATAGAGTAGGATAGCAAATGAAAAACACAAATGTCATCTCCCCAAGCGACACCAAAGAGCATATCATAGACGGCTATCATTTTAAGGTAATGAGCGAGTTTGCAAGTATGCAAGAGCAAAAAAACCAAAAAGAAGAGCAGGCAAAGCAAGCAAATTCAAATAGCGATGAAGCGCAAAATGAAGCCCAAGAAAACGAGCAAGAAAGCACACCCAACAGCTCAGCCCAAAGGATAGTCGAGCTTTTAAAAGAAAAAGAAGAGATTATCGACAAGGCAGCACGGGCTGAAACCCAGCTTGAAATGAAGCTTGAAAACCAGCAAAAAGAATTTGAAGCTAAATTAGAGCTTAGCAAAAAAGACGCCGAGCAAGCAGGATACGAGCGCGCAAAGGCTGAAAGCGAAAAAGAACTTGGCGAGTTAAGGGATAAATTTGCTAAAAGTATCGCAAGGCTTGATGAAACCAGCCAGAATTTAGCTGAATTCATCAGCAAAAACGAAAAAGAACTTGCAAACGCCGCCATAGAAATCGCCCAAGATGTTATCAGCCAAGAATTAAGCGAGCGTTCAGCGCAAATTGCCCTAAATTTAGCCCAAAAACTCATCGCTGAACTCAAAGGCGCAGCGAGCGTGGAGCTTAAAATCAGCCCGAGCGATTATGACTTTGTCAAATCCAAACTTGCCTTAAATTCAAAGGTTAAAGTAAGCCTTGATGATGCGATTTCAAAGGGCAGCGTAGTGGTTTTGAGCGACAAGGGCAACATAGAGTCTGATTTAAATAGCCGCTTAAACAAAATCAAACAAATGGCAAGCGAATGAAGCACTCTTACGAGCAGCTCAAAGAGCTTGCACTTGGCGAGCTTGAAAATTTAGCGAGCCAGCTTCGCAGTGAGATTATCAAAGCAGTAAGCCAAAACGGCGGGCATTTAAGCTCAAATTTAGGCGTTGTGGAGCTTACCCTAGCGATGCACGCCGTGTTTGATTTTAAAAAAGAGCCTTTTATTTTCGATGTTTCTCATCAAAGTTACGCGCACAAAATCCTTACAGGGCGCGATTTAACGAGCTTGCGACAATTTCGCGGAGTAAGCGGCTACACCAAGCCAAATGAGGGCGATTACTTTGTAGCTGGGCATTCAAGCACTTCTATTTCTTTGCTTGTGGGCGCGTGCAAGGCTATCGCGCTTAAAAATGAGGACAAAATTCCTGTCGCGCTCATAGGAGACGGCGCGATGAGTGCGGGTATGGTGTATGAGGCTTTAAACGAGCTAGGGGATAAAAAGTATCCTTGCGTCATCATTTTAAATGACAACGAAATGAGCATAAGCAAGCCCATAGGCGCGATTTCTAAACACCTTTCGGGCGCTATGGCAAGTAGTTTTTACCAAAAATTCAAAAAAGGCGTGGAAAATCTTTTGGAGTATCTGCCCCAAAGTGCCACTTATATGGCAAAACGCTTTGAAGAAAGCCTTAAACTCATCACGCCGGGTATTTTGTTTGAAGAAATGGGACTTGAATACATAGGCGTGATTAACGGACACGACATAAGCGAGCTTATAAGCGTGCTGAAAAAAGCCAAAGCGATGAAAAAGCCCTGTCTTGTGCATACTCAAACCATAAAAGGCAAGGGTTACGCACCAGCTGAGGGCAAAAACGCTAAATGGCACGGGGTTGGGGCATTTGACATAAGCACAGGCGAGTTCATCAAAAAAGCGGGCGCAAAAAAAAGTGCTACCGAGCTTTTTAGTCAAAATTTGCTGAATTTAGCCGAAAAACACAGCGATATAGTAGGCGTTACTGCAGCTATGCCAAATGGCACAGGACTTGATGCGCTCATAGAAAAGTATCCAAATCGCTTTTGGGATGTCGCCATAGCCGAGCAGCACGCCGTTACTTCGATGGCGGCTATGGCAAAAGAGGGCTTTAAGCCCTTTATTGCTATTTATTCTACCTTTTTGCAACGAGCTTATGACCAAGTGATACACGACTGCGCGATTATGAATTTAAATGTCGTCTTTGCTATGGATAGAGCAGGCATCGTGGGCGAGGACGGCGAGACTCATCAAGGTGCTTTTGATGTGAGTTTTCTTGCGCCACTACCGAATTTAACGCTTTTAGCCCCAAGAGATGAGGCGATGATGAGAGCTGTGATGAGTTATGCTTACTCTCACAAGGGTTGTTTAGCCTTTCGTTATCCGCGCGGGGCTTTTTTGCTTGATGATGAGTTTGAGTCTATTAAAATAAAACTCGGCAAAGCGCAAATTTTGCGCGAAAATTCAAGCCAAATCGCCTTTTTAGGCTACGGACAAGGCGTTGGCACGGCAAAGCTTGTTTTAGACGAATGTGAAAAAGAGGGCAGGAAAGATTATGCGAATTTGGTTGATTTAATCTTTGCTAAGCCTTTGGACGAAACTTTGCTTGCAAATTTAGCCCAAAAAACAAAAATTTGGTTTGTTTTTTCTCCAAGTGCTAAAATCGGCGGCGTAGGCTCTTTAATCACCAGCTTCTTACAAAGAGCAAATTTAAACCACATAAGGCTTGTAAGTTTTGAGTATGAGGACAAATTCATCGAACACGGCAACACCTTAAAAGTAGAAAAAGCACTCCAACTTTCTCCCGCCCAGCTTGCCAGCAAAATCCTTGCTTTTAAGTAAAAAGCAAATTTATGGCAAAAAGTTAAATTTGTCTTTACAAGCCTAAATTTTTCGCTGAATTTAGCCCAAAAGCAAACAAAATTTAAATCACTTTTGCATTATAATATGATTTTACATTTTTTACACAAGGGTAAATTTATGGCGGAAGTAGCGAGTTTTGAGCTTGAAAGCATTTATTATGTCGTGCTTTTTGCGGTGGCGATTTTTGCGGGCTTTATCGACTCCATAGTTGGCGGCGGCGGGCTTATCGCTTTGCCTGCGTTGATGGCGTGCGGTGTGCCAGCGCATTTGAGCCTTGCGACAAACAAACTGCAA
This sequence comes from uncultured Campylobacter sp., assembly GCA_900539255.1. Lineage (GTDB taxonomy): Bacteria > Campylobacterota > Campylobacteria > Campylobacterales > Campylobacteraceae > Campylobacter_D. Next base: position 34,897 of record UQBJ01000014.1, on the reverse strand, counting down.
GGCGTGTTTGGCACTTTTACGGCGACTTTGACTTATTTTAAATCGCTTACGATGAAGCATTTAGCTTGGGGCGTGTTTTTTACGGCTTTGGGAGCAGCTCTTGGCGTGTGGGCTGTGCTGCTGATAAATGACAAACATTTAAAGCTCATCATTTTGGTGTTTTTAATCGCAACCTTTTTGTATATGGCGTTTAAGCCAAATCTTGGCAAGCAAAAAAGCGAACCAAAAATCACAAATATCAAAATTTTTCACATTTTCATCGGCTTTTCGCTCGGCTTTTATGATGGTTTTTTAGGACCTGGCACGGGTAGCTTTCTCATCTTTGCTTGCGTAATGCTGCTTGGTTATAATCTCAAAGAAGCCAGCATCAACACCAAAATCTTTAACTTTACCAGCAATGTCGTGGCTTTGGCTATGTTTTTGTGCCTTTATGAAGTGCTTTGGGCTGTGGGCATTTTGATGGGCGTAGGGCAAATCATCGGGGCGTTTTTAGGCTCAAAACTCGTGCTTAAAACGCAAGGCAATTTCATCAAGGTGCTGTTTTTAGTCGTAGTGGGCGCAACGATTTGCAAAGTAGGGTATGATTATGCTAAAAGTTTGGGGCTACTGAGCTGAATTTAGGTGTTTTGCTTGATTTTTAGCTTTATCCCGCCCAAAAAAGGACGGGATTGCTAAATTTATAAGAAAATAGGCGCTACGATAAAGCCAAGCGACACGGAAAGGGCTACCATAATGGTGCCGGGTATGATGAAAGAGTGGTTAAAGACGAATTTACCGACTCTTGTCGTGCCTGTGTCGTCCATAGCTATGGCTGCAAGCGTTGTTGGGTAAGTAGGCAGGATAAACAAGCCCGAAGCAGCAGCAAAGCTAGCAACCAAAATCCAAACTTGCTGTGAATTCTCAGGTCCTGTCATACCAAGAGCGAGCGCGACAGCTGGCATAATAACCTTTGCCGTAGCAGCTTGCGAGTAGAGCAAGCAGCTTAAAAAGTATAAAGCGATAGCTAGGACAAAGGGGTATTGTGAGATGATTTGACTTGTAAATTCTTTTAGCGAGTCAAGATGCCCATTGACGAAAGTGTTACCAAGCCACGCTATACCCATAACGCAAATGCAAGCGTTCATACCGCTTTGAAAAGTCGAAGTGGTGATGAGTTTGCTCGAATCCACCTTGCACGCTAGCACTATCAGCACGCCCACAGTCAGCATAAAGCTGATGATAGCGTTATCTCTTGTCAAAATCACAGGCTCAACAAGCCCAATAGTCGGCGATATAGCAAGGGCATAACCCACAATCACAAAAACGCCCACGACAAAGATAATCACAGACCTTTTTGCATAAGGGTTCAGTTCCTTGTAAGAAGCGGCTTTAACCTCCTCGACAAGCCCTTTGGCTAGCCTTTCTTGGTAAATTTTATCCTTGCTGAGTTCTAAATCATAGAATTTATTGACGATGAAACTTGTCATCAGCATAGCCACGAAAGTTGTGCTGATACAAATCATCAAAAGCATAGGATAGCTCACGCCAAGCGGCTCGCAAACTCCCGTCATCGCCACAAAAGCCGCTGAAATAGGGCTTGCGGTGATGGCAACCTGCGAGGACACCACGCTTAACGCCAAAGGTGCGCTAGGCTTTATGTTTTGACTTTTAGCGACTTCGACTATGACGGGTATTATCGAATACGCCGTATGCCCTGTGCCAGCTAAAATCGTCAGCAAATACGCAACGATAGGCGCTAGATAGTTTATCTGCTTGGGGTGCTTTCTGATGAATTTTTCAGCCATTTGCACCAAAAAATCCAGCCCACCAGCCACCTGCAAAGCCGTAATCGCCGAAATCACAGCAGAAATGATGAGTATAACATCAAGGGGAATGTAACTCATTTTTGTGTCCATTCCCAACACTAAGGTAAGGATAATCACACCCAAACCACCAGCATAACCAACGCCCATTCCGCCGATTTTGATACCCAAAAAGATACCACCGAAAAGGACGATAACCTGTAAGATGACCATAATGTCCATTGTTTGCCTTTCTTTTTTATTGACAAGCTTTCACACAAGCCTTTGCAAGTGCTTCTAAACTTGAAATCACATTTTCGCTCTCTAAACCACTTTGCGCATAAGCTAAGGGCAACTCCGTGCAGCCTAAAATCACAGGCAAATTCTCTTTTTGCCAAAGCTCTAAAATCGCCTTTTTTATGCACTCTCCGCCTTTTTTCATCTCATTTGCCTTGATGAAATTTATACTTTCTTGGGCGAGTTTGGAGACATTTTCATCGGCTGCGATGATGGAAAGTCCTAAATTTTTGGAGTGTTTTTCAAAAAGTTTGCTGTGCCTTGTGCCTAGCGTTGAGATTAAAAAAGCGCGAGAATTCAGCTGCAAGGCTGCTTTTATCGTTTCTTTGATGATATGCACCAAAGGCACGCTCAGGCTCATTTCATCGATGAAATAATGCGCCGTGTTACAAGGGGACGCCAAAACTTGCGCGCCCATCGCGACTAATTTGTCTAAATTTGCTTTGATTTTTGGGGCTGGATTCTCGCCCTTGCCGAGTATAAACGCCGTTCTATCGGGGATAGTCGGGTCGCCTACCATATAAGTGATGATATGTTCTTGGTCGGTTTTAGCTGGCGTGTGAAGGGCTAAAAGCCTTAAAAATTCAGCCGCCGCCGCTGGTCCCATACCGCCTAAAACTCCGAGTGTCTTTGCCATTGCTTTGTCCTTATAAACAAAATCCAAATAGTTTATCACAATCAAACAACAATGTCAATACACGCAAAATGAGCGTTTAAAGAGTATTGTTTGCGTTTAAGTGCTGTAAATAAGCTGTTAGCATTTGTTTAAGAAAAAGAGAAAAAATTTTTGATTTTAAATTTTAGCTCAAAAGGGCTTTTTCAAATTTTGTAAATAGATGGGAACTATCAGGTGCTTTTGTGGAAACGCTTAAAAACTCGCTTTTCGTGGTGAGAAGAAAATATCAACAAGAAACCACAGCCCTAGACCGCCTCAGACGCTCACCGCTAATGTCTGATTCCTTTTCGCAAAAGCAGAGCACCAAATCTGCTAGTGGAAAATCTAAAACCGAGAGTATTATAGTAGATTCTTTTGTATTTTACAAGCCTTTTAAACAAAAAATGAAAAAAATGTTGAAATTTATCATTTGGCTAGCTTTGGCATAGATAAAAACGGACAACTTTTACATACAACATTTTATGTTTTAAGTAGCAATATAGGAAAGCTTAAAGATTATATATATTTGAATTTTTATGCGTGAATTTTTTATAAAATTCATAAATTTCGCCCATAAAAATGTGAAAAATTTAGGATTTGAGTAAAAATTTAAAATTTTTTCCAAATTTTTACGCACTTTAATAAAACTCTAAGCTAAATTTAGATAATATGCAAAGTTTATTTTAGCTTAAAATATGAAAGGAAAGCCGTGCCTACGATAAATCAGTTGGTTCGTAAAGAGCGCAAAAAGATTTTGACGAAGTCCAAATCCCCTGCGCTGAAAAATTGTCCGCAAAGACGGGGCGTTTGCACCCGTGTTTATACGACAACCCCCAAAAAGCCGAATTCGGCTTTGAGAAAAGTTGCCAAAGTCCGCTTGACAAGTGGATTTGAGGTCATTAGCTACATAGGCGGCGAGGGACACAACCTGCAAGAACACAGCATTGTGCTGGTGCGTGGCGGTCGTGTCAAGGATTTGCCCGGTGTGAAGTATCACATAGTGCGTGGTGCGCTTGATACAGCGGGCGTTGCCAAAAGAACGGTCTCTCGCTCCAAATACGGCGCGAAAAAGCCAAAAGCTGGCGGCGCTGCTGCGAAACAGTAGCTTACAAGCACAGGCAAGGCTCGGTGTTTTAGCCTTGTTTGAGTAAAATTTGCCCTTGCAAGCCTAAATTTAGGCATTTAGCACAGAGCAAGCAAAAAATTTGAAGGAAAAAAGATGAGAAGAAGAAAAGCTCCCGTCAGGGAAGTCCTACCAGACCCTATTTACGCAAGTAAGGTCATCACAAAATTCATCAACGCGTTAATGTATGATGGCAAAAAAAGTGTCGCCACAGACATTTTATACGGCGCGCTTGAAAATATCGACAAGAAAAACCAAGAGAAAAAAGGCATTGAAATTTTCAATGATGCCATTGAGAATATCAAGCCGATTTTGGAAGTAAAGTCCCGCCGAGTAGGTGGTGCGACTTATCAAGTGCCTGTTGAAGTGCGCCCTGCTAGGCAACAAGCTTTGGCGATTCGCTGGATAATCTCTTTTGCGCGCAAACGAAGCGAAAGAACGATGATAGAAAAGCTAGCAGGCGAGCTTTTAGACGCTGCAAACTCTAAAGGTGCGTCTTTTAAGAAAAAAGAAGACACCTACAAAATGGCAGAAGCGAACAAGGCTTTTGCGCATTATCGCTGGTAAAAAGGATAGCAAATGTCAAGAACTACACCCTTAAAACGAGTGCGAAACATAGGCATTGCCGCTCACATAGACGCTGGTAAGACGACAACAAGCGAGCGCATACTTTTTTTCACGGGTATGAGCCACAAGATAGGCGAAGTGCATGACGGCGCGGCGACTATGGACTGGATGGAGCAAGAAAAAGAACGCGGCATCACCATCACAAGTGCGGCGACTACTTGCTTTTGGAAAGACCATCAAATCAACCTTATCGACACCCCCGGACACGTGGATTTTACCATAGAAGTAGAACGCTCTATGCGCGTGCTAGACGGAGCTGTGGCTGTTTTTTGCTCTGTTGGTGGCGTGCAACCCCAAAGTGAAACCGTGTGGAGACAAGCCAACAAATACGGCGTTCCGCGCATAATTTTTGTCAATAAAATGGACAGAATCGGCGCAAATTTCTTTAATGTCGAAGCCCAAGTGAAAAACCGCCTTAAAGCAAACCCCGTGCCTATACAAATTCCTATCGGTGCGGAGGACGATTTTAAGGGCGTTATCGACTTAGTAAAGATGAAAGCCTTTGTGTGGGAGGACGATACCAAGCCTACTGATTATGTAGAAAAAGAAATTCCCGCTGACTTAAAGGACAAGGCAGAAGAGTATCGCACCAAGATGATAGAAGCCGTGAGCGAAACTAGCGATGAGCTTATGGAGAAATACCTTGCGGGCGAGGATTTAAACGAAAGCGAGATAAAAGCAGGGCTAAAAGCAGGGTGTTTGAGTATGAGCCTTATGCCTATGCTTTGTGGCACAGCCTTTAAAAACAAAGGAATTCAGCCCTTGCTTGACGCTGTGGTTGCTTATTTGCCAGCACCTGATGAGGTGGCAAACATTAAAGGGCAGTATGAGGACGGCAAAGAAGCAAGTGTCAAATCAACCGATGATGGCGAATTCGCCGCACTTGCCTTTAAGATAATGACAGACCCCTTTGTCGGGCAGCTTACCTTTGTGCGCGTGTATCGCGGAAGCCTAGAAAGCGGCTCTTACGCCTACAACTCCACAAAGGACAAAAAAGAGCGCATAGGGCGTTTGCTTAAAATGCACTCAAACAAAAGAGAAGAAATCAAAGTCCTTTACGCAGGCGAAATCGGCGCTGTGGTAGGGCTTAAAGACACGCTCACGGGCGATACCTTGTCAAGCGAAAAGGACAAGGTGATTTTAGAGAAAATGGACTTTCCAGACCCCGTTATCAGCGTGGCTGTGGAGCCAAAAACCAAAGCAGACCAAGAAAAAATGTCTATTGCTTTAAGCAAACTAGCCCAAGAAGACCCAAGTTTTCGCGTTAAGACGGACGAAGAAAGCGGACAAACCATCATTTCTGGTATGGGCGAGCTACACCTTGAAATCATCGTGGATAGAATGTTGCGTGAATTTAAGGTTGAAGCAGAAGTGGGACAACCGCAAGTTGCCTACCGCGAAACCATACGAAAAAGCGTTGAGCAAGAGTATAAATACGCTAAACAATCAGGCGGACGCGGACAATACGGGCATGTCTTTTTGCGACTTGAACCAAAAGAAGCAGGAAGCGGGTATGAGTTTGTCAATGACATTAAAGGTGGCGTAATCCCCAAAGAATACATTCCCGCTGTGGATAAAGGCGTGCAAGAAGCCCTACAAAATGGCGTTTTAGCGGGTTATCCTGTCGAAGATGTCAAGGTAACCGTGTATGATGGTAGCTATCACGAGGTGGATTCAAGCGAAATGGCGTTTAAACTTGCCGCGTCAATGGGCTTTAAAGAGGGCGCACGCAAGGCAGGTGCCGTGATACTCGAACCTATGATGAAAGTTGAAGTGGAAACGCCCGAAGAATATATGGGCGATGTCATCGGCGATTTAAACAAAAGGCGCGGACAGGTAAATTCTATGGACGAACGCGGTGGCAACAAAGTCATCACGGCGTTTTGCCCGCTAGCTGAAATGTTTGGCTACTCGACTGATTTGCGAAGCCAAACGCAGGGGCGCGCGACTTACACAATGGAGTTTGACCATTATGATGAAGTGCCAAAGAATGTAAGCGAGGAAATCATCAAAAAGCGAAACGGCTAAAAGGCTGAATTTAAGTGCTTTTGGGCGAGTTTGAGAAAACAAGTGGCGGTAGGTTTTATGCCTAGCCTTGCAAAATTTTCTTACACTACGCCCAAAATCATCTTAAATTTTTTGCCTTTGGGCTGTAAATTTAGGCGAAAAATTTAAGAATTTATTCAAAATTTCGCTTTGAGTTATGTTTGAGTGTGAATTTTGAGCAAATTTAAGCGAATTTAGATTTAAAATTTAACTTTAAAAGGACAAAAATGAAAAAGAGTATTTTCTTTTGTTTGCTTACGAGTTTTGCATTTGCAAACGAATGCGATGATAAAATCGCCAAGCTAAAAAACGAGCTTGAATTTGCCAAAAAGCACAACAATGCGTTTAAAATTCAAGGCTTAAATGTAGCCATAAACGAGCTTTCAAGCAAGTGCAAGGACGACCCAGCTTTTTACGCAAAAGCCCTTGAAACAAAGGCGCAAAAGCAAAAAGCCCTTGCCGAACTTGAAGCAAAGTTAAGCGAATTAGAAAGCCAAAAAAAGATGATGAGCAAGGCTGAATTTAAGGCTAAAAAAGCTGAATTTAAAGCGCAAAAAGATAGGCTCAAAGCCGAACTAAAAGCACTTGAACTTTATTGAAATTTGACATTTTGTAAAGTGAAATTTGCTTGTGCCATAAGCAAGGCTAAATTTCAACTTGTGAGAAATTTAGATAAATTTGCATAGCGAATTTATCCCACGCCGTCATTGTGAGTGGGCGTTGTCGGCGTGGTGCTTTAACGCAAATGTGTTTTTTGTGATGATAAATTTGAGCTAAAAGTCAAATTTTTGCATAAATGCCCCCGTAGCTCAGCAGGATAGAGCGCAAAATTCCTAATTTTGAGGTCGTGAGTTCGAATCTCGCCGCGGGCACCATTTTTATTTTGAATTTCTTTCGCCACACCATTTTTGCTTTTGAAAGTTTCGCTACGCCATTTTTCAACACCTTTTGCTACACTTTTAAATTTTCATCATCTTTTCACATTTTGCAAAAATTTGCACTTTTCAAAATTTTTAAATTAACAGCGTTTTTGCCATACATTGCTAGAAATTCACAAAAGCACAGCGCGAATTTGCATTGTGCTTTTGTTTAAAAGGCTACATTTTAGCGTGTGGCATTGTGCCGCCTTTGCCAGCGTGGTGCTTTAACTCGCCGTTTTCATCGATATGATAAGCCTGCCCGAAGCCCTTGACGAAACTGCCCTTTGTGTAGCGCAGTTTGATGAGATGAAAGTCCGCAAAGCCCCGTATCGTGTGTATGCCGCCGCCCTTGCCACGCACGCGCTCAAACTCATCATACACGCGCTCAAATTCAGCCCCGCGCTCGATAAATTCGGCGTTTGCTCGGTAGCGCAGGCGTTTGCGTAAGATGACGGAGGGCGCATCTTGCTCATCTTGCAAAAACATTATTTCAAGGTTGTTTGGGTGTGCCTTGATACTCGCAAAATGCTCGCCTATCTCGCTTATGTAGATATAATCGCCCTCATTTGTCTGTATAATGGGCGCATAAGTGCATAAAACCTCATCGCAAGCACTCAAACTCGCCACGCACACCGAGCCAAAGCCCGCTTTGTAGGCTTTTATCTCGTCTTTTACCGCGCCATAATCCACGCTTTTTTTCACGCTCATACACAATTCAATGATAACATTTTTCAAAGTCTCATCGTTTGCTTTTGTAGGAAAGTCTATGTGTAGGCTTTTTGAGCCGTTATAAACTAGCTCCAAGCCCTCATAATCCACACTTTTAAGAGTAGCGTTTTGAATTTCGCTCTCTCCGCTGAATTTTTTAACTAAATCCACTAAATTTTCGCTGTGATGAGCGTTTAAATGGGTGATGATACTTTCAAAACTCATCTTTTGTCCTTTCTATTTTGCATAAATTTTTGTCAAAATTGTAGCGAAATTTGGTTAATTTTATCCTTAAATTCTCGCTGAATTTTGAAAATCGTTTGTAAAATTTGCCTAAAAGGCTAGAATTCATATTTTGCCTCCACGAAAAAAGTCCGTCCAGCCCCGATGAGATAGCCATAGCCCGCTATCGTGTCGCTTGCATCGTGGTTGTAGTAGTCATAGTAGAGCGTATCCAGCACATTTCGCACGCCTGCGCTGAGATTTGCGCCCTTAAAGCTCGCCGAAATGCCCAAATCCACGAGCGTGTAAGGCTTTAAGGATTTGTCTTGCTCTATGCCAGCGGCGTCCTTGCTGATAACTTGCTGAGCGCCGATGAAAGAACCTTGCGCCCAAAGCCCCACGCCAAAGCCTATCTCAGCACTTGCGCCAAGTGTAGCCTTGTAATTATAGCTGTTTGGGATTTTGCTCCATTTGCCAGCGTCCTTTTTCTCGGCTTTGACATAGGTAAAACTCTCGTTAAACGCCAAAGCACCGCCCCAAAAATACTGCTCGCTCGCAAATTCCACGCCCAAACGGCGCGTTTTGTCGTAGGTGTCGTAGCGCACGCCATCGACTGAGTGCGCGTTGCCTATGGTGTAGAACTCGTTGTGCGTTGCGGTGTAAAAAACGCTGCCCGAAAGCAGCAAGGTTTCCGCAAAGCTCTCTTTCGCGCCGATTTCAAAGGTATCGTAGCTTTCTTTTTTCAAATTTGTCGCTTCGTAGCGGTAGTTTGCGCTGCTCGTGCCTTCTCTTTTTAGCAGGTTGTTGGGCGCTGGGGAGAGATAACCGCGCTCATACTTCGCATACAGCGCGCCTGTGGGTGAAAATTGAAAGCTCGGCGTGAGTTCTAGGGCGAAATTGTGGAGATTGTCGGTGAGTGAGCCTTTTGTGGTGTAGCTCGGATTTTGTCTCATCGCGCCCATATTTATAAGGATATTGTGAGCGTTTTGCACATCGATAAAATAGCGCGAAAATTCATAACGCCCCCCCCCCGTCAGCGAAAAACGCTCGCCAAAGTCATACTTTTCTATGGCAAAAACTGAATTTGTCCATTTGTTGCCCGTGAAAGGAATGTCAATAGCGTGGTTGTAGCTCACTTGCATTGCGCCCATCGTGGCGGGGTTTGGAGTGCTGATTTGCTGCACCATAGTGCGTTTTGACATTTGATAAAGGCTTTGAGCGCCCACTATCAAACGCCCGCTGTCGTGCTTGAAGTCGAATTTAGCATCAACGCCTACCTTTTGGTCGTCAAAAAACGAGCCGCTTTGCTCTGCTTGGGCGTCCTTAAATGAAAAGTTTCGCCCACCTTGTCCATAAGTGTAAGTGCTTAAAATCGTAACACTGTCCTTGTATTTTAGATGATTGTAGTGATAAAAAGCCCGCAAATTCCATTTGAGCCGCTCACTCAACTCGCTCTCATAGCCTAAATTTGCGGTGAAGCGGTTTTGGGTGTTGTGAAATTCGCCGTTGCCTGCGCGTTTTCGCTCGTCCTTGCTAGGCTCACTGCCCGCTGGCGTGGTATCCATAAACGAGTTAAACGGGCTTGTGTGTATATCTGCGTGGAAAAAATCCGCATCGAAATTTACGCTTTGCCCCAAATCAAAGTCATAAAGCGCACCAAAATTTGCTCCCTCGCCTGTGGTGCGGTCTTTTTCGCGGGGTCCTCCCTTGTAAAGATAGCTCGCACCGACATTTATGTGCGTTTGCCCGAATTTGTCCCCGTAAAGGACATTTGCGTTGTAGTTGTTACCCGTGCTTGCGGCTATGTTGGAGTAGCCTGCTGATACGCTAAAAAATGGGCTTTCAAAGCGTTTGGTAGTGATGATATTTACCACGCCGCCACGCGTGCCGTTACCAAACATAACCGCACCGCCGCCGGGTAGGATTTCTATCTCTTGTATGAGATTTGGAGATACCAAATTTATGGGCGTTACGCCGTGTGAGCTGTCAAGCATATTTGCATACACGCCATTTATGAGCGTTTGCACGCTTGTGTTTGCCTTGTTGCCTTGTCCGCGCAAGTCTAAATTCCCGCCCAAGCCTGTGTTAGAAATGCTGACAAAGGACAGATAACGAAAAAGGCTTTCAGTATTTATAAAGCCTTTTTGACGAATGCTTGTGCCGTCTATTTGATAAACATTTCTATTTAGCTCATCAAGTTTTGACGACATTATGATAGCCGTGATTGTCGTTGGTTCAAGCGTAATGACTTGTTCATCAGCGAAATTTGGTGCAGCTAACGCGAGAAAGCCGCACAACGAAAGGGCGATTTTGCTTTTCAAAGCTTTTAAATTTAAGCTTTGAGTGTGAGATTTTGGTGAAATTTCTTTCATCTTTTTTCCTTTAAATTTTGATAATTACAATTAAAATTGTAGCAAAAAATTTTTTAAAATTTGATAAAAACTTTCATTTTTTTTGAAAAAATTTTTTTGATTTTTTAAGACTTTTTAAGATAGCGTTTTTGTCGTAAAACTGATGTTGTCATTTTGAGCAAGTGTGGGCGGTGTCAAGGTGTCGTGGGGAATTCAAGGGCGAGTTGGCTATTTTCAAAGGGTGCAAAAACAGCTATTAAACTAAAAATTTTAAAATAATTTTGCGCTAAATTTCTTGCAAAAGTTCTTTCAAAATCACTCCATCAACGCCTATTTTGTAGGCTTTTTCAAGTTTTTCAAGTGAGTTTGTGATGAGTAAAATTTTGCTATCAAATAAATAAAATTCAGCCATTTTGCTGGCTTTTTTAGCCAAATTTTCATTTTCAAGCAAAATAAATTCAGCTTTCAAAGCATTTGCAAATAAAATTTCATCTTCATTTTTAGCTAAAATAGCAAATTTCACACACTCTTTTAAGGCTTTTTCGATTAAAATTTCATCATATTCAAAGCAATTTATACCCTCTTTAAAGCTTACATTTTCATTGTTTATCAAATGAAATTTTGGCTTTTCGATGAGTTTGTGTCCAAAAATCAGCATTTTTGTCCTTTCTTAAAACTTGCAAAATGAGCTTGCAATCATTTTTTCAGCACCCAGCCAAAGTAGGCGCAAAGCACGCTCAAAGCAAGCACAGCAAAATTTGACACGCTATAAATGCCCACAAGAGCGATATTTGTAAGGCTTAGCATAAAGCCTACCACGCTGCTATACACACAAATGCTACTCATCAAGCCATTTTCCACAGCTTTGCGACAAGGACAATGCTTGTAAAGCCCTTTAAATGCGCTTTTTTTGCTGAATTTTTGAGCTAAGTTTTCGTTAAATTCAGCGTTGAGTTCTTTGTGCTTTTTCGCAAAAAACATTCCCACAAGGGCGATGAGAAGCAAAATCCCCAAATAAAGTGTTAAAAAATCAAAAAGCGAGTCAAATGACATTGATGAAATACCTTAAATTTGCTTGTTCGGCTTGCAATGAAGTTTCATCGCCGTGTCCCGGTAAAAGGCGTAAATCTTGCTTAAATTTCGCCACTCTTTCAAGGCTTTGGCGCATTAAATTCGCATCAGAGTAAGGAAAATCGTAGCGTCCAACCGTGCCTTTAAACAAAAAATCCCCGCTAAAAGCCACATTTTCGCCCACAAGCTCTATCATACAGCAGCCCGGGGTGTGTCCTGCGAAGTGCAAAAAGCGAAATTTCACGCCCGAAATGTCAAGCTCGTTTTCATCAGCCACTAAAAAATCCGCTTTTGCGTGCAAATGTCCCATTTCAAAGGGGTCTGCAAGCATAAATTCATCATCTTTATGTATGTAAATGGGGATTTGAAACTCTTTTTTTACCGCCGCGCAGTCCCAAATGTGGTCAAAATGTCCGTGCGTGCATAAAATGGCTCGTGGATTTGTCGCATTTTGGCGCACAAATTCAGCCCCGCCTTGCCCCGCATCGATGATGAAATCGCCCTTTGCGTGCTTGATGATATAACAATTTGTCGCATAAACCCCGCAAGGCTTGGCTATGATTTGCATTTTTATCCTTGTAAAATAATGGTGTCATTATAGCGAATTTAAACATTTTTTGCTACAATGATGAAAAAAATTTAAGGCGTTTGAATGGATTTTGAAAAATTAGAGCGCAAAATTTGTGATTTTATCAACTCTTGCGTGGAAAATGCAAGGGCAAAGGGCGTTGTCATAGGACTTAGCGGTGGGCTTGACTCTGCACTTGTGGCTACGCTTTGCCAAAGGGCGTTTGCAAGCGCACAAGGCTCGGCTAGTGGGTTGCAAAGCAAGGAAAATGCTAAGCAAAGCGCCTTGCAAACGGATAAAGAACAAGCGGATAAAAAGGCAAGCACGCAAGATAAAAGCCCTAAAAACGCCGAGCAAAAGGGAATTTTAGCTCTCATAATGCCAAATGCTAACTCAAACAAAGCAAATTTAAAAGATGCTCTAATGCTTTGCGAAAGCCTAAATTTAGAGCATAAAACCATAGAAATTCAGCCCATTTTAGACGCTTTTTTAAGCGCGTGCGAAAGCGTGTGTAAAACGCGAATGGGTAATTTGAGCGCAAGAATTCGTATGAGTTTGCTTTATGATTACTCAGCCTTAAAGGGCTATTTGGTGGTAGGCACGAGCAACAAAAGCGAGAGAATGCTAGGATATGGCACGATTTATGGGGATTTAGCCTGCGCGTTTAATCCCATAGGTGAGCTTTACAAGAGCGATATTTTCGAGTTTGCGCGCTATTTGGGTGTGCCGCAATGCTTTGTAGATAAAGCTCCAAGTGCTGATTTATACGAGGGGCAAAGCGATGAAAAGGAACTTGGCTTTAAATATGCTGAGATTGACGAGCTTTTAAAGGCTTTAAAGCGAGTGGATACCCAAAAAATAGCAAGTGCGGACAAAAATTTGCTTGAAATGGTAGAAAAAAGGATAAAAACAAATGCCTTTAAAAACTCTATGCCGTTGATTTTTAAGGATATTTAGTGAAGTTAAATTTGCAAAAAACAACAAAATTCATAAAACAAAGCGTGAATTTGTGGCGACAATTTTTTTTAATGCCTTGTGAATTTACCCTTTTATCTCAAAACGCAAAGAAAGCCCAAAATGTCGTGGCTTGATAGATATTTTTTTGAGCCAAATTTAGCCCAAAAAATCCTTGCCTTTGCGCTTTTGCCTTTTAGTTTGCTTTACGCGCTTGTGGCGGTTTTAAACACAAAATTTCGCCGCAAACTTAAATTTAATGCGCCCATCATCAGCGTGGGCAATCTCACTTTGGGGGGCAACGGCAAAACACCCGTTTGCAAGGCTATCGCTCATCTTTTTGCGCCTACAAAATGCGTTTTTATCGTGCTTCGTGGCTATAAAAGAAAGAGTAAGGGGCTAGTTGTCGTTAAAAATGGCAAAGAGCCTTTGTGCGATGTCGATATAAGCGGCGATGAAGCTATGGAGTATGCGCTTGATGAACGGATTTTTGGGGTTATAGTGAGCGAAAATAGAGTGCAAGGCATAGAAAAAGCCCTAAATTTAGGCGCAACGCTCATCTTGCTTGATGATGGCTTTTCTAAAAGATTTATTGAAAAATTCGACATTTTACTTGAAAGCGTGCAAAAACCGCATTTTGACTTTACCTTGCCAAGCGGGGCTTACCGCCTGCCAAAGTGCTTTGCGAAAAAGGTTGATTTCATAGCGCGTGAGGGCGAGGACTTTGTAAGGCACTCGCGCGCAAGCGAAAACAAAAACGCCATTTTGGTTACCGCCATAGCAAAGCCCTTTCGGCTTTATGAGCATTTTAGCAAGGCTGAGGCGTGTTATTTTTTTGCCGACCATTATAAATTTCAAAAAAACGAGCTTGAAGCCTTGCTAAAAAAGCATCATTGTGATACACTTATGCTTACATTTAAGGATTTTGTCAAGGTGCGGCAAATGGGGCTAAAAACCCAGCTCATCGAGCTTGACATAGAACTTAAAGATGAATTTAAAAAGGCGATTTTAGCTTTTGTGGAGAAATTTTGATGAATTTAACAAGCACGAGAAACGAAAATGAAAGCGTGGATTTTAAACGCGCCATTTTAGCCCCAAGTGCAAGCTTTGGCGGGCTTTACGCGCCCTTGCATTTGCCAGAATTTAACGGCTATGAATTTAAGAATTTAAGCTATCAAAAATTTGCGCTTAAACTCATCGAAAGCTTTGAATTTAGCCTTGATGAGCTGTTTGAAAAGGCTCTTAAATGCTACGCTAAATTTGATGATGAAAAATGCCCCGTAAAACTCACGCGCATAAATGACAAACTTTTCATCAACGAGCTTTATCACGGACCGACAAGAGCCTTTAAAGATATGGCTTTACAGCCTTTTGGCGTGCTTTTAAGTGAGCTAGCGGGAAATAAAAATTTTTTGATAATGTGCGCTACAAGCGGCGACACAGGACCTGCCACGCTTAAAAGTTTTGAAAATGTAGCAAATGTAAAAGTGGCTTGCCTTTATCCAGCCACAGGCACAAGCCGTTTTCAAGCCTTACAAATGACGAGTTTAAAAGCGTCAAATTTAAAAAGTTTTGCGATAAATGGCGATTTTGACGCGGCTCAAAAAGCACTTAAAAATTTGCTCGCAGATGATGAATTTAAGGGCGCATTAAGGGCAAATGACACGGAATTAAGCGCGGCAAATTCGGTAAATTTTGGGCGCATTTTATTTCAAATCATTTATCATTACTATGCTTTGGTGCAACTTGATGAAAAAGCCGATATTATAGTGCCTAGCGGCAATTTTGGAGACGCTTTGGGCGCTTATTATGCTAAAAAAATGGGCGCAAAAATAAGGCTCATAAAAATCGCTTCAAATGCAAACAACATTCTCACGGATTTTTTCACAAAGGGCGAGTATGACTTGCGCGCAAGAGTGCTTAAAAAGACGATTTCACCAGCTATGGATATACTTGTAAGCTCAAATGTAGAAAGGTTGATTTTTGATAAATTTGGCGCAAAACGCACAAAAGAACTTTACGAACAGCTTAAAAACGAGCATTTTTTTGCGCTTGCCAAAAGCGAGTTAGATGAGCTAAAAGCGGACTTTGATGCGGATTTTTGCGATGATGATGAGTGCAAAACTTACATAAAAAATTTCGCCAAAAGCTCGCTCATCGACCCACACACCGCCACTTGCTTTAAACTTTTAGACAAAAACCAAACAAGCATTATCACCTCCACAGCAGAATGGACGAAATTTACGCCAAGTATGGCACAAGCGTTGTTTGATGAGTCTTGTGCGGACGAAAAAGCCACTATGCTTAAAATCGCGCAAGCTTTTAACTACGATTTAAAAGATGGCATTGTGGCACTTTTTGACAAAGCGGATGAAAAAGGGCAAATTTACGAGCTAGATGAGCTAAAAAATTCTATTTTAGAGTGGATAAAACGATGATAATCATACCCGCAAGGCTCAAATCCACAAGGTTTGCCGAGAAAATTTTATGCGACATAAAGGGTTTGCCTATGTTTGTGGCTACTGCAAAGCGTGTGAGCAAGGTTGATACGGTGTGCGTGGCGGTTGATGATGAAAAAGTGCTTGATATAGCGCAAAAATACGGCTTAAAAGCCGTGATGACAAGCAGCGCACACGAAAGCGGCACGGACAGGATAAACGAAGCTTGCGAAATTTTAGCCCTTAAAGACAGCCAAATCATCATCAATGTCCAAGCGGACGAGCCTTTCATTGAGCCGCAAAATTTGCACGCCTTTAAGGAATTTGCAAGTTCTTGCCTTGACAAAGATGCTTTTATGGCAAGTTGCTTTAAAAAAAGCGACACCAAAGCCTGCGATGATGCGAATTTGGTTAAGGTGGTAACGGACACGCAAGGCTTTGCGCTTTATTTTTCGCGCTCTAAAATCCCTTATGAACGCGCCGAGTATCAGCATTTTAAGGCGCATTTAGGCATTTATGCTTACACCGTGCGGGCTTTGCGCGAATTTTGTGCCTTTAAAAGCAGTGCCTTAGAGCAAGCTGAAAAGTTAGAGCAACTTCGCGCCCTAGAAAATGGGCGCAAAATCAAAATGCTTGAAATCAAAACCCAAAGCATAGGCATTGACAGCAAAGAAGACTATGAAAGAGCGATGAAAATTTTTGGCTAAATCAAGCGTTTGATTTTGTCAAATTTGACTGAATTTTTTAAATTTTGCGTGAATTTTTGGCGCATTTTTAAGAAATTTAGCGATTTAACGCTTGTTTTTGCTTGTTTGCTTTTTTTGGGTAGGATTTGTTGGGGTTGTCGGCAATAAAATACCCGCCTGGCTCATAACTAGGAAAATAGGGAGTGTGAGCTGATGACTCCACATTTTCACGCTTCTTTGGCTTGATTATTTGCTTTTTTATGTTAGGATTTTTGCTAATACCTATCCGCTGGTTAAATTCATCTATAATGTCAGCACCTTTGATTTGTATTTTGCTGATTTATGAAAACGCCCATCTTTTAGCAAAAGCCACGCTTGCTTGCAAGCGAGCGCAAGCAAGATGACAATTTGACTTTTCACAGCGTGCGTAAAAACGCCTCCAAAGCCTCTATCTCATCAGCACTAAGATTTAAAGGCTGTATCAAAGGCGATTTGGTTGGCTTTATCAGCTTGCCGTCCTTGTCTTTGACGATTTCTTTTTGCTTTACACTGCTCTTACCTGCGACATTTGCGCTGTTTAAGCCCTTTTTTAAGCTCTCATCATCTAGCACTTGGACATTTACGCCCTCGTTAAAAAGCTGTATCACGCCTGCTAGATTTGGTGCGATACCATTGTGAAAATAGGGCGCGGTTTTGCTGACATTTACAAGGCTTGGAGTTTTAAAAGCCCCTATGTCAGCGGGATTTTGCGTAACTTCATATCGCCCCAAATCCTGCCCCACGCGCCCATAAAGCTCCAAGCCCACATTGTGAAATTTCTTATCGCTCAGCAAAAAGCCATAGTGGCAGTTCATACAACGCCCCTTGTTGCGGAAAATGTCAAGCCCCCACAGCTCTTTGTCATCAAGTGCTGCGTAATCGCCCTTTAAAAAGCGTTCAAAGCGTGTATTTTTCGCGCCCATTAGCCCAGGTCCGCGCTCAAAAGTCGCTAAGGCTTTGGCTATGTTTTCTATGGTGATGAGTTTTTGAGCTTGCGTAATAAGATTTTGCGGGATTTTTGGCTGGTTTGAATTTGTGCTTTGTGGATTTGGCTTATCACTTAAAGGTCGCTTATAAGCAAAGCTACCAAACAAAGCCCTTTCTTGCTCTTTTAAATCATTTAAAAGCCTTGCACTTAAATCTTCTAGCTTGTTAATGCCGAGCAAATCCGCTTTTTGAGCCGTTTTGCTAGCATTTGTATCTGCTAAATTTGTCTTTTTATCGGTGTTTAAATTTACCCCAGCACCCGCATTAGAATTTGCGCTTAAATTTACCTTTTCGCCCAAATTCGCACTAGCCTTTGTAGTGTTGCTCTCATCGCTTTTGTGCGTGTGTATGGCTTTTTTCGCCGCCTTTTCTTCTTGCTCATTTTTTGGCATTATCCACGGATAATACTTTGCCCACGCGTTTTTAAGCGTTTCATCGCCAAAAGCTGCGACAAAAAGCGGATAGTATTCAGGCGCGTTTTTTATCGCATTTTCGGCGTTTTCAAGTGTATTTGCCATTTCTAATGGGTCTGTGATGGGTCCAAGTGCTTGTTCTTCAAGACTTTTTGCTCTGCCGTCCCAAAAAAGCTCATCAAAAAACGCCGCCATTTGCGTGCTGGGCGAATTTCTACGCCCTATTTGCAAGTTATGTCCTATCGCGCGAGGCAAGCCATCACTTGAAGCCATTTCCTTGTGATGACAGCTCTCACAAGCGATTTGTCCGCTTTTTGAAAGGCGCGGTTCGTTGAAAAGGTTGCGCCCCAAATGCGCTTTGGTATGCACGAATTCGTTGTCCTTTGGAGCTTGCGCGCGTGGGATAGGCGCAAACTCTTGCCACTCGTCCTTTACACTCTCATCGATATTTGGCTTTGTCCATTCGCTTATGGGTTTGGCATAGGCTTGGCGGTATTTACTCAAATCCTGCGAATTTGTCGCTAAATTCGCGCTATTTGCACCGCTTGTTTTGTCCTTTGCACCGCTATCACACGCACACAGGCACGCTAAAATAACACTTGCGCCAAATATAGCTTGGCATACTTTTGAATTTCGCATTGTTTTTTCCTTTTTTATAATGTTGCATTGTAACATAAAATTTGATTTTATGTCATACTCAGCGCAAGCGAAGTATCCAAAACTCAGTCAAAACAACACTTCGCTTTCGCTCAATATGACAAAACACGCACTCATCGCAAGCGTGGCGTAGCCGAAAAAACATTGTCATTTTGAGCCTTTTGCAAAAAGGCGAAAAATCCATAATTTCGACTTATATCTTGCGTTGTTATGGATACTTCGCTACGCTCAGTATGACAACACTTTGTCATTGCGAGCGAATGAAACGAGCGTGGCAATCCACGAATTTAAACGCAAATTTAATTTTATGGATTGCCACGAGTTTGCATTAACGCAAACTCTCGCAATGACAAACGCTAGCTTGCAAACCCTGCACGCAATGACAAACTCTCGCAACGCTAGCTTATTTGCCGTAATTATACTCAAAGCCAGCAAAGACTCGCCGTCCGGGCAAACCGCCAGCACTCGCATTTGTCGAGCTTGATGAGTAGTTGTAATTTCTATCCAACATATTATAAGCCCCCAAAGAAAGCTTAAAATTGTTTTTGAGATAGTAATTTGCCACCACATCAAAATACACCACCGTAGGAATTCGCACATAATCATAAATAGGCGTAGCACTTGTCCCCAAATTTACTCTTGCATAACGCGAAGTTTGCACACTACCATTTAAGGCTATGTCATACTCTTTGCGCGGGGCGATGAGGGCTGATAAATTTATGTTTTGGCGCGGGTGAGTGGTAAATTCAGCGGTATAGGTGCGATTTCCGTAACTATCTCGGTTATAAGTTTTTCTTTGTATATAACTCCAATTCGCCCCAAGTATGAGTTTATCACCCCAAAAGCCTTGTTTTGCAAAGACTTCGCCCCCATAAGAATAACCCCTATCGACATTTTGGTATTGAAAGCAGTATTGATTTGGTGCTGTTCCACTAGGGACGCTACACAAGCTACTATCAACCCTATAACTTCCTATGGCGTTATTTATGTCGTTAAAAAAGGCTGTCGCTCCAAGCGAAGTCGTGCCAAAGTCTTTAAATTCGTGGTTAAATTCGCCCCCAACTTCATAATTCATCAAGCTTTCTGAGCTAAGATTATCATTTTTAACATAGTTCTCATCTAAACCACCATAAAGCCCACGAATTTTTGGCAAGTTTGTTTTATGTCCTACATTTGCGTGAAAAAGCAAAGATTTGACAGGCTGAAAGTATAAAATCCCTTGCAAGGTCCAGCCCCAAGCGTGTTGGTTTCTTTGCTTGTTTTTTGCATTAGTAGTGCTATCTACTATTATCACTCTTAAACCATCGTGCCTGTCATAACTACCACTTACAACAAAACGAAACATATCATTTGCCCTTAAAGCGTATTCGGTAAAAACTGATGAGTTAAGCACGCTCCAATCTCTATCTAATCTATTACTTGTAACTTTTCTTCCCTCGTGGTTTTCATTTTTGCTCATAATGCCAAGCTTTAAATTTTGATTTTCATTAAAATCAAATTTAAGTGTTTCGGTTAAACCTATGCTGTAATCATCGTAAATTCCAGCAAAATTTGCTCTTGAATGGTTCATTTTGTTCATATCCATATGATACCACACCTTTGAATCAAGGCTTATAAAGCCAAAATTAGAATTCCCTAAAAGATAAAAAGCGGTTTTGTCATAGTTTGGATAAGACCAATTTTGCGAAGTATCACCTCTAACGGCATGTTGATGATAAAAATTCACGCTGTAATGGTGATTGTCCCCGATGAGCCAGCCGTATTTACCAGAAAGCATATAGCTGCGGTAATTTGCCTCATAGTTTGCAGGACCACCAGCATAATCATAAGAGTAGTTAAGTGTTTTTCGCTCAAAATGCGAAAAGGTGAGCTGAAAATAATCTGTGCCAAAATTTCGCCCCACTTGCAAATTTGTGCGGTGTTCGTTGTTGGCGATAAACATATAGTTGGCGTTAAATTCCAAATCTTTGGTAGGGATAGATGAAACCATATTTATCGCTCCGCCCATTTTAGACGAACTAAAAGTTGGCGAAGTGTAGCCCTTTGAAATTTGAATTTCACTCAAACCAAAGGTAAAAAATGGCGTCAAATCAGTCTCTCCGCTTGCATTTCCTGCGTAAATATCGCCAATGGGGATGCCATCATAATAAAAACCCGTCTCACCCTCGACAAAACCTCGTATATAAATCTCGCTTGGATAAGTGCTTGATGGCATATAAAACACGCCGGGCGTAAAGCGCAAAGCGTGCGCCATATTTGTAGAAGCGGTGTTTTGAATGTCTTTTTTGCTGACTATGGTTGCGGTGGGGTTAGCGTCTGGTTCTTGCGGGGCGGTGATTTCTACCGCGCCAAGCTCGTAGGTTTTGATAGTGCTTACATCAAAGGCTGATGAATCACTTAAAAGCCCCCCCCCAGCTGAGAATTTAGCTCGCCTGTGGCGTTAGTTTCGCCAAAGGCACAGCTTGCAAGTAAGCCTAAACAAAGCGTTTGTGAGAGCAAATGCCCCTTAAAATGTCCTGTCATTGTGTATCCTTTTGTGTGTATTTTTTGAAAATGTGAATTTAAAGCTCAAAATTTGCATTGAGTTTTAAATTTATTTCAAAACGGCATAATTATAACATAAAAATTTTGAAATTTATGCAAAAAATTCATAAAATTTGCAACTTGTTGGAAAGATTTAAATTTATAAGGATTTAAGCGGCATTTTGCTTGCTTTTTAACAAGCGCGACAAAATATCAAAATACATTCAGTTTTTTTGCTTATATAAAAAATGTGCCATTTGTCCAAGTGCGATGCAGCTGTCATTTGGCGGAAATTTGAGCGAAACTTTGTAGGCAAAATTCTTTTTGTTAAGGATTTTAAGCAGGGTTGAGTTTTGAAAAACTCCGCCGCACAAAATCACGGGCAAATTTTTGCTTACTAAAATCTCATTTTTTTGTAAATTTTGCGCCCTTTTTTTCTCAAAAATCGTGGTAAAATCAACTATACAAGCAGCTAGTGCATTTAAAAAGCCTGTGCAAGCGTGGCGCGCGTCATCTTTTAAGGCTTGTTTGAAAGCGCTTTTAACACAAATTTCATTTTCATTTATGTCAAATTTGTAGCTGTAAGCTAAATTTTCATCAAAATACTTTTCCATTAAAAGCCCCATTTGAGCCTCATAATCAAGCCTTTCCTTGCCAAAAATCACCGCCCCAAAAGCATCGATTATGCGCCCTAGTGAGCTGGTAAAAAGCGAGCTTTGAGCGTGAATTTTAGCTAAATTTTCTAGCTTTGTGGGCGAAAAACGGGCTAAAAAATCCTTGCTTTCATCTTGCAAATTCCACTCAAAAATAAGACTTAAAGCTAAATTTGAGACATTTTTTATATCAGCGTTGATGAGCTTAAATTCGCTAAAATGCCCCACTCTTTCATACTTTGCTAAATCCGCCTTAAAAATCTCTCCGCCCCAAATTTTGCCATCATCGCCATAACCCGTGCCATCAAAGGCAAAGGCAAGCACCTCATCAAAAATGCGATGCTCAAAAAGCGTGGCGCAAAGGTGCGCGTAGTGGTGCTGGACTTTGAAATTTGGCTTTAAATCCCCATAATCAAAGTGTGGGTGCTTGTCGCCGATGAGCGTGTCAAAGTGCAAATCATAGTTTCGCACGAAAAATTCAAGCGAATTTGCAAATCGTTCGCGTGTATCCACGCTTTTCAAATCGCCTATGTAAGGGGATATGACGAGCTTTTTGTCATAGCTTATCACAAATTCATTTTTTAGCTCAGCCCCTAATGCAAGGGCATTTTTGCGCGAAAAATGCTCGTCAAGCTCTATATACATAGGGCTAATGCCCCTTGAAGTGCGTAAAAACATTATTTCATTATCGATAACTTGGGCTATGCTATCATCGCTTGGGTTTTCAATCTCTCTTTCAAAGCCCAAAAACGCGTCAAAGACACCATTTAGCTTAAAAAACAAATCCTCTTCCTTGTAAATAATGCTCTCTCCGCTTAAATTTGCACTTGTAGCGATGATAGGGCTTTTAAAATACTCAAAAAGTAAAAGTTGGAAGGGGGTGTAGGCTAGCATAATGCCTATTTTATCGGTGTCAAAGGCGATTTGTCCTAGCTTGATACGCACCTTTAAAAGCACTATGGGCTTGACATTTGAGCTTAAAAGGCTTGCTTCCTTGTCGTTTATGTGTGCGAGTGTGTGCGCCTGTGCCAAATCCTTGCAAAGCACAGCCAAAGGCTTTGCGGGGCGGTTTTTGCGCTCTCTTAAATTCTGTATGGCTTTGTCATTAAGCGCATCGCAGATGAGATGAAAGCCGCCCACGCCTTTCATCGCAAGGATTTTGCCCTCTTTTAAAAGTGCAGCAGCTTGCTTAAAGGCGTTTTCATCTGTAAAAAGTGTTGATTTGTCAGCACTTTGCAAGCTCACTTTGATGGCGCATTTAGGGCAGGATATGGGCTGAGCGTGAAAACGGCGGTTTTGTGGGTTTTCATACTCGCTTTGACAATGCTTGCACATTTTAAATTCGCTCATAGTGGTGTTTTTTCTGTCATAAGGAAGCCTTTTAATAAGCGAAAATCTCACCCCACAATGCGTGCAAGTGATAAAAGGGTAATGAAAACGCGCATTTGTCGGCTCATAAAACTCTTTTTCACACTCAGCGCAAAAAGAAAAGTCGCTTAAAATCGCGCTTGTTTTTACGCTCGTTTGCGAAAGGCTTATGCGAAAGTCGCTATATATAGGGCTTTTGCACTCGCTCATTTTGATTTGCTCGATTTTTGCTAAGGGGGGTAAATTTGCCTTTAAATCGCTCAAAAAACTTTCGCACTCGCTTTTAGCGCATTGTAAGATGATGACAACGCCCTTTGTGTCGTTATACACCTCGCCCAAAAGCCCTTTTTTCGTGGCTAAATTAAAGACAAGCGGACGAAAGCCCACGCCTTGCACCAGCCCTGAAATTTCAAGCTTAAATGAAGAGTGGCACATCGCTCACCTTGCAGTTTTTTAGGTGTTTGAGCGTGTTTTTAGTAAGGCTTTTGCACTCAAAGAGTGAGCCACTGATAATGGCAAATTCGGCAAGTCCTTTTTCTCGCAGTTCATCGTAAAAATCACGCAAAAAATACACCAAGCTCTCCACCGCTCCATAAGCGATATTGCCAGCCTCCACGCCCGCAAGCATAAAGCTCATCGTTGAACGCAAAGTCCTTGTGTAGTCAAATTCCTTGCCATTTTCCTTGAAACGAAAGTCAATTTTCACACCGCGGGGCAGTTTTGAGCTATCGCTTAGCTCTAAAAGCTTGTGTGCGGCTTTTTGCGTCTCATCATCAAGCCCAAGCATTTGTCCCACAAGCCCTAAAAGCGAAAAAAAGTTATTTTTCACCTTAAATTCGCCATTTAAAAGTTTAAAATTTTGCTTATAATTTTCAAA
This sequence comes from uncultured Campylobacter sp., assembly GCA_900539255.1. GTDB lineage: Bacteria > Campylobacterota > Campylobacteria > Campylobacterales > Campylobacteraceae > Campylobacter_D. Next base: position 10,933 of record UQBJ01000014.1, on the reverse strand, counting down.
AAGCCTTGCACCCACTTCATCAGCGCAAATGTCAGCATAAAGCTGCTTTGCGTCGCGTGGCAAATCAAGCTTTAAAAGGTTTGTCCCCTTATCCACAAGCAAAATGTCATCATCATTTTGACTAAGCTCCAAAAGCAAAGCGCGCTCATCAAAGCGGCTCAAAATATAAGAAATTCGAGCCATATTTTTGTCATCTTTGCTTAAAATAAGCTCCCTTGCCTTTTTGTTGATGAAACTAAGCCCGTTAAGCACGATGAGCCTTTTATCAAGCTCATAAATTTCAAAGTCAGCACCTAAATTTTCGCGCTTTGTAAAGGCTAAAAAATTCACATTTTTTTCAAAAAGTTTCTCGCCAAGCGCGAAAAAGAAAAGATTATGCGGGAGTTTGTGCCTAAATTCGTTAAATTCAAGCTGATATTTGTTGCGAAAAATCGCCGAAAAACGAAGTTTTATCAGCGGTTTTTCAAGGCTTGCGAGTAGTTTGAGATTTTCGTTAGAGCAAACAAATGCCGATTTTATCGCCTTTATGTCAGTAGCCATTAAAAAATCTTTTTGCCACTCGCCCTTAAAAAGCTCTATTTCATAAACTCCAAGTTCGTTTTTGATGAAAAAACTCTGCCCCGCACAAAGGCGCGACACGCTTTCATCAAGCAAGGCGTTAAAATTTGCCCTTGAAATAGGCTCAAAACTCGCCCCATCAAAGCAAAGCTCATCATTTACAAACTCGCCCCATTCGTTGTCAATCAACTCGCCTTTTTCTTGGTAAGCCCTTGAATTTAAGCTTGTTAAAAAATCCTTTTTAGCGAAGTTTTTTTGAATTTGGCTTTGCTCTATGCTTTCATTTTCAAGGGCTTGCACCTTAAAATCTCGCACAAAAACCGAATTTGGCATATTTTCAAGGCTAGTGCAAAATTCATTTATAGCCTTTTCGCTTCCTTGCACCTTTAAAGTGATGATTTCTTGGGACTTTTCAAGGCTAAAATTCAAATTTTTAGCATAAAGACACAACAAATACTCGAAAAAATCATTCCCACTCGTGTAAGTAAAATCAAATCTCAAAAGCACGACATTCCTATCCACGCCGCCATTTTACGCAAGGCAAGCGTTTTTAAAGCAAGTTATTTTGAGATTTTAGCAAAAATTTACCAAAATTTCACGCCTTTTTGAGTAAAATTCGCTAAATTTTCTCTCAAATGTAGGGCAAAATGTCAAAATGTGCTTTGGGGTGCATTTTCAATGATTTAAGGCAACTTTGCAAGGCGCAAAAGTAAGGATACCTTGTTTCATCTTGCACGCTTAAATTTTGTGTGGTTTTGCCTGTGAAATCATCGCCGTTTCTTGTGAGTGAATTTTAAGCAAATTTTACAAGGCAAAGCGGATAAAAATTTTGTCTTGTTTTGGAAAAATTTAAAAATATCGCCGTGTTACAAGCTATTTTACAGCACAACAAAATCAAACGCTTGTCATTTTGAGCGTTAGCGACTAGATGGCTTACAAGGCGCAGCAAAACTCTATATTGTCATATTGAGCCGCAGGCGAAATATCCACACAATTTAAGACACGCTTTTTATTTTATGGATACTTCGCTTTCTTGCGAAAGCTCAGTATGACAAAGATTTTATTATTTTAAGCTTTCACTCAAAAATAAAAACCTCAAATCATTGTCATTTTGAGCGTAGCGAAAAATCCACGCTTTAAAGGTGTAATTTGCATTTTAAATTTATGGATACTTCGGCTAACGCCTCAGTATGACAAGGGCTATTAGTATGTCAATGTAAAGAGTTTTTGGATACTTCGCCAAAGGCTCAGTATGACAAACAAACCCTTGTCATTTTGAGCGTAGCGAAAAATCTCAAACATTGTCATTTTAAAGCATTTTAAAAGGCAATTCAACGAGTTGCAAGGCGCAAGCCGCAGCAAAAATCCACAAAGAAGTATTTTTAAATTTATTCTAACACCACAGCAGCAAGCGCAAAATAAGGCATATAATAGTTTTCAAAGATTACTTCGTCCTTTCTTGTGCCTTGTGGGTCTAAATCAAGCACTGCACATAAGACACCTTTTTTGTAATTTTTTGCGGGAAAATCTTTGCTTTCTATAAAATTATTAAGCATTTCTTCAAGTTTTTTAGGCGCATTGTTTATCTTATCATTATCAATCTTTTTGCTTATAGGACAAGAGCAAAATATGGGGATATTTAAAAGCACAACTTTAAAAGCTGAATTAGCAATCTTATCATTTCTAATTTCTGTCCTAACGCTATCTAATTGTATCAAACCTTGTTGGATTATTCCCATTTTTTTATACTCTTTATCTTTGTCATCATTATATATCTTTTTTATAGTTTCCGCAAAATTATCTGTTTGTAAATTAAACCAAATGTTCTTTACTTCTATCCACGCTTCAATTTTTTGATTTTCTAACATACACCAAAAATCCACAAATCTATTTTTTGGCTTTTTATTTGATTTATAGTTTAAGTGCCATTCACTTAAAACATAGGGGGTTATACTATGCAAACTATGCGATATACTTGCATAACTCTTTTTTTCGCTATACGCTAATGGAAACAAGCCTTTTATATACCCTTTACCTGTAAAGATTGCAAGGTTTGTTTCAAATACTTTTTTAGTAAATTCTTCAAAAAATTTTTTAAAGGCAATCCAGCTCTTTTTGTTTTTATAGTCGCAGTTCTTATAAGATGTCTCTAATAACTCGTATGTATAGGGCTTGTTATCAAGTAATTTTATTTTCATTATTTTTTAATCCTTTTCTATATTTGAATCTTAAATCGTAATTATACAGCATTGCTTTAAATCAAAGGCAAATGGCTGAATTTTTAGATGAAATCGTAGCAAATGTCAAACGCGAGCGGCGAAAACGCGGCATTTCACAGCTAGCACTTGCGGGGATTTTGGGGCATAAATCGCCAAATTATATCGCTAAAATCGAAACCCGCAAGCACGAGGCAAACTACAACCTACACCATCTTTTCATCATCGCTAATGAATTTGACATAGACATAAAGGACTTGCTGCCCGATATGAAAGGCGAGTAAGTTTTCATTTGAAATTCTGTGCTAAAATACCCCAAAAATTCACAAAAAGGACAAAAAATGAAATTTAGTGGCAAAAATGTGCTTATCACAGGGGCTAGCAAGGGCATAGGCGCGAGCATTGCGCGGGTGCTGGCGGGTTTTGGCTTAAAGGTGTGGATAAACTACCGCTCCAAGCCCGAACTTGCCGATGCTTTAAAAAAAGAGATAGAGCAAAACGGCGGCAGCGCGGCGGTGATTTGCTTTGATGCAAGCGATGAAGCGGCTTTTGAATCTGGTATAAAGGCTATTTTAGAGGCTGATGGCGAGCTTTCATACCTTGTCAATAACGCTGGTATCACAAACGACAAACTTGCCTTGCGTATGAAGTTAGAGGATTTTTCAAGCGTCATCAACGCAAACTTAAATTCAGCATTTTTGGGCTGCCGCGAGGTGCTTAAAGCGATGAGTAAGGCGCGTTTTGGTGCGGTGGTAAATATCGCTTCCATAGTCGGTGAAATGGGCAATGCAGGGCAGGCAAACTACTCCGCAAGCAAAGGCGGTATGATAGCGATGAGCAAAAGTTTTGCCAAAGAGGGCGCAGGACGCGGTGTGCGCTTTAACTGCGTAACCCCCGGCTTTATCAAAAGTGATATGACAGAGGCTTTAAGCGAGGAAATCAAAGGCGCATATATGGCAAATATCCCGCTCAAACGCTTTGCCGAGCCAGATGAGGTGGCAAATGCGGTGGCGTTTTTGCTGAGCGATTATGCTTCTTATATCACGGGCGAAACGCTTAAAATCAACGGCGGACTTTATATGTGATAGTTTTTCGCAAAATTTGCTCTAAATTCAAAAATGCTGAATTTTGCGGTTAAGATGATAAAAATTCACACAAAAAAGCGACACAAAGCCACTTGCTTTTTGTCGCTGATGAATTTTTATCAAACAAATATGAAAATTTAAAGATTTTATCCTTAAAACATAAAACGCTTTTGAAACCAAAAACGCTTTAAATTTAAGGGTAAAATTTATCATCGCAAGTGCGACAAAGGCTTTTTGCTAAAACGCTTTTTAGCATTTTAGCAAAGGTGAGCGCAGGGTTAAATTTGCTTAAAATTTTGCTTAAATTTCACGCGCTCAAAGCCTCAACGCTTGCCTTAAATTTAGCTTTTTATGCCTCTTCTTTTTTCAAAAATGTGATTTTTTCGTTGCAAATGCGGCAGCGCACATCTTTTTCTACCACTTGAATTTGACGATGCACATCAAGGGAGACATTGTGGATTTTGTCAGCACAAGCGCAGGTGTAGTAGTAGCCTTGATGCTCTATGTTATCATCGACATAGCTCACTTCATCAGCAAGCGCACCGCCATCGCTCATCATCGCTTGCGTGCGGACGAATTCGGTGATTTTCATATCTTCAAACAAAATGTGTTCTAAAAGCCATTTTTTCGAGATGAGATAAAGGCGTTCTTTTAAGTCGTTTGTCGTTTTTATCGAGCCGATTAAATGCACCATACTTTGGATTATCTCTTTGTGAATGCGGCGGTGTGGCTCTAACTCAGGGTAGTTGATACTTTCCATATATTTTTCTTCATCGGAAAAGTGGTCGCGCATATAGTGAAAAAATTCAGTCAGCAAGTCCTTAATCTTGCGTTTGCTCACGGAGCGGTCGGCTATGCTTTCCACTGCACCAGCCAGCTCAAAAAGCTTTTTGTGCTGCTCGTCTATCATCGGGTTGTCTATGCTATAATCATCACACCATTTTGGTAGCAAATCTCTCTCCATTCACTTAAAATTTACAAGCTTATTATAGCATAAAAATGTTTTTTGTAAATGTTTTAGTGTTAAAATAACAAAAAATTTACAAAAAGGGGCGAAAATGGCGGCGAAAATTCTCTTGCTTGAAGATGATATAAATTTAAGCGAGATAGTAGAAGAACACTTGACAGATGAGGGTTACAGCGTGGATTTGGCAACAGATGCGCAGCAAGGGCTTGATTTAGCTTATGAAAAAAACTATGATTTGTGGATTTTAGATGTCAAAGTGCCGCTAGGGGACGGCTTTTCGCTGCTGAAAGAGTTGCGCAAAAGCGGCAAAATGACGCCTGCTATCTTTCTCACTTCGCTAAACACCGCCGATGATTTGAAAGAAGGCTTTAACTCGGGCTGTGATGATTATATCAAAAAGCCCTTTGAGTTAAGCGAGCTATCTTTGCGCGTGGAAAATATCTTAAAAAGGGCTTTTGCGCACCAAAATGAAGATTACGAAAATTTAGGAAATGGCTTTAAATTTGCCCTAAATTCACACATTTTGTATCAAAACGACAAGGCTATCATCTTGCCGAGCAAGGAAATAGGGCTTTTAACCTTGCTTTTAAAGCACAAAAACGAATTTTTAAGCGTTGAAAAAATCTTTGACGAGCTTTGGGAATATGATGAAGAGCCTAGCGAGCTATCTTTGCGCGCTTATGTGAAAAATTTACGAAAATTGCTTGGCAAGGATTGCATAGTCAATCAAAGGGGACGAGGGTATAGCTATGTCCGAGGCTAAATGGGTTACGCGCTCGATTTTGCTGATTTACCTTACCACAACGGGCGTTTTTTTGGCTATATTTTTCGTGCTGTGGTATGACAAACTTTACGATGAGCTAGTCGTTGAGAAAAGCAGAGTATTAAGAGACACGCACCGCACCATAGTTTTAAGCGTGCTTAATGCCCGCTACACCCCGCTAAAACAATCCTGCCAAGACATAAGCAACGCTTCAAACATTAAATTCGCGCTCATCGACAGCGAAAGTGTCCTTTGCTCGACTCTGTCCTTTGAGCTTGAAAACGCCGAGATAAAGGCACTTGATGAGGACAGATACAAGGGCAAATTTCGCGGGATTTACAAAAACAGCGTGTATTACACGGGCTTGATGAGGACTTCGGGGTATTTTTTAGGGCGTGCGGGCTTTGGCGATGAGGCGCGTGAATTTGTGGAATTTTCTAGCGAAAAGGACGACAAAAAAGAACAAAATAACACTCAAAAAAAAGGCGAAAAAGCCCAAAATTTAAGCACCGATGAGAGCGAAAAAAACGGCTTTGAAAAAGAATTTAACGAAAAAGACATTTTGGACGAAAAGCACGCCCTGCACGAAAGGCGCGATTTTTACGAACGCCGTGCAAATTTAGACGAACGCCAAGCGCGAAAAGAACGCCACCTTGCAGCGCAAAACAAGCGCCACCTTGCCCAGCCAGCTGCCTTTCAAAAGGGCTATTTATACACCTTTATCGAGGGCGAAAATGTAAGCCACGACTTGCTTTTAATCCGCCTACAAGTGCTTTTAAGCGCGCTTGCAAGTTTTGTGCTTATCGCATTAGTGTCGCGCTTTTTGGTGAAAATCGCGCTCAAACCGCTTGAAAGCAAAATCACAATGTTAAATTCTTTCATCAAGGATTTCACGCACGAGATAAACACGCCTTTGAGCGTGATTTTGCTAAGCATAGAGCAGCTTGAAAAACAGCAAAACATTGACACCACGAAATTTGCGCGAATGAAACTCGCCGCAAAGACACTTTCACAGACTTATTCTGATTTGATTTTCTTAACTTTTCCTGACACGATTTCAAACGAAGAAGAGCGCATAGTGATGAAAGAGGCGATAAGGGAGCGTTTGGAGTATTTTAGACTCTTTTTTGAGCGCAAGCAAATCGCTTTGAGCGTTGATTTACAAGGCGATAGCACCATTTTAGCCAGCAAAAGCAAAATCAACAAAATGCTTGACAATCTCATCTCAAACGCTATTAAATACAACAAAAAAGGCGGTTTTGTGAGCGTGAATTTAAAGGGGCGCGCATTAAGCATAAAAGACAGCGGATACGGCATAGATGAAAAAAATCTCACAAAAATCTTTGAGCGCTACGCCCGCTTTAACAGCGACCAAGGCGGCTTTGGCATAGGACTTAGCCTAGTGAAAAGCATTTGCAAAGAATACCACATAGAAATTTCTTGCCACTCAAAACTCGGCGAGGGCAGTGAATTTGTGCTGAATTTTTAAGCATTTTTAGCTAAATTTAGGGCATTTTTAAATTTAACGCCATTTTTCTGCCTTTAATGCGCCTTTTTTAAAGGCATAGCAAAGCACCAAAATCGCCACGAAAAAGCTACAAAACTGCGCGGCTGGATAGCTCGCCCAAATGCCATCAAGGGCGTAAAATTCAGGCAACACCATAAAAAAGATAAGCACAAACACCAAAGTGTAGGCTATGGTTACGATGAAAGAGCTTACAGGGCGTTGAATGCTTTGAAAAAAGCTCGCCACGCTCATATTAAAGCCGATGAAAATGAAAGCTATGAAATAAACGCTCATCGCGCTTTCCACATCGCGTAAAAACTCGATGTCAAAGCCACCTGCGCCGTCTTTTTGCAAGAAAAGCACGACTAAATAATGACTAAACGCCATTGAAAGCGCGTAAAGCACGACACCAGCGGACAAAGAAAAGGACAAGGCGAATTTAAGCATTTGCAAAAGCCTGTCATAAGCCCTTGCGCCGAAATTAAAGCTCACTATGGGTTGTATGGCTTGTGAAGCGGACAGAAGTATGGTAAAAAGGATTATACCAGAATACATAATCACGCTATACATTGCCACAGCTCTATCTCCGCCAAGTGAGACTAAAAGATGATTTGCCACAAGCATAACCAAACTCGCGCTTAACTCCGCACTTGCCTGTGCTACGCCGTTTTGAGCTGATTTTAGCAAAGCCTTGATTTTCATCGCCCACACGAAATAAATCTGCCCCTTGCGCCTTAAAAAATGTGAAAGCAGTATCAAAAAGCCTATGCCGTGTCCGCAAATAGTCGCTAAACCCGAACCCACAAGCCCCCACTCAAAGATAAAAATGAAGGTGTAGTTTAAAACGACATTGCTGCACGCTCCAACTATCATCGCAAACATAGCTAACATAGGGCGTTTGTCGTTCATCGCAAAGACATCAAGCAAGGGGTGCAACACGATGACAAATGAGCCTAAAAAGATGATTTGCAAAAACTGCTTGCTTAAAGGGGCGATTTTTTCGCTTGCTCCCAAAAGCACCACTATCTCATCGCAAAAGGCGTAAAAAAGCAGCCCAAAGGCTGTCCCGCTGATAAGCGCAAAGTAAAACACCGATGAAAACACCTCTCGCGCCTTTTCATCTTCGCCACGCCCCAAATGATAGGACGCGATACTTGCTGCGCCTATGCTAAACAAAAGCTCATAAGCAATCAGCACAGGAAACACAGGCCAAGCTATCCCCACAGCAGCCAGCGCGTCCTCGCCAAGCTTTTGCCCTAAAAAAATCCCATCAACGACATTGTAAGTAGAAAGTGCGAGCATAGCGCACAAAGAGGGCAGAAAATAGCGAAAATAAAGCTTATAAACGCTTTGGTTTTTTAAATCAATCTTTTGCATACAACGCCTTTTTGTTCTCCGTGTGAAACGCCATTTGAGCGTGAATTTGGGCTGAATTTTGCCTTAAATTTATAAATTTTAACGCTTCTTTGCATAAATTTGCCTAAATTTTGTGAATTTAAGGGGTTATTATAACAAAAATTTACATTAAATTTAAACTCTTTTGTCAAAAAGTGCTATGTTATGACTGCAAGGCTTGTTAAATCATCATTTTAAGCAAATAGCCACAATTTAAATTCCAACCAAAACGCCTTAAAGCAATTTTTCATTTATGTCGATGATAAGCGGGTTGTAGGCTTTTTCACAAATGAGCAAGCTGTCGCCTACTTTGAGTTTTGCATACTTTTGCGTAAATTCGCTTTGTGAAAGCGTGATTTTGATGATATTTTGTCCCATTAAAAGCGTCAAGATGATGAGTAAATCGGCTTTTTTTATGTCAAGCACGCTGGCGTTAAGCTGTAATTTTGCCGACAAATTTGAGTGCGCAAAAAGCTCATTTGGCGGTGCATCTGCTATCACGCTCCCGTCTTTTAGCTCTATGACACGGCGTGCAAGCTTGTAAATCTCGCCTATGTCGTGGCTTACAAGCAAAGTGGTGAGCTTAAAATGCGCTGTGAGCTTTAAAATCTCATCTTGCAAAAAACTTCTCATTTTAAAATCAAGCGCGGACAAAGGCTCATCAAGCAACAAAATGTCTGGCTGCGTGATAATCGCCCTTGCAAGTGCCACTCTTTGACACTGCCCGCCTGAAAGGTGCGCTGGGTAGGATTTAGCAAGCTCACTAAGTCCCATAAGCTCCAAAAGCTCGTCAATCTTGCCCTTATCCTCGCCCTTAGCAAGCGCAAAGGCAAGGTTTTCACGCACGCTTAAATTTGGAAAAAGCGCATAGTCTTGGAAAACAAAGCCCACTTTTCGCTTTTGCGGTGGCAAAAAAATGCCCTTTTGGCTGTCAAACCACACCTTTTCGCCCACTTTTATAAAGCCAAATTCAGGCTTTAAAAGTCCTGCGATAATCCGTAAAATAGTCGTTTTGCCCGCTCCGCTTTCTCCATAAATAGCCACAAAATCACTTTGCTTAAATTCCTTGTCAAATTCCAAAAGCAGGTTGCCTTTGGCACTTTTTATGGGTTGTTTTATGTGAATTTTTATCGTTGAAATGCTCATTTTAGCCCCACGAAGTGAATTTTTTATTGACGAAAAAAAGCGCGAGCAAGATGATGAAGCTGAGCGCAAAAAGCACAAAGGCGTATTGATGCGCAAGCGTGTAGTTTAGGGCTTCTAGCTCGTCATAAATGGCTATACTTGCCACCAAAGTTTCGCCTTTTTTATGCCCGCCTATCATCATCACCACGCCAAATTCGCCCACAGTGTGCGCAAACGCCACAACAGCACCCGTAAAAATGCCGACTTTTGAATTTGGCAAAATGACGCGTAAAAGCGTGGTGAGCTTGCTTTTGCCAAGAGTGTAGGACACTTCGATGAGATTTTTAGGCACGCTCGCAAAGGCACTTTGAATGGGACCGAGCATAAAGGGCAGCGAAAAAACCATACTCGCCACAACTAGCCCTTCAAAGGTGAAAACAAGGCGAATTCCAAAGGTTTCGTTAAAGAATTTGCCGATAGCGCTCATCGGCGAAAAGGCTACCAAAAAATAAAAGCCCAAAACACTGGGCGGCAAGACAAGTGACATAGATGAGATGACTTGCACTACGCTTTTAAGTGGAAATTTCACAAAGACAAGAGCGTAAGCAAGGGCAACACTCACAAAAAAAAGCAAAAAAGTAGTGATAAAAGCGAGCTTAAAAGTGATATAAAGGGTTTGTAAAAACTCAGCGTTTAAAAATGCCATTTGTTCTCCTGTTTTAGGCGTTTGGGTTTTGTTTTAAAGTTGCTTTTTTGTCTTTTTTTGGTGTTTTGTTTTAAATTTGCCTTTGTTTGTTTGGCGTTTTTTCTAGCCTTTTTTATTTTGCATTTTTGCTTTTTTCTAGCCTTTTTGTTTGGCGTTTTATTTTTTATTTAAATTCACCTTTGTTTTATACTCTACCTTGTCAATTCGCTTTTTGTTTATATTTTGCTTTTTGCCTTTTCGTTTGGCGTTTTTAGCTTTTTTTGTTTTGAATTTGCCCTTGCGCCTTGCTTGCGCTGACTTTATGTTTTGGCGCAAATTTGCTTTGCCTTAAAATGCCCTTTTTTATAATTTGCCGATTTTAGCATAAAATGATAAACGACTTTTTACAAAGAGTAAATTTTAAAATGCTGTGAAAAGAATTTTGTTTTTATGAGAAATTCAAAGCATAAAGCCTTAAAATTGAGACACTTTTTGTGAATTTAAGCACAAATTTAAGCTTTTTATCACAAAGCTAACTCAAAAAGTGGCTTAAAAAGCCACTTTTAAGCACTACATCACTCGGCGAATCTTGCTAAAATCCTGCCTTGATTTGTAGCGACAAATCGCGTCTT